>JBATBW010000074.1:0-15295 GCA_049662565.1 Erysipelotrichaceae bacterium | reverse complement strand
GAGTGGGTCCGCCTACTTGTTTAGTTCAACAGCATAAGTTCCCAGTTTCGGCTTCATTTAATCCGAATTTCTATATTCCTGAATTACCTTGTATGCGTTTAAGTGATCGTAAATTAAATAAGATTATTAAAAATGCGGGTCAAGCTAGTGCCGATGCGAAAGCTTGTGGCATTGATGGCGTTTATTTACATGGTCATGAAGGTTATTTGTTGGAACAATTAACTAATAAGGCTTTTAATCATCGAGTATTAGGTAAATATGCGGATATTCAACGTTTTGGTATTGATATGGTAAAAGAAATTCGTAATCGGGTGGGAGATAGTTATCCGATTATGTATCGTATTGATTTAACTTTAGCTTTAAATGAAACTTATGGTGAAGATTTGATGGATGATGTTCCTTCTTTAAAGAAATTTAAGAATGGACGGAGTATTGAAGAAACTTTAAACTATATGGAAAATTTAGTTAAAGCGGGTGTTGATGTGTTTGATGTAGATATTGGTTGTTACGACAACTGGTGGTTACCACATCCACCAGCTGGAATGCCGGCTGGTTGTTTCTTAGATGTAGCGAAGATTGTGAAAGAACATTTCGCTAAGCGAAATGTGAAGTCTAATGCCGGTGTGGAAGTGCCAGTAGTGGCAGTTGGTAAATTAGGTTATCCAGATGTAAGTGAAAAGGCTATTCGTGATGGCTATTGTGATATGGTTATGTTAGGTCGTCCTTTATTAGCTGATCCGGATTGGTGTAATAAAGCTTTCGCTAATGAAGTGGATAAGATTATTCCGTGTATTGGTTGTCAAGAAGGTTGTGTTAATGAATTTGTGGAAGGTGGTCATATTCAATGTGCCGTTAATGCACGTACCGGATTTGAAGAAGTGATGTCTACTGATCTTCATATGGCAGAAAAGAGTAAACGTATTGCGGTTATTGGTAGTGGACCAGCTGGTGTAGTATTCGCAACTAATGCCGCAAAACGTGGTCATAAAGTTGATTTAATTGAAAAGAGTGATAAGATTGGGGGTAAAGTAATCCCTGGTAGTGTTCCGGCAATTAAATTTGATTTTAAGAATTATTTAGATTGGTTAAATGTCATCGTTAAAGAAGGTGTTAAAGAAGGTAATTTAACTTTAAAACTAAATACGAGTGTCGATTTAGCTTGGTTAAAGAAGAATGAATATGATGCCGTAGTGTTTGCGAATGGGGCAAAAAATGCTTGTCCGCCAATTAAGGGCTTAGATCAAATTAATTATGTTCAAGCAACAGATCTATTAAATGATCCTTCATTAATGAAAGATGCGAAAAAGATTGTTGTGTGTGGTGGTGGTGTTGTAGGTTGTGAAACAGCATACTGGTTACATTTTGAACATCAAAAAGAAGTTAAAGTAGTGGAAATGGTTAAATTCTTTATGGATGGTGTATGTACGGCGAATCGTGGACATTTATTACATTATATGCGTAAAGCTAATATTGAATTATTAAATTGTGCAAAAGTTACTTCTTTTGAAAAAGGTAAAGTAAATTATACGCAAAATGTTTCTAAGGGTCGTCCTAACCCTTATAATACATGGCAACCAATTTTACCAGATAATATTGGTAACCCATTAGAAAAGAAATTAGGTCCGGAAACAAAAGATGGTACTTTGGATGCGGATTTAGTAGTATTAGCTATGGGTGGTCGTTGTGATGATGCTTTATATGTTGAAGCATTGACTAATAATGTCGCAAAAGAAATATATAATATTGGTGATAGTTTTACTCAAGGTAAGGTTTTAGAAGCTAATAGGGCAGCATATCGTTTAGCAAATAATATTTAATTTATTGCTTAAGCATAGTTAGTAGAAATACTAGTTATGCTTTTTTTGTTGACTTATATTTTATTAATGAATTGTAATATTATTTAAATATGACATTTCTTTAGTAAAAGCGAAAACGGGCATTTATAAGTGACACACACTTGCATATTGTTTGTGTTAAGTTATAATATAATCAAGAAACAATTATGGTGAATTGAGCACCTCCATTATTTACGTAATTTATTAATAGAAAGGAAAATGCAAATGTTAAAAATTAAAAAGATAATGATTGTTTTATTTATTATTACACTTTTTGCTCCTTCTGCATTAATTGCGGAAGAAAGCGTAAAACCATGTCCGTATGATAAGTATGCTGGGGAAGTGCACTTGTTAGATGATAATTCCTCAATTGTAACTAATATCGATATTCAACATTCATTGACACCAAAAACTAATTGGAATATTAGGATAGGAAGTGTTTCTAAAACTGGGAAAACAAATTATGTTGAAATAGCTGTATATTATGGTTCGTCTCCTTTAGATTATTATGGTTGTATGATGGGCAAAGGTTATTTCTATACCACAGCAAAATATAATGTTTAAGGAAAGGAAGTGGTGCAATTTATGTTAGATTATATTGTTATTCTAATTACTGCGATTGTTGAAATGGTGATGATTATGTTTATGAATAAATTTCCATCACCAACAATAGCATGGATTTGTATAATTGCCTTACCGACAATTGTTTGTGCTGCGTTATATTATAAAAATCGGTATTATCATTTTAGACATATATATACAGAAGAAGAGTTGGAAAAACAAAATCGGGGTTCAAAAAAATAAGTAGTGATTTGAATTATTTATTTAGTGAATGGCGGAGGTTGTTTTAGATTAAATAGGTGATATTAATTGGGATATTCTTAGGAATATTCCTTTTTTTTGCGGTATGTGATTTTTATCAAGCTTTGTTATAAACAAAGATAAATTGTTGAAATGTTGCTTGTTATAATTTTTGGTTTTTATAAAAGCGAGTTAATAAATTTCATATATGTGAAAATAATATAGAAAATTTGATAATAATTTCACTAAAATGTATTGACAACGTTTTCACATATGATATTATTGATTTGTATGATATTAGGGAGGATCTTATGGATAAAAATATCAAAGATGTAAAACAACCTAGAATGGTTAAAGCCGTTTCAGGTGGTACTTTCGTCTTACTTGGTGGCTTTATTATCCTATTTGGTGGCTTAGGTTACGTTATGGGTATTGATAAAGTTTTCTCAGTAATGATGAAAACAGGGTTTGACGTATTAATTAATACATCATTCTATATTATGGCAGTTGCTATCTTAGCTGGTGCTGCTGCTGCATTATTATCAGAATTTGGGGTTATCGCTTTAGTTAATAAAATTATTTCTCCATTAATGAGACCGTTATTTGGTTTACCAGGAGCTGCTGCTTTAGGTGCGGTTACTACTTATATTTCTGATAATCCAGCTATCTTATCTTTAGCTGAAGATGAAGGGTTTGATAAATACTTTACTAAGGCTGAAAAAGCTACTTATACTAACTTAGGTACTACTTTTGGTATGGGTTTAATTGTTACTGCTTACATGTTAAGTTTAGGTAAAGAATACTTTGGCGCAGTTTTAGTTGGTAATATTGCGGCTGTATTTGGTGGTATTGTTTCTGTTCGTTTAATGTTATGGGCTGCGAAGAAATATTACAAAGAAGATCGTAAATTTAAAATTGATGTAGTTAAAGAAGGACCTGAAATGCGTCAAATTCGTGATGGCGGTGTTTTCGAAAGATTTATGTCTGCGATGATGGATGGTGCTAAATCTGGGGTTTCTTTAGGATTAGCTTGTGCTAGTGGAACTGTATTAATTTGTACATTTGTTATGATTTTAACTTTTGGACCTGCAGGTGAAAATGGGGAATACTTAGGTGTTGCTTATGAAGGTATCAAATTATTACCAGCTATTGGTAACTTTGGTCCTGTTGCTTGGGTTGCAAATATTTTATGGGGATTTGGAAATCCTGAATTATTAGCGTTCCCTTTCACAGCTTTAGGTGCTGTTGGTAGTGCTATGGGTTTAACTAAAGGATTTATTGATGCTGGATTTGCTACTGCTCAAACTGTTGCGGTATTTACAGGTATGGGTATTACTATGTCTGGTTTCTTAAGTACTCATATTGGTATGTTAGGTGCTTTAAAACAAGAACATTTCACAAAACAAGCTATTGGTTTCCATTTAGTTGGTGGTTTAGCTGCTGGGGTGTTTGCTAACTATTTATTCTTATTATTAAAAATGGTTGGTTTAATCTAGTTTGATTATTAATCCAAAAAAAGAAGAAGACTTAATTGTCTTCTTCTAATAATGGATTTGGATAATTTACGGATAGGAATTTTGTTGTTTGATTTGTGCGGTTGTACCAATTGTGATCCTTAGTTGAATCAATGGTAATGGTATCGCCTGGATATAAATCAAATTTATCTTTGTCTAAGGTAATTGAGAGGATTCCTTCTAGTACGTAGATCCATTCTTTTCCTTCATGATGATATAGTTCAGCTTGAACTTTAGTTGTATCAATTGAGGGTAATAGATGGTATTCTCTTGGTAAAATTGGTAATTGATTATTATTTGTACGGATATAAGAATGTAGTATTGGATTTATGATTGAACATTTTTTTTCAAAATCGCGTTGTACATTACCAATATCATTTGGTGTCAAATATTCTTCGATGAAGTATGATAGGTTGACATTTAATGATTTTGCGATTATCTGTAATGTATCGATGGCAATGTTTGATTGACCGCGTTCTAATTGGGATAAAAACCCGATTGATAGTTGAGTTAAATCACTTAATTGTTTCAATGTAAGATGTTGTTTTGTTCGGATTTGTTTGATTTTAGTTCCGATATCGCTTATATTTTTCATTTAATTTCTCCTTGATTAGTTTTATATTAATCAAGAATGTATTAAATGTCAATGGAGGAGAGTATGAATATACCTTATGTGATTAATATTCAAAAGTATTCGATTCATGATGGTGATGGTATTAGAACTACGGTTTTCTTTAAGGGTTGTGCTTTAAAGTGCTGGTGGTGTCATAATCCAGAGAGTCAACGTTATAAACCAGAGTTGTTGGTTAATAAGGAAAGATGTACTGGTTGTCAATCATGTTTAAAGATGTGTGATAAGGGAGCTATCTCTTTTGCGGATAATGTTTCCGTTATTGACTATTCTAAATGTAATGCTTGTGGTGATTGTATTGATTTTTGTTTAAGTAATGTTCGTGAAGTAGCTGGTCAACAATATGAGATTAAAGATTTAATTAAAATATTGGATAAGGATCGTCAGTTTTATGAACAAAGTGGCGGTGGTGTTACTTTAAGTGGTGGCGAAGTTATGAGCCAAGATATTGAGTATTTAGAGGCTTTGTGTAAGCGAATTAAAGATCGCGGTTATAATTTGTGTATTGATAGCTGTGGGTTTGCGAAAACGGATAATTATTTGCGTATTGCGCCGTATGTTGATACTTTCTTATATGATATTAAGGTTATTGATGATGAAGTTCATCAAAAGTATATGGGCCAGTCAAATGAGTTGATATTAAATAATTTAATTGCTATAAATAAGGTACAAGCTAATATTAATATTCGGATACCGTTGGTAAATGAAGTTAATTGTAGTGAAAAAGCAATTGGGGATATTATTAATTTTTTAAAGGATAATAAGATTAATGTTCGTAATGTTAATTTATTACCTTATCATAGTACGGGTAGTAGTAAGTATATGCGTTTAAATAGACCATACCTTGCAGAAAATTTGTCTCGTCCCTCGGATGAAAGAATGAATGAGATTATGCAAGAGTTTATAAATAATGGATTCACTGATGTGAAAATAGGAGGATAAAATGGAAGAAAGAGGAATGAACGAACGTATTAAAAAATTGAGAAGACAATCGACTGAAACAACTCCGCATGTTTTTATGGAAAGAGCAATCTTAATGACAGATGCTTACAAAAAATATGAAGGCGCAGTTTCTATTCCAGAACTAAGAGCTTACTCAATGAAAGAAATCTTCTCTCGTAAGTCAATTACTATTGAAGATGGAGAATTAATTGTTGGAGATAAAGGTAAAGGACCTCAATCTACGCCAACTTTCCCTGAATTATGTTGTCATACTTTAGAAGATATGCATGTTATGAATGATCGTGACTTGATTTGCTTTAAAGTTAATGACAATGATTTAAAAGTGCAAGAAGAAATGATTATTCCTTATTGGGAAAAGAGATCAATTAGAAATAAAATTATTAATTCAATGACTGAAGAATGGAAACGTTGTTATGGCGCTGGTATCTTCACTGAATTTATGGAACAAAGAGGACCTGGTCATACTGTTGGTAGTGATAAGATTTATAATCGTGGTTTCTTAGATTATAAAGTGGAAATTCAAAAAGCTATCGATAATTTAGATTTCTTAAATGACTTTGATGCAATTGCAAAACGTGATCAATTAAATGCGATGAGTATTATGTGTGATGCTATTATTATCTTAGGTGAAAGATATGCTAAATTAGCTCATGAAATGGCAGAAAAAGAGAGTGATCCAGTTAGAAAAGCAGAATTAGAACAAATTGCGAAAAACTGTGAAGTTGTTCCTGCTCATAAGCCACAAACTTATTGGCAAGCATTACAAATGTATTGGTTTGTTCATTTAGGTGTTACTACTGAATTGAATCCTTGGGATGCTTATTCTCCAGGACGTTTAGATCAACATTTAAATCCATTCTATGTACAAGAAACTGAAGAAGGTACATTAACTCGTGATCAAGCTAAAGAATTGTTAGAATGTTTATGGGTTAAATTCAATAACCAACCAGCTCCGCCTAAAGTAGGTATCACTTTAAAAGAATCTAGTACTTATACGGACTTCGCTAATATCAATACTGGTGGTATTACTCCTAATGGTGATGATGGTGTTAATGATGTATCTTACTTAATTTTAGATGTTATGGATGAAATGAAATTATTACAACCTTCTTCAAATGTACAAATTTCACGTAAAACTCCGTTAAAATTTATTAAGCGTGCTTGTGAAATTTCACGTGAAGGTTGGGGACAACCAGCATTCTATAATACAGAAGCTATTATTCAAGAAATGTTGAATGCGGGTAAAACTATTGAAGATGCTCGTAAGGGTGGTACTAGTGGATGTGTAGAAACAGGGGCATTTGGTACTGAAGCTTATACATTACAAGGTTATTTCAATTTACCTAAAATCTTTGAATTAACTTTATTTGATGGTTATGATCATGAAACTAAACAACAATTAGGTTTACATACTGGTAAGGCTAGTGATTTCAAATCTTATGAAGAGTTATTTGAAGCTTATAAGAAACAAATTAAATATTTTGCGGATATTAAAGTAGAAGGTTCTAATAAGATTACTAGAATCTATGCTAAATATATGCCAGCTCCATTCTTATCTATTATTACTGATGATTGTATTACTCGTGGTTTAGATTATAATGCGGGTGGTGCTCGTTATAATACTAACTATTTACAAGGTGTTGGTATTGGTACTATTACGGATTCTCTTGCTGCTATTAAATACAATGTGTTTGATAATAAGAAATTCACTTTAGAAGAAATGGCTAATGCTTGTTTAAATAACTTTGAAGGTAATGAAGTTATGTTGAATATTGTTAGTAATAAGACTCCTAAATATGGTAATGATGACGACTATGCTGATGATATTATGAAAGAAGTGTTTGACTTCTATCAAAAGACGATCACTGGTCGTGATAATATGAAGAATGGTAAATGGGGTATTAATATGTTACCTACTACATGTCACGTTTATTTTGGTGAAGTAATGCTTGCTAGTCCTAATGGTCGTTTGGCTCATAAACCGACTAGTGAAGGTATTTCTCCGGAAAAGGGTGCTGATGTTAATGGACCTACGGCAGTATTAAAATCAGCTGCGAAGATGGATCATTTAAGAACTGGTGGTACATTATTAAATCAAAAATTCACACCTAGTGTAGTTGCTGGTGAAGAAGGTTTAACTCGTATGGCTGACTTTGTTAAGACATATTTCAATATGGATGGTCACCATATTCAATTTAATGTTATTGATCGTAAGTTATTATTAGATGCTCAAGCTCATCCTGAACAATATCGTGATTTAATCGTTCGTGTTGCGGGGTATAGCGATCATTTTAGAAACTTATCTAAAGCATTACAAGATGAAATTATTTGGCGTACTGAACAAAGTTTTGATTGTACAGGTAATAATAATTAATTAATAACTAAAACACACCTCGTGTGTGTTTTTAGTGTATATAGAAATAGGAGATAGAAAAATGAAATTAGGATTTATTGGTGCCGGTAATATGGCAAAGGCAATGTTAGGAGGAATTATTGGTTCTAACTTAATTGCGAAAGAAGAAATTATTGCATCTGATGCTTATTTGCCTAGCTTAGAGGCTGCGAAAAAAGAATTAGGTATTAATATTACTACTAATAATATTGAAGTAGCAAGTAATTGTGAAGTAGTAGTATTGGCAGTAAAACCTCAATTTTATGCAAGTGTTATTGAAGAAATTAAAGATGTTATTAGTGAAAATACGATTATTGTTACTATTGCACCTGGTCAAACTTTAGAAAGATTAAAAGGTCAATTTGGTAAAAATGTTAAGATTGTTCGTTGTATGCCAAATACGCCGGCGATGGTTAATGAAGGGATGACTGCTGCTGTTCCTAATGAATTTGTAACAAAAGAAGAAAGTGCTTATATTTGTTCATTACTTGATGGTTTTGGGAAAAGTGCGATTGTTAAGGAATATATGATGGATGGCGTTGTTGCGGTTAGTGGTAGTGCTCCTGCTTATGTATTTATGTTTATTGAAGCTTTAGCGGATGGGGCTGTAAGAAGTGGTATGCCTCGTGTTGATGCTTATAAATTTGCTGCTCAAGCTGTTTTAGGTTCAGCTAAGATGGTTTTAGAAACTGGTAAACATCCAGCTGATTTAAAGGATATGGTTTGTTCACCGGCTGGTACTACTATTGAAGCGGTTGCTGTGTTAGAACAAGAAGGTTTCCGTAATGCCGTTCTTGCAGCTATGGATGCTTGTGTAAAAAAAGCAAGTAGTATGTAATTATGCAATTATTTCGTTTGATACCACAAATTGAGAAATATGATAATATTGATCAATTAGTTGAGGAATATCAGTTTAGTGATGGTGATTTCTTTTTAGTTACTAAAAGTGTTTATAACGAAGCAATTAAAGATAAATATAATTTCAAGCATATTTATTTTAAAAATGATTATGTTCTTGGTGAACCAGATAGTGATTCGATGGAACAATTAATTAACGATTTCTTGAGTACTAAGTGTCAACGTATTATTGCCATAGGTGGTGGTGCAGTAATTGATATGGCTAAAATTTTGACTATTGCTTATGAAGGTATGGATCTATTGTCGATTTTTCAAAAAAAGGTTCAACCTAATCGTTTAAGGGATTTAATTGCGATTCCGACAACTTGTGGGGCGGGTAGTGAAGTTAGTAATATTTCGATTTTAGAAATGAAGGCTATTAATTCTAAGTTGGGTTTAGCTATTGATGAAATATTTCCAACTAAGGCAATTATTATTCCTAGTTTGATGAGAACAATTCCTTATTTTAATTTTATCACTAGTAGTATTGATGGGTTAATTCATGCGATTGAGTCTTATTTGTCGCCTAAATCTAATATATATACTAATTTATATCAGTTTAAGGCGATTGAGATTTATTTAAATGGTTTTATTTCTTTATCAAATGATAAAAGAAATATGGGTAAGTTGTTAGAGGAATTTCTTATTGCTTCTAACTTTGCGGGTATTGCTTTTTCTAATACGGGAACAGGAGCAGTACATGCGATTAGTTATCCTTTAAGTGGGAAGTATCATGTGACTCATGGTCAAGCTAATGCCTTGTTTTTAACTAGTGTTTTAAATAAGTATCAAGAGTTGGGTTGTGGTAGTAAATTAATTGAGTTGCAGAAGATGATTGGTAATTTGTTGTTGTGTGATTGTGATAAGTCTTTTGCGCAATTAGATCGTTTATTAAAGAGATTAGTGGAAATGCCTTTATTGCGTGATTTTGGGATGTTAGAGGAAGAAATTATTACTTTTAGTGATAGTGTTATCATTAATCAACAACGTTTGTTATCGAACTCTTATTTGCCTCTGAGCAAAGAAGATATTGTCAATATTTATCGTCAATTATTTTAAACAAGCTTCGGCTTGTTTTTTTATTAGTTAAATTGATAAATTTATGGTAAAATAAGGGCGGTGATAATATGAATGTATATTTTATTTCGTTAGGATGTAGTAAAAATTTAATTGATAGTGAACAAACTATTGGTTTGTTTGATAAAAATAAGGTTAATTTAGTTGAAGATCCAATGTTAGCGGATGTTATTTTTGTTAATACATGTGGGTTTATTTTAAGTGCGAAACAAGAGGCTATTGATACTATTTTAGCGATGGCTAATTATAAAACAATTGGTCGTTGTCAAAAATTAGTGGCAATGGGTTGTTTCATTCAACGTTATTTAGAAGAAGTAAAGAAAGAGTTATCGGAGGTCGATTATTTTATCCCAATTGATGATTATGATCAAATGGATAAGATATTGAGTGAAATCTTTGATTTATCGATTTGCGGTAGCTATGGTAAACAGTATCGGTATTTAACTAAAGATGTTACTAGTAGTTACTTAAAGATTGGAGAAGGGTGTAATAATCGTTGTGCTTATTGTGCGATTCCTTTAATTAGAGGTAATTTTAGATCTTATCCGATGGCAGATATTATTAATGAAGCACAAGATTTAGTTAAACAGGGGTGTCAAGAGTTAGTGTTGATTGCTCAAGATACGACTTTATATGGTTATGATTTTGATCAAGAATATCATTTGAAGGATTTGTTAGTGGAATTAAATAAATTGGATTTGAAGTGGATTCGTATTTTATACATGTACCCGGATTTGTTGAGTAAAGAATTAATTGATACGATGAATTCTTTAGATAAAGTCTTAATGTATTTTGATTTGCCTTTGCAACATGGTAATAATAAAATGTTAAAGTTAATGAATCGTCGGGGAACAATTGAAAAAATTAGTTCAATGATTGATTATATTCGGAGTTTAAATGTTCCTTATGTCTTAAGAACAACTATGATTGTAGGATTTAACTATGAAACTGAAGAAGACTTTAGTGATTTGTTAAAATTCATTAATGAGATAAAGTTTGATAAATTAGGGGCTTTTACTTATTCTAAGGAAGAAGATACATTAGGATATGATTATGATGAAGATATCGAAGAAAGTGTTAAACAAGAACGTTATGATCGTTTGATGTTAGAACAAAGTGAAATATCTTACCAGTTGAATCAAAAGCTTATTGGCCAACAATTAGAAGTATTAATTGAAAGTTATGATAGTTTAGAAGAATATTATATTGGTCGTAGTTTATATAATGCACCTGATGATATTGATGGTATTATTAAGATATATAGTGATAATAATTTAGAGCTAAATAAATTTTATCAAGTTAAGATAATCGATGGTGATAGTTATGACTTGGTAGGTGAAATATGTTAAAAAAGATTTTGAAATCGCTAGTGGTAATATCTTTAGTTATCGTTAGTTATGCGAATGTTTTTGCTTATGAAGATTTTAATGTTTCTTTGAATTCGCCTATCGCTTTAGTTTATTCTTTGTCTTCGAAGACGATGATTTATGAAAAGGATATTCATAAGCGGTATGCACCAGCTTCTTTGACTAAGATGATGACAGCTATTATTGCTTTAGAGAATAGTAAAGTGGACAATGAGATAAAGATTAATTCGACAATGTTTGTTGGTTTAGATGAAGCTAGTCTTGCGAGAATTAAAACTGGTGAAACTTATTCGGTTTTAGATTTATTATATGGTTTGATGTTGCCAAGTGGTGGTGATGCGGCTAATGCATTAGCTATTGGTATTAGTGGAAGTGTTGGTAATTTTGTTGATTTAATGAATAAGAAAGTAATGGAATTGGGATTAAAGGATACTAATTTTGTGAATGTTCATGGATTAGATGCCCAAAATCAGTTTAGTACGGCATACGATCTCTTAAAAATAATGGAATATGGTTTGAATAATCCGTATTTTCGACAAATCATTTCGACAAAAAAGCACACTACTAGTAGCGGGTTGGAATTTACTCATACTATAAGTAATCTTTTTGAATCTTCCCCTTATTATAGTAAATATGTAATTGGTGGTAAGACGGGTTATACTACGGCAGCTGGTCGTTGTTTAGCGATTGTTAGTGATGTGAATGGTGGTGAAGTAATTTCTATTACTTTAGGGGCATCAACAAATGGTAATAATTTCCCTTATTCCTTTATTGATGGTAAGGATATTGTGGATTATAGTATTACTAATTATCGTCACCAAAAAGTTTTCGACGCTAATCAGGTAGTAGAGCGTTTAAATATTAAAAACACTTTATTAAATTATAAATATGAATTATTTTTTAATGAAGATATTTATGCTTTGTTAGATAAGAATATGATAGATACTAATACTACATATATTACGGATATTACTAAAGGGATTGCTCCTATTAAGCAAGGAGAAAAGATTGGTACTTTGACTATTGTTAATAATGGTGTTGAACTTAGAACTTTAGATTTGATTGCGAGTGAAGATATTAAAGAAAGTATGTTTATGGTAGCAGTTAACGGATTTGTAGATATATTTATGAAGTTTTGGTATATCTTTTTAGTGGTTTTTGTGGGTATTATTTATTTAGTTTTGCGTTACCAAAAGAAGTGTTTACATCGTAAACGTTTACTTGAAAGAAAAAAAAGAAAGCCGATTAAACCACAGCCCAATCGTGATAAAAGAGCAAATTCCAATTGAATAAAGAAAAAACCACTGCCCTGTGCAAAATAGGAAAGTGGTTTTTTATATTTATGGCATTTACATCGACATTTGAAAACTAAAATCACCATCATTGGCTGAAAATTTATATACTCCTTCGTATTTTTCTACTACATGAATCATACTTTTTACCCCAATGCCATGGCCATCTTTTTGGGAAACAGGTATTTTATTTTCAAATATAGGTTGGGTAAGATACCCGTTACATAGTTCCATGCAAAGTTTGTTGTTCTTTTCAAACAAGCGTAGCTTTATATAGCGTTGAGAAGAATCATCTGCCTGACTACTAGCCTTGATAGCGTTCTCTAAAGCATTGGATAGCAAACTACAAAGATCCATGCTGTGGAATCTAGAAAAATCTGTGGCTGTCACGTTAACTTCAATTTGGATGTCTTTTCCTTTTGCCTTGCCGACATAGTAGGATAAGATAAGATTTATTGCTTCATGCTCTGAATATCGCTTGAGTGTAATCGTATCGACATCAGCACAGGTTTGCTGAATATAATTCGTTGCTTCCTGCAATTTGTTTTGCGTTATGCAGGTATTCAAATAGTTCATATGATGCCGCAAATCATGGCGATAGATTGCCGATTGTCTTTCGGCAATTCTCAGTTGTTCTATCTGCTCTGTTGCGGCACTTAGTTGTGCATTGGAAAGATTTTGTGCATTCTTTAGTTCAGCTTTATCGGATATCATTTTAAAAATTTGACCTAAAAGCAGATATGCCATTACAACAATCAGTAAAGGAATTTGAAAGATAAAATAACGCTGATTGACAATCAAATCTTGCATTTGGTATCCCGTCAGAGCATAAGTATAGATGTAAAACAGCAAAGGAATAGTAGTAAATAATAAAAATAACCGGTTATCCCCAAAACGAAGCATATCATTAAATGCCTTCTTCAAAAACCGAGAAATCAGTAGGATAAAACCAATGTAACAAATTGTGTATATCCACACTGGAGGTATCATATAAATATTCACAATGGATATGATAACTAAAACCGGTGAGCAAAAAAATACGGTTGTCAGTAGCACAAAAAGCAACTTGATTCCTTTATATTCGGAGATAATTCGAAAAAGAATATATACCGGAAATTGTGTAAGCAGTAGATAAAACTTACCATAAAGTTCATAACCAAAGAAGATCTGTGCCACTAAGTTGAGGATTAGAAATCCAAAAAAGAATATTACACCTATTTGTTTTGTTTTTTTAGTTAGGTTTCCCCATTTTACATCTAGCAGTAGATACATCAAACCGCAAGCATAAAGAATGGTCATTAACGAGGTTAAAAGATAATTAATTGATATCATAGTGATTCCTTTTCCATTTGGTAAGATAAGTAGCGTTCTTTCATATTAGCTACTCTTCGTTGAGCTATAGGCAGTGAGCAGCCGATTTGCAGAATAATTTCGGTATTTTTAATACTGCTTATGTATCCCATATTGACCACATAGGAGCGGTGGGGTTGGGTAAATCCTTTATGGTTTAATAGCTCCTCGCAGACTTCAGAAAAACTTTGGGTACATTCTACTGTCTTGCCGGAAGCTAAGGTATAAATAACCCTTCTATCTAATGCTTCGACGTAGGCAATTTGGGAAAGTAGCAGTTTTTCTATACCTTCACTGCTTTTTACGACGATTGCCTTATCGTTTTCCCTGCTTGTTGTCTCTATAATATCATCCAATGCAAAGAACAACTTTTCTTTAGAAACTGGCTTTAAGATGTAATTGCATGCCTTCACGGAGTAGCTATCGATGGCAAACTCAGGAGAGGAAGTTAAAAAAGCTATTTTTGCAGCATTGTCGAACTTGCGGATTTCTCTTGCTGTCTCCATCCCATTTAACGTTGGCATAATCATATCAAGAAGATAAAAATCGAAATTTTCTTGGTCAGCCTTAGCTAAAAGTTCGATGGAGCTATGAAAGCTTTTATAAAAAATAGGGTTGCCTCGTTCCTGTATATAGGTCTCTATAATAGACGAGATAAGAACAAGCTCATCTTTGTTATCGTCACAAATTGCAATTCTCATTTATCTTAACCTCCAACTTTTCAATGACTAAAATGTCTAATACTATATTACAAGAAAATTTGATATTTTTCTATTACAATTTAATCGTTCGCGCAGGAAAACACATCGTTCATCCCAATTGCCACCTTTTTTCAATGTGATATGTTACCATAATACAGTATCTTATCAGATAAAAATGTTCTAAGGGAAGGTGGTGATAGATTGTACACATGGGTAGCATATACCATAGCAATAGTGAGCGCAGTGGCATTTATTGTCCTATGGTTTTGGGTTGTGCGAAGAGAACTTTACACAAAAAAAAACATGGTGGAGGCTGCTCAGTTGCAACTGATCGCTAGTCATAAAGTCTATGAGCGCGATAGGGAAGGTCCTAACTGTGCGACAGCTAAGGAAATCCTAAAAAGGAGCAAAAGTATCTATCGGCAGGCAGTGAACATTTATAATAAAACACTAAGTAAGCCCTACAATGCTATAC
>JBATBW010000073.1:0-6151 GCA_049662565.1 Erysipelotrichaceae bacterium | reverse complement strand
ACCAATACCATCTCTTAATTTACTCATAATATCAATATGATCTACCCAAATACGGTCAGTGAAACGTAAAACCATTGTCTTTTCAATCGGCAACATTTGTTCGTAATAAGGTTTAATCTTATCGCTATATTGGTTCCAAGCAATATTAATTAAATCATCTTTAGTACTACTTAGATTATTTAATGAATAATTACTAAAATCAATATTAGTAATATCTACACCATATTTTTCTAATCCTTCTTTTAAAGTGCCAATATTTAATTCTGTTTCTTTACCTGTAGTTTCAATATGACGATCAACAATACCTTCAATTACTTTACCAAACATATCTTTTAATAAATCATGAACATCATCTTTTTCAAGAATTTCATCTCTTTGTTCATAAATTATTTCTCTTTGTTGTCTTAATACATCATCATAATCTAATAAAGTTTTACGAATATCAAAGTTCATACCCTCAACTCTTTTTTGAGCCGAAGAAATAGATTTAGTAATCATTGAAGATTCAATTTTATTATCTCCAAGTTGCGTAAATAAAGCTTCTACTTTAGATCCACCAAAACGCACCATCAATTCATCTTGAATCGATACATAGAATTGTGAGAAACCTGGATCTCCTTGACGACCAGAACGACCTCTTAATTGGTTATCAATTCTTCGTGATTCATGACGTTCGCTACCTAATACAGCAAGTCCACCTAAACTCTTAACTTCATCATTAATTTTAATATCCGTACCACGACCAGCCATATTCGTTGCGATTGTTACCGCAAACTTTTGACCAGCATTTTCAATAATATTAGCTTCACGAGCATGATTCTTCGCATTTAATATTTCATGCTTAACGCCCGCTCTTTTTAACATCTTTGAAATTAATTCACTAGTTTCAACCGAAATTGTCCCAACTAAAATCGGTTGACCGGTCTTATGACGCTCAACTATTTCATCAATTAAGGCATTATATTTCGCTTTTTGCGTACCATATATTGCATCTGGTGCATCAATACGAATAACTGGACGATTTGTAGGTATAGTAATAACTCGCATATTATAAATCTTTAAGAATTCTTCTTCTTCCGTTTTTGCCGTTCCTGTCATACCAGCTAGTTTAGAATATAATCTAAAATAGTTTTGGTAAGTGATTGTCGCAAGCGTTGAAGTTTCTTGATTAACTTTAACTTTTTCTTTCGCTTCAATCGCTTGGTGTAAGCCATCAGAATATGCTCTTCCTGGCATTAAACGACCAGTGAATTGATCGACAATAACAATCTTTCCTTCGTTAACAACATACTCAACATCATTAGACATAATGTAATTAGCCTTTAATGCTTGATTAATATGGTGAACAATATTTGTATGATCTAAATCATATAAATTTTTCAAATTAAAATATTTCTCACCCTTTTTAATTCCACTTTCCGTTAAAGTAACAATCTTGTCTTTAACATCGATTTGATAATCATCTTCGGCATTTAACATCTTCGCAAATTTGTCAGCTTGAAGATATAAATTTGCCGTTTCTTTTTCTCCACCCGAAATAATTAATGGGGTTCTTGATTCATCGATTAAAATTGAGTCAACTTCATCGACTAAAGCAAAGTTTAATTCTCTTTGTACTTTATCTTTTAAGTTTACTGCCATATTATCTCTTAAGTAATCAAACCCTAATTCAGCATTTGTCGAATAAGTAATATCACAATTATACGCCGCTCTTTTATCACTAGGAGTTAAAGCCCGTAAATTAACACCAACGCTTAATCCTAAAAAACGGTAGATTTTCCCCATCCAATTTGCATCACGACCGGCTAAATATTCATTTACTGTAACTACGTGCACACCTTTTCTTGATAAAGCATTTAAATAAACCGGCATAATAGAAGTTAATGTTTTACCTTCCCCTGTTTTCATTTCCGCAATATCACCTTGGTGTAACGCAATAGCTCCTAATAATTGAACATGATAAGGATATTCGTTAATTACTCTTAATGCCGCTTCTCGAATATTCGCATAAGCTTCGGGCAATATAGCATCTAAACTTTCCCCATCAGCAATTCTTTCTTGATACTTAAAAGTATTTTCTTTTAATTGTTCATCTGTATATCCTTTAAAGGTTTCCTTTAAACTCTCTACCTTATTCGCAATAATTTCTAACTCTTTAATACGTTTTTTTTCAACGTTAAATATTTGATCTAAAAATGACATATAAAAACCTCCATACTGTTTTAATTGTAACACTATCTATATAAAAATAAAAGACTGCAACACGTGCAGCCTTAATATTTATCGTTATTATTCAGCGACTTTTTTAATGTTTTGAGCTTGAGGTCCTTTTGGAGTGTCAACGATGTCGAATTCCACTGTTTCACCTTCAGCTAAAGTTTTGAAACCTTCGTCTACGATTTGAGAGTAATGAACGAAAATGTCCTTACCATCTACGTCGATAAAACCGAAACCTTTTTCTACATTAAACCATTTTACTTTTGCTTGCATTTTAATCTCCTTTCAATTCAAAAATGCCTCCAAGACTTAGAAAATTCTATCTGGACTTCCTATTACCAATACTTCTACTTGATAACCATAATTAACTAACAGTTCATAACAACATAAGATGCTACTACCAGTAGTTACTACATCATCAACCAGTAAGATTGGTGTCGCAATTCTTTGATGATCTAATAATCGGATATGATTACTAATCTCATCGCGGCGAAACTTATTTTGCTTCTTTTGCAAATAGTTGTCCTTTTCAAATAAATCATAATAAGGAAGTTCTAATGCTTTAAACATCATTTCCAGATGATTAAAACCTCGTTCCTTTATCTTGGTTAAACTAGAAGGCACACCAATAATAGTGTATCCTTGGTATTGCTTTTTCAGATCCTTAAGAAAGGGATGAATGAAAATTCCTGCAAGTGCTTCGTCATATTTTTCTTTATAACGAATAATCAAGCTCCAAAAATAATCGTTAATCTTGTACAATGCCTTAAGCCTTAAGTACTTTACTTCTACAATACAACTATATGATACTAGTTTTTTACGACATTTGCAACAAATAATGTCATTATTACTAAAATAAGTCAATATATCGCATCCATTAGACAAATCTTTGTGACAAATCAAACACTTTTGTTCACTTTCAATAAGTAGTCTATACAACTCACTACCTCTGAATCTTTGCGAAACGTTATTAAACACGCATCTCCAGTCAAACATTCTCTACTCCTTCCTACTCTGCCTACTATTTGTATCAAACTAGACATATCAAATACCTGATGATCCGCATTAAATACTATGATATTAACCCCTTTAATAGTAACTCCTCTTTCCAAAATTGTTGTCGTTAAAAGAAAATCAACACTACCATCAATTAATCGCTCAATGATTAATTCTTTATTATCAGTATGTGATGTTATAACATCACAACGATAAAATAATCTCATCACTTTATTCAATTCATTGGCCAACTTAATAGTTGGCATAAAAACTAATAAAGGCTGTCTTTTTTTTATTAGTTTATTCACCAACCAAAATAAATACATATAACCCAATACTTTACCAACACGATACTCCCTAGGAACTATCAATTTATTATTAAAAGGACGACTATTTAATTCAAACACATGATCCACATGATCAAAAACAAACTGATCAGGCGTAGCACTCAAATAAACTATCTTTCCTTGACAACTATTTAAAGCAATATCCTGCAACAACTCATTCCCCTTAAAAGGAAAAGCATCAGGTTCATCAATAATTAACAAATCAAAATAATGACTAAAATTATACAATTGATGAGTAGTACAAACAACAAAACTCTGGAAGATATCCTCATGATGACCTTGGCACACCAAACTAATATTAATATGCGGGAAATAGCTACACAACCGCTCATGTAATTGCACAACCACACTTCGCCTAGGAATAGCCCATCCAACCCTTAAGCCTCTACTAAAGGCATCCTTAATCATCTGTAACACAATCTCTGTTTTGCCCGCACCACAAACTGCCCACACTAAAAGATTATTATCTAAATAATTATCCAATAACTGTTTACTAATATATTTTTGATCAGCTGTTAAATCAAAACCCAATGAGTACTCATAATCTAATGGTAATTCAATATCATATTTATCTAAATCTTGATCCAATAACGAATAACGAAACTCAATACAACGACGACAATAATAACCCTTACTACCCAAATAGAAATAACTCTCATCACTATTGCCACAAATCTTACACTTCATTTTATTATCCACACTTATATATAAACAACAACTATTATTATTCCTAAACAAAGTTCCAAAAAGAATTTTCTAGTTGTTTAAATATCCAAACTTTTTCAGTTATAATAACCCAATATTAATTTCAATCCAAGACCCTACTCTTTATCTATTGTTCCCCCCACCAATTTCATAGCTTTCAGTATTTCTAAAAAATAATATAGCAACTACTTTGCAACACAACATATGCAATCATATTTGATTGCTTCACTTTGCAATTGATATTAATTGCATGTATCAAAAACCATAAATTCTATACCTACACCACCGACATCCTTAGTAATCTATTATATTAAAAAGTTCTTTGAAAAAGACAATATACAACTACAAGAATATATGAGTTTATCCAAGAACGGATATTATTTGACAACACGACTAAATTAAAGTCAAATGCAAAGAAAAAGAAAATAATGAATTTTCTCTTAATGATCCGTTTTCTTATTGATGCCTCCTAAACAGGGTTCACATCAACTCTCGCTGAGTTTCTAATTTTGAGTTGATAAATGCACATAATTGGGGTCACTAGAAAAAAATCATTTTTTAAAGGTTAATATAAAACAATAATAACAAATAAAAAATGAAAGTGCACAGTAAAAAAAGCGAAAAATTTCGCTTTTTTAAATACTTACACCCCCGAAAAATCCTTAGAGCTATCGCCCATTTCAAGATTGAAATTATTACTTATTTTTCAAAACTTCGTTTAACTCTATTTCATATTCTCTAACACTATTTATGATTTTATCAAATGGTATCTTTTCTCCAAAGAGCATATTCTTCATACTATCATAGTCTTTCGAAAATATATCTAAAGCCTCATCTGATGGAATTAACTTTATATTCCCTTTCATAATATCATTATATTTTGCCCAACTACACGCATAGAACTTTTTCTTAAACTCTATGACCACTTTTAATAAGTCCAAATTGTTAAAACTCTTTTCTTTTATATCGGTAAGCAGCATTTTATATACATCGTAAAAATGCCTTGAATATCTTGAAGGATAGTTGCCATTTACTCTGTTTGCTTCCCTATGCAGTATTGTTATCTTTTCATAAAAAGTTCTTAAACTATCAACAGCTACAACTTCAATATTTTCATCAAATACTTCAGGATATACCCCCTCAATATAAGTCTTTATTTTTTGTCTACTTGTAGGGATCGGTTCAGCCAAACTTCCAATTTCAAGTCTTATCACTTGAAGTATGGATCTGTCTTTATGATTTTTAGGATAATCAAAGCAAATTGTTTGACCGTCAAATTCATCAATGTAAAATTTATACTCTTTACCTTCCAAAGCATCTTTAAAATCATTTTCTAAAACCGGCAAAAATTCATGCTTAAGAAATACCTTTGTAGCTTCATTTAGTTTAGCATTGAATTTCGACTGCTTTGTATTGCTTCTTTCATCATAAGGTTCATTGTTTTTATAACCTAACACTTCCCAATCCAAAGCAAGGTCAATATCTTCTGAAAATCTTTCAATCAACTTATATACTTTAGACAAGCTTGTCCCACCTTTAAAACAATGGCATCTTTACATTTAAAATCCGCAAATAGATATTTCAAAATCATACAAACCCATAAATCTTTTTCGACAATAGCCTTTGACATAGAAAGCTTATCGGATGTGTTTTGTATGACCAGTTCAAGCTCTTCACTTGGTATTTCTAATAATTTACTCATGGTTTATCTCCTGTATTTTTTCTAAAACTTCATGTATCCAAAAAGGCAATTTTAGTGTATCCTTTATTAAATCTTCTTGAATCCCCCTAGCAAAAACAGCAAGTTTCTTTAAGTCTTCTTTACTTATATTATCTTTCCCCAGTGCTTTTATTGCCTGTATTAAAATAGATAATTCTTTTGAATA
>JBATBW010000072.1:0-10030 GCA_049662565.1 Erysipelotrichaceae bacterium | reverse complement strand
CACCATGGGCGCTGATGATAACTACACCATTATCGATTTGATCAAGAAGGTCTAATTTATTATCACCTTGAAGAGTAATAATATTTTCCTTGGCGAAGTAATCACTAACATGTTGATTATGAACGATCATCCCTAATAGATATATTGTTTGATCAGGATATTTTAATTTGGTATCTTTTACTAAATTTATGGCATTAATAACGCCTAAACAATACCCTCTTGGAGTGACTTTTATTATTTCCATTTTATTTACCTCGTCAATATGATATCATATTTTGCTAGTTTATGGTAAAATATTGAAGGTGATGAAAAATGAAATTTACGAATTATAGTTTGAAAGAAAGAACAAATGAATTTATTAAAATAAATGGCTTTGAAGAAATGACGCCAATCCAACAGGAAGTTATTCCCGTTGCGAGAAAAAAAAGAGATGTTGTCGGTATATCAAAAACTGGTAGTGGTAAGACACATGCTTTTTTAATTTCAATATTTGAACTCATTGATTTTGATGATCAAAATACACAAGTTTTAATTAGTGCTCCTACTAGAGAATTAGCTACTCAGTTATATGAAAAAACAACGATGATGTGTCAAGTAGAACCAAGGCTTAAAGTTTTACTTGCGTCAGGAGGCATGGACAATAATAAGATGATGGAACAACTTAAAAAGCAACCACAAATCATTGTGGGTACAGTTGGAAGAATCAAAGACTTATGTGTCAATAAAAATTTAATTCGTGTTGAAAATGTTAAGTTATTAGTTGTCGATGAAGCGGATATGACTTTAGAGTTCGGTTTTTTAGAGGACTTAGATACTGTAGCGAGTAAAATGCCAGAAAACTTACAAATGTTAGTTTTCTCCGCAACAATACCGCAAGCTTTATATAGTTTCTTAAAGAAATATATGTATGATCCGGTCATTGTTCGCATTGATGATGATAAAGATATTAAGCCTAATATTGATCATATATTAATTAATTGTAAGCATAAGACTTATCAACAACAATTATTGGATATATTACCAGGATTTACGCCGTATTTATGTCTAATTTTTGCCAATAGTCGAAAAGAAGTGGCGAGTACAGCGGCTTTCTTACGTGAAAATGATTATAAAGTTTTAGAACTTCATGGTGATTTAGAGGCAAGAGAAAGAAAAAATGCTTTAAAGAGTTTACAAAGTAATGAATATACTTATGTTGTGTGTAGTGATATTGCTGCTCGTGGTATTGATATTGAAATGGTCAGCCATGTTATTTCATTGGGTTTACCGCGCGAATTAGAATATTATATTCATCGTAGTGGTAGAACAGGTCGTTATAAAAAACATGGTATATGTTATTTGTTATATACAGAAAAAGATAATAATGGCATTGAAATGCTTAAAAAGCAAAAAATTCAATTCAAAACGCAAGTATATAAAAATGGTGAATGGAAAGAATTAAGTAATACTAAAAAAAGGAAGAAAACTTCTAATGATGAATTAGAAATCAGTATTGCGAAAATGTTAACAAAGAAGAAAACCCAAGTTAAACCCGGATATAAGAAAAAAAGAAGTGAAGAAATTCAAAAATTAAAACGCAAACAAAAAAGAGCGATGATTCAAGAATCGATTAATAAAATTAGAAAACAGAAATATAAGGCCGCAGGCAAAAAAGATGACTAATTTGTTAATTGGATCTCATTGTGGTTTAAAGGCGCCAGATTACTTCTTAGATAGCGTAAAAGAAGCTTTGAGTTATCAAGCTAATGCGATGATGATCTATACAGGTGCACCACAAAATAGTATGCGTAAACCTATTGATCAATTAAAAGTTGAAGAAGGTAAACAACTATGGCTCAGCAAGGGATTATCATTAGATAATATTATTGTTCATGCTCCATATACGATTAATTTAGCGAATTGCGAAAATGAAAATACTTTTAATTTTGGTGTGGAATGCCTAATTAATGAAATCATTCGAACACAACAGATGGGTTTAAAATATGTCGTTCTCCATCCTGGTTGTTGTTTGAAGAGTAGTGTTGAAGCGGGTATTGAACAAATTGTGTCGGGTCTAAAAATAGTTTTAGAAAAAACTAGCGATAGTCAAGTGAGTATTTTATTAGAAACGATGGCTGGCAAGGGTAGCGAAGTTGGTTGTAACACTTACCAACTTTGTGATATTATTAAAAAGTGTTCTAGTGACCGCATAGTCGCTTGTTTGGATACTTGTCATTTACATGATAGTGGGTATGACTTAAATCAATTTGATACTTATTTAGATGAGTTTGATCAAATGATTGGGATTGATAAAATAAAATGTGTGCATCTTAATAATTCAAAGAACATACAAGGTAGTAAGAAAGATCGTCATGCTAATTTAAAAAATGGGGAAATTGCCTTTGAAACATTAAGAGATATTGCAAGTAATAGTCGCTTACAGTTTGTACCTAAAATTTTAGAAACTCCTTATGTAGATGGTTTAAGTATTTATGACCAAGAAATAGAACTTTTAAAAGGATAGGTGATTTTATGTTTAGTTTAATTAGACAAGGAATTAAAGGTTATGAAAAGAGTTCTTTTTTAGCGCCTTTATTAATGGTAATAGAGGTCATCTGTGAGGTTCTATTACCTTTTCTTATGGGGAATATCATTGATAAAGGCATTAGAATCAATGACTTAAATAATATCATATTATATGGTGGGTTAATGTTATTGTGTGCTGGTACGGCTCTATTGGCGGGTACTTTCTCTGGGAAAATGGCAGCTTTAGCTTCTAGTGGATTAGCAAAGAATTTGCGTTTTAATATTTTTAAACAAATTCAAAAGTTTGGTTTTGAAAATATTGATCATTTTTCTACTAGTAGTTTGATTACGCGTTTGACAAGTGATATTAATAATGTTCAACAAACATATCAAATGATATTAAGAATGTGTGTTAGAGCGCCATTGATGTTAGTTTTTGCGATTAGTTTAACTATTTATATTGGTAAACAGTTATCGTTAGTTTTTGTTGTTGCTTTATTTATTTTAGGAATTAGTTTATTTATTATGATTAAGTTGGCATATCCTTTATTTATGGAAGTGTTTAGACGCTATGATGATTTAAATAAAGTTGTTCAAGAAAATATTAATAATATGCGGGTTGTGAAAGCATATGTTAAAGAGTATAAAGAAAAAGATAAATTTCATAAAGCATCTTTTAGTGTTTATGAGTTGTTTTTAAAGGCCGAATATATATTATTATATAATGGACCAGTAATGACTTTTTGTATGAATTTTTCTTTAATTGCTTTAGCTTATTTTGGTGCGCAATTAATTACGCAAGGACAACTGACTACTGGTCAATTAATGTCGATGTTTACTTATACGATGAGTGTATTAATGTCGTTGATGATGATATCAATGATCTTTGTTCAATTGTCAATGTCTATGGCATCTATTAGTCGGATTAAAGAAGTGTTAAAAGAAGAAATTAATTTAAAAAATTGTGATAATCCGTTATCAAAAATTGAAGATAATAGTATTATAATGAAAAATGTTAACTTTACTTATGCTGATGGTACCTTAGCTTTAGAAAATATTAATTTCAATATAAATCCTAATGAGACCATCGGTATCATTGGAGGTACGGGTAGTGGTAAGACAACTTTAGTTTCTTTAATTAGTCGTTTATATGATGTGACTAGTGGAGAAATATTAGTTGGTAATGTGAATGTAAAAGACTTAGATTTAAAATATTTGCGACAACAAGTCGCAATGGTTTTACAAAAAAATGTTCTTTTTTCGGGTAGCGTTTGGGACAATTTAAAAGTTGGAGATAGTAAAGCTATACCAGAAGAGTGTATTAAAATATGTAAAATTGTTCAAGCTGATACTTTTATTAATCAACTAGAAAATGGTTATGATACAATTATCACTGCTGGCGGGACAAATGTATCTGGTGGTCAAAGACAAAGACTATGTCTTGCGAGAGCTTTATTGAAAAAGCCACAAATCTTAATATTAGATGATACAACAAGTGCGATTGATACAAAAACAGAACAAATGATTATGAATGCACTTAATCAAGAAATTACTAATATGACAAAAATTATAATTTCGCAAAGAATTACTTCAATTATGAATGCGAACCGAATTATTGTCTTAGATGATGGGAAAATTGTAGCTATTGGTAGTCACAATGAATTATTAGAAGATTGTGCAATTTATCAAGATATATATAATACCCAAAAAAGAGGTGATGACAATGATGGGGAATAGTGCTGCTGCTAAATCAAGTTTGAAGGATTTAGATAAGGCGATATTTAAAAGATTAATGTTGTTTATCATTAAAGGTAATAAATTTAAAATGGTGATCATTATTATTGGTTTAGTTATTACATCAGTTACAAGTGCCATTAGTGCCTTGTTTTTGCGGACCTTAATTGATGATTATATTACACCATTAATTGGTCAAACTAATCCTAGTTTTATTCCTTTAATTAATTTGTTGTTTATTATGGGTGGTGTTTATTTAATTAGTATTATTGCTAATTTTATGAGTAATCGTTTAATTACTAAAATTAGTATGAGTAAAATTGAAGAAATCCGTAATGATTTGTTTGATCATATGCAAGATTTACCTATTAAATATTTTGATGTCAATGCCCATGGGGATATTTTAAGTATCTATACTAATGATGTGGATACATTATTACAATTAGTTTCTAGTAGTATACCAACCTTTATTACTAGTTTAATATCTGTTGTATCAATTGCGACATCGATGTTATTTTTAAATATTTGGTTAACATTAATTTCATTTTTTATGATATTTGTTACTCAACAAGTAATGATGTTGATTATGAAGAAGGGTGGTAAATATTTCGTTTTAAAACAACAACAAGTGGGTAAAACAACTGGTTTTATTGAAGAAATGGTTAGTGCAAGTCGAGTAATTAAAACTTTTACTAAAGAGGAAGAAGTATTAAGCGAATTTGAAAAATTAAATAATGAGTTGTTTATTAATGACTATAATGCGAATAAAATTACTAATATAACGATGCCAATCGTTATGAATCTAGGCAATTTGTCGTTTGTATTTACGGCTTTTATTGGCGGTGTTCTGGCTATTATGTATCCGCATTTAATTAGTGTTGGGGTTATTGCTTCATTTTTGACTTTGAATAAATCAATTTCTATG
The DNA here is from genome assembly GCA_049662565.1 of Erysipelotrichaceae bacterium. Lineage (GTDB taxonomy): Bacteria > Bacillota_I > Bacilli_A > Erysipelotrichales > Erysipelotrichaceae > JBATBW01. Next base: position 4,866 of record JBATBW010000072.1, on the reverse strand, counting down.
CCGATATCTAATGTTGCTCAACAAATGAATGCCATTTTATTAGCGATGGCTGGAGCTAAACGTATTTATAATTTATTAGATGAAGAAGTAGAAGTAGATAATGGACACATTAAATTAACTTATGTTTGTGATAGTGAAAATGGTCTACAAGTTTGTGATGATAATAAAGGAGTTTTAGCTTGGGATAATAATGGCGAATTATCATTAGTTAAAGGTAATATCGTGTTTGATCATGTAAATTTTTCTTATGTGGAAGATAAACCGATTTTAAAAGATATTTGTGTTTATGTTTCAGCTGGAGAAAAGATTGCCTTTGTTGGCGCAACTGGTGCGGGTAAAACAACTATTATGAATTTGATTAATCGTTTTTATGAAATTGAAGATGGATTAATTACTTATGATGGGTTTAATATTAAAGATATTAGGAAGAGTAGTTTACGAAAAGCGATTGGGATAGTATTGCAAGATACGCATTTATTTTCGGGTACTATTATGGATAATATTTGTTATGGTAGTGATGATTATGACGAAAAGAAAGTTAAAGCGGCTAGCCGTTTAGCTAATGCTCATCAGTTTATTAAGCATTTAAAGGATGGTTATAACACAGTTATTAGTGATGATGGCGAATCATTATCGGTTGGTCAAAGACAGTTAATTGCGATTGCGAGATCAGCTATGGCTAATTCAATGGCTTTAGTTCTTGATGAAGCTACTTCATCAATTGACTCGAATACGGAAAAGATTGTTCAAGATGGTATGGATAAGTTGATGAATAATCGTAGTGTATTTGTTATTGCCCATCGTTTATCAACGATTAAGAATAGTGATGTTATTATGGTTTTAGACCACGGTAAAATTATCGAGAGAGGCAATCACCAAGATTTAATCAAGAATAAGGGTATTTATTATCAATTATATACTGGTAAAATTGAAATTGATTAATAAAAAGGCATTTGCTATTGCAAGTGCCTTTCTTTTACTAAAATATCAATTTCTTTAATTAATTCCTCAACTATTTGGTCAGTTGGTATGGTTCTAATTATTTCACCATGTTTAAACAAAATGCCGTGGTCTTTACCACCGGCAATACCGATATCGGCGTCTTTTGCTTCTCCAGGGCCATTGACCGGACAACCCATAATTGCGACTTTGATATCGCATTGAATATGGCTTAAGTAATCTTCGATAGCTGGTAAGATATCTAGCATTGCATATTGAATACGACCACAAGTTGGGCAAGATACTAAATGAGGATAGTTATCATATAAGTGTAAACTATTTAATAGTTCTTTACATATTTTGATTTCTTCTACGGGGTTAGCGCTGACAGAAATGCGGATTGTATCGCCAATTCCATGGTACATTAGACTTCCTAATGCGCAACTTGAGCGGACACTACTAGCGAAAAAGCTTCCGGCTTCAGTTACTCCTAAGTGTAAAGGATATGGGTATTTTTGGGCAGCTAGTTGATATACTTGGATCACATTTACGACATCGCTGGATTTAAATGATAGAACTATTTGGTCAAATCCTAATTTTTCTAATAATTTAATGTTGCGATCAGCGCTTTCTATCATTGCTTCTGGTGTTGCTTTACCATATTTTTTTATTAAGTCTTTTTCTAAAGAACCGCCATTTATACCGATTCTTATAGGTATATTCTTTTCTTTACAGGCATCAACTACCATTTTGATGTGTTCTTCATTACCGATATTTGAAGGGTTTATTCTTACTTTGTCGATGCCATTTTCGATACATATTAGGGCAAATTGGTAATTGAAATGAATATCAGCTACTAATGGAATATTAGTTTTAGCTTTAATTTCTTTGATGGCTAAGGCATCATTTTTATCTAAGATAGCTAATCGAGCGATTTGACATCCAGCTTTTTCTAGTTGGTTAATTTGATTGATTGTCGCTTCAATATCACATGTTTTAGTGTTTGTCATTGATTGAATAATAACTTTGTTTTGATTACCAATCGAAATGTTTCCGATTTTTACGGCTTTTGTTTGAGTTCTTGTATACATTTTTTTCACCTCAATAAAATTATAGCATATTATACTTGCAAAAAAATTGAAAATGTGGTTAAATTTAAAAGAACTTATATAGTATAAAGAATTATTGAGGAGGAACTATGAGAGAAAATTTTACTTATAAATGTGCTGAATGTGGTGAAGAAAATTATCTTGGATCTCGTAACAAGAAAAAACACCCAGATCGTATGAGCATCAAAAAATATTGTCCACGTTGTAATAAAATGACTGAACATAAGGAGAAAAAATAAAAGCTTCATAGCTTTTTTTTCTATATAAACATATGATAAAAAAGTTTTTCTCTGGTGTTATGGGTAATAATACTTATTTAATCGAAGATAATAGTCGGGTAGTTATTATTGATCCATCTTTTGGTAGTAAAAAGATTGTGAAATACTTACAGGAGAATAATTATTCTTTGAAAGCGATTATATTGACTCATGGTCATTTTGATCATTTTGTGGGTTGTAAAGATTTGGTGCAATTTCAAAATTGTCCAGTTTATTTACCTAAGGAAGATGAGTATTTAGCACATAACCAACAGTTGCTACAGGCTAAACAATATAATTTGGATATTGATACAGTCGATTTGTGTGTTGGTGATTTAATAATTGGAAATATTGCTTTATCAATTATTGCGACGAGTGGTCATTCCGAGGGTAGTGTTTGCATTTTGTATAACAATGTATTATTTACGGGTGATACATTATTTCATAAAAGTGTGGGTAGAACGGATTTATATTCGGGTAATTCTAACAAGCTTAATGAGTCTTTACGAGTTATCGCATCTTTAGATGAAAATTTATTAATTTATCCTGGGCATGATGAAGAATCAACTTTAAAGGATGAATTAGTATCTAATCCGTATTTAAAGAATTGTTATTAAGGGGGCTATATGAAAAAAATATTAGTTTGCTTTTTGTTGATTTGTTTGTTGGTTCTTGGTGGTTGTCAAAAAAAGGATGAAGTAATTCCTCCTAGTAATAATAGTCATGAAGAGAATGATAACCGGATTAATATGGTTAATAATATTTTAGATGAATTAGAAAATGTAGTTAATCAAGGTTTAATCTTTATTGGGCTTGATGGTAATATTGAAAATGGTAAGGTAAAGATTGAAGATTTTAAGAATGGAAGAGCGGGATATTTTACGAAAATAAAGTCTTTGTTGGATAATCCTCTTTATTTTGCGAATGAAGAATTGGGTGATAATTATTCTTGTAAATATAATATTGAGAAGATATTGAACGAATTAGGTTATTCTAGTCATATGGGTATTGGATTAGAAGCTAATAATGACGGTTGGAAAACTTATCAATTAAAATAAACGACTTAGGTCGTTTTTTTTAGGTTATAAGGAAGATATTTACTATAAATAGTTATGGAAGAAAAGTTATATGAGTTATTAGATTTTGCAATTAGTAAAAAATGTAGTGATATTCATTTGATTTTAAAAAATGATCAAGTAAAAATATCTTTGCGTTATGAGGAATGTTTAGAGGAATATGATAAAAGTTACCCTAAGAATTTTATTAATTATTTAGCTTATAAAGCTAATTTGGATTTGGGGACAAATAACAAAATGCAAAGTGGAATGTTTGATTATTATTATGAATATGAATATTTCGCTATTAGATTTTCTTTAATTAATTCTTTGCAATTAGTTAGTGGGGTCATAAGAATTTTGAATACAACTAAATATCAAAGTTTGTATTCTTTAACACTTAATGAAACGATGACTAGTAAGTTATTGTCATTGACCTGTCTAAATTATGGTTTAGTTTTAATATGTGGTCCAACTGGCAGCGGGAAGACGACAACCCTATATGCCTTAGCGCATAGTTTTAAAGGGAAGATGGTTTATTCGATAGAAGACCCAATAGAGATTTATAATGACGATTTTATTCAATTACAAATCAATGAAAAGATGGGAATTACTTATCAAAGTGGGATTAAACAGATTATGCGCCATGATCCTGACATTATTGTTATTGGGGAAATTAGAGATAAACAAGCAGCAATGATGGCTTGTAATGCTGCTTTAACGGGCCATTTAGTACTTGCAACTATTCATGGTAAAACTGGTAAGGGGGTTTATCAAAGACTACTAGATTTTGATATTAATGAAGATGATATTAAAGAGGTTTTAAAGGAGGTTGTTGTTCAACAATTAGTTTATGATCAAAAAAATAAAAGAAGAGTTGCTAGTATATTATTTGAAAAATTTTCAGATTAAAAATCAAATATTTAAATTACATCAATTGGAGTTGATCTATAATTATTTAAGAAAAGGCTATAGCATTAATCAAATTGCTTTCTTATTGAAAGACTATGATTATTGTTTTCGACGGTTTTATCAAGAATTTCATAATAATAGTGATTATCTACTAATTTTAAAAAAGTATTTCGGTCCTAGTTTTACTAGTATTAATCAATTATTGGGTTTAAATAATGCTTTAGGGGTCATTGTTGAGGTAGGCAAAACTAAAAAAGAGATTAAACAATCTTTAAGCAATAATATTTTATTAGGGGTTGTTCAATGGTTGATGTCGGTTGTTGTGTTAGCTTTTTGTTTGTTTTGGTTATTGCCTAATATGCAAGCATTTATGACGGGTTCTAGCGATAAATCATCATTAATTGATATATTATTATGGTTAATCTTTATTGGTCAGATTGTCGTTGTTTTAGCCTTATTATTGATGTTTATTATTTATAAAAACGGTAATGGAGTGTTGTTTAATCAATTATTCCAGCCTAAGAGTTATTTAATGCGTTATCAAAGATATCAATTATTATTAGTATTTAATATATTTATAAAGTATTCTACTAG
>JBATBW010000071.1:0-26921 GCA_049662565.1 Erysipelotrichaceae bacterium | reverse complement strand
ATAATACTACATCCACAAAAGGATAAGCGAAAGCGACAATTATTCCTCCTAAAACTATACTCCAGTATTCTTTTCCTTTTAAACGATTAAATACTAAACAAACAATCAAAGCCTCACAACCTTTTATAACTAAAGTAAATAAAGCGTATTGACTATAACCCGCAGCTAAATCCGCTAACATACTACCAACACCACCAACAACAAAAGCAATAAAAGGATTAACTAATAAAAGCCCACTACTAATTACCATCGTATCACCTAAATTAATATATCCAATATTACTAACTGGTAACGCAACATAAGTTGTCACAACAAATACTAAAGCAAGCAACAACCCACTAATTACAATTTGACGAATTTTCATTAAATCTTTCCTCCACTAAACTCTTGCCGACACCATTATAAAACTCATCGGCCGACATTTTTTTCTTTCCTTCTAATTGAATTTGACCAAAACCCAAAACATGATGATCAACACTAACTAACATTTGATGGTCTTTAAATCCAATAATCGTACCACTTGCCTTATCACTAGTTAAATTTGTCAAAGAAACTTGATGAAACTTCATCTTTTTTCCATTAATAAAAGCATAACCCACTGGCCAACTAATTAGTCCGCGAATATGATTATATACTTTTATATAACTTTGATTAAAATCGATAAATTCATCTTCTTTACTTATATTATAGCCAAAAGTCGCAAGTTCATGATTTTGACTAACACTAACAATCTCATTATTCAATATTTTAGGTAAATACTCATGTAACATCTCACAACCTAAAACAATTAATTTATCATGCAAAGAACTTGTCGTATCATCAATAGCAATATCTATCTTTTTTGCAACAAGAATATCTCCAGCATCCATTTTAGCAGCACTTTTCATCAAAGTAATACCTGTTTCCTTTTCCCCATTAATAATTACATGATGGATAGGTGCACCACCACGATACTTAGGCAATAAAGAAGCATGAATATTCACCACTTTAAATTTCGGATATTCTAAAACTACTTGAGGAATAAATTGGCCATAAGCACAAGTAATAATGATATCAGGCTGATAATCTAATATCGTTTGATAATCCGTTTTAATATTTTCCGGTTGTAAAACCGCAATGTTGTTATCTAATGCTAGTTGTTTAACCGGCGAAAAAATAACTTCTTGTTTACGACCGATTTTTTTATCATTTTGGGTTACTACTGCCACTACATTATAGTGATCATCAATTAATTGTTGAAGAGCTTTGGCGGCAAATATTGGCGTACCCATAAATACTATTCTTTCTTTCATAAAATCACCTATAATATTATATCATAAATAATTGCAATTATGCGTTTACTATGTTATTATATTTAAGGAATTTAGGAGGGTTATTATGCCAAATATTAAATCACAAATTAAACGTGCTAAAACAAATGTTAAAGCTCACGATCAAAATCAAAGTGCAAAATCAGAAATCAAAACAGTTATTAAAGAAGTTTTATCTTTAGTTGCTGCTAGCGACAAAGCTAATGCACAAGTAGCTTACAACAAATTCGCAAGATTAATTGATAAAGCAGTTAATAATAACGTTTATCATGTTAACTACGCTAACCGTCAAAAAGCACGCTTAAGCACAGCAATTAATAAAATTGCTTAATTAACCAAAAAAATCTAGAGTATGCAATGCATACTCTATTTTTTTATCTATTTAAAAGATTTAACAAAAATAACTCAAACTCCCATTCTATATTGTTTTTTAATCGTAAATCTTTAATACGATAATCCAACAAATGAAAACTATGTAAATAGTATAAAATATCCTTCATACTTAAACGATAAACAATAGACATCATACATTTCAAACGATAAGGATTAATCTTTAAAATATCTTCAATTTGTTTAGTACTATTTTTATTTTCTACTAAATATTTAATCTTAAATATCAAATTTAAGTTACTACTCATAATCCCCATAATCAATAATACTTCAACTTTATTTACTAACATATCCCGGTACAAACTAATCGATTTATCCAAGTCATTACCTAAAATCGCATTAGTTAAAGCAAAGACATCATCACTAATTTTAGGAGGAAATAATTTACGTAAATCCTTAGTCATTATCGGCGTACCATAACTTTGTAATTTAGCTAATTCTAATTGCCATAAACCCAAATTATTTACTAAACTATTTTTTAATATTTCCCACTGATTATTATCTAAAACAATATTACTATTACTTAGATCCTTTTTAACAACGCGATAAAATTCATCGTCTTTGAGTAGTGGTAAATATTGATAATTACATAATTTAAGAATATTCTTAACTACATTTAATTTTTTACTAACCTCACCATGATAAACAAAAATTAAAATAGTTGAAACCATCGCATCTTTTAAATAGGAAGCCAACTTCTCTAAATCTTTTTCTTTTACTCTACCTACATCTTTAAAAAATGTACAATTATTTACGACAATAATCTTATATTCCGCAAAAAAAGGCACTGACATTGCCTCAGACAATAAGTCATCAATGCTTCCTTGATCATAATCATAATCAATAACATTTAACTCATCACAGGCATTGTAAGTTACTTTAATCTTCTCAATAGCTTGATTTAATAAGAAATGATCATCACTAGCTACTACATAATTCATATTATCACCTATTTAATTATACCAAATTTATTGCCTTTTGTTTGATAATATGTCAAAAATTTATTACTAGTAATAAGTAAACTACCATCTATACTACTATTAACTATTTCAACTTGGCTGTTTTGTAAATTATTCACTACGATATCACTAGGATGACCATAAGAATTTATTTTGCCACAAGAAATAAAAGCCAAATTAAAACTAAATCGATCCAAAAAACGAACACTAGTACTATGCTTACTACCATGATGTGCGACTTTTAATACATCAAAATTACTTACTGGCAAATCTAATCCTAATTGTCTTTCCACTAAACTACTTATATCACCACTAAACAAATAATTAATATTATTTAAACTAAAATAGGTTACAATACTTTGATCATTACTATTATCACTATCTAAATACTGATAGTTAAACACTTGTAGGTTACCGATCTTAAAATTAATAGGACGATCAATAACTACCCCCACCTTAAAATCCCTCAGGATATTGGGAACGCTCTTACTATGATCATCATCAATATGACTAACAATAATACCATCAATATATTTAATTCGACGATTAACTAAATAGGGCTTAATAATCTTCTCATATGTGCTATTTGTAAGATTATTACCGGCATCAATCATAATATTCCCTTGATTAAAAGGCAAACTAATGATGGCACAATCCGCTTGTTTAACATCTAAAAAAGTGATGGTTGCATTAGGATTAAAATAGTTCGGATAGATAATTACTATCATCAAATTTAATACCCACAACAGATTACGATCTCTTTTAGTATTTAAGTATAGATTAATCAACATTAAAATAATGATTCCAAAGATACTATGAATATAACCACTAGTCAGAAAACTACTATTTAACAAAATAAACAATTGATTAAAAATATCAGGAAAGAATATAAATAGAATAAAGACATATTTATATAGACCATACAGTAATAAATAACCAATATTTATTTGATTGAATACTACTATTTGAACAACTATTCCTAATAATAACTTTATAATAAATTGATTCTTATTTAACCCCCAATAACTAATACAATAATTTAAAAACATAATTAAAGTTAGATAGTTATACAAATATTCTTTACCTAATATAAAAATTATCAAATAAAAAATCAAATCTTCATATCCCCAATTTTGATAATGAGTTAATTGATAAATAAACATAATTAATAAACTACTAACATGATCAAACAACATATACATAATTAGATAGTAAATTATATTAAACAATTTCAAATTCTTTTTATTTAAAAAGAATTTTAATATTAAATTAATAACTTTCAATAAACTGATAAACAATATCCCACTACTAATTATGATATTTTCATAATTAACCAGTTCTTTTTCATATATTAATTGATACCAAAACACATTCTTATACAATAATTGCTTAACCTTATTACTTAATAAATTATTCCTTACCAATAAAATATCATCTTTGATCTTTATACTCCCTTTGATATCATGATAAAATAAATAACCATTAAACGAATCTAAAGTAAAGTTTTTAGTCGTAACTAAATCATCAATTTGATAAGTCCCTCTAATACTATCACCTTTTTCATAAGGACATTTTCCATACCAATAATAATTATTACCATTTAAAGTTACTAAACAATATTTATTTGTACTATTTTTAATTATCATTTCTTGATTATGAAGATTATTTAAAGACAAAATAATCAAAATTAACGCACAATATATTAAAGCCCAAGGTTTAATTTTTTTATATTTATAAAATATTATACTATTAAATAAGAAGAATGAATAAAGATACGGATATTTAGCAAAGATAAAGAAAAAGATAATATAAATCAAATAGAACCAACTATTCATAACTTAATAAAATCCTTTAATTTGACATATAGTTTTTCTTTAATGCCTTTAACTAACATCAAATCTTCTAACTTCGTGAATAACCCATATTGATTACGATAGTCGATAATTCGTTGAGCATAAGATTTACCAATACCAGGTAATTGATCTAATTGATCTAAAGTACCATAATTGATTGATATCAATTGATTTTGTTGTGCTGTTTTTAAAGGCAAATTTAAATAATCATTATTATGCAATATTTGACTAACATTGATTACATCTAAATTAAAATCATAATCATTAAATAATAATAAAAGATCTTCCATTTTACTACCAAAAGGGAGCGTTTTTTCAAATATTTTATCTTCAATTTTTACACTAACTATAATGTCATCTTTTTTACCATTAACAAAGTCCATCGAAGTGAAATTACTAAAAGTAAAAACACTTATAAATAAAAAAACAATAATGACTATTTTCATAATATCACCATTGTTTTATAACGTTGTTTTAGTAAAATACCTATTGAATTTTTATTATTTTAATATCATAGCTAACATTAGCTTCAACAGTCACTACATCATTAACTTTATGACCAATAACGGCTTTTGCTAGTGGTGTTAAATTAGAAATTTTTCCATTAAAAGGATTTGTTTCATAACTACCCGTAATTTCAAATGTTTCTTCTTCATTTGTTTCTAAATCTTTAAATGTAAAGATTGAACCAATATTAACAACTTTTTTATTAGCGGTTTTTTCTACAACTTCAACATTTGCTAAGAAAGCATTTAATTCAGCTATCCGACCTTCAATTTCCGCTTGTTTTTCTCGTGCAACATCATAATCAGCATTTTCTGATAAGTCCCCTAGTTCACGAGCAGCTTTTAAAGCAGCTTTGTTTTCTTCACGAGCAGTCCCCATTAAGAAATCAAGTTCATCTTGTAATTGTGCTAACCCTTCAGCTGTAATTATATTCTTTTCCATAATATCTCCTTTATAAACTAATATATTATACTCTTTATTTTAGTAATTAACAAATCAATCGCAACTCGGTTATTTCCACCTTCAGGGATAATAATATTGGCATACCGTTTACTTGGTTCAATAAACTGTTCATGCATATCTCTAACGGTTGTTAAATATTGCGATACGATAGAATCTAAACTCCTTCCGCGTTCATTAACATCTCTTACTAAACGACGAATAAATCGAACATCACTAGGCGTATCAACAAAAACTTTAATATCACATAAGTCGCGTATTGCTTCTTCTTCTAAAATAAATAATCCTTCTAATACAATAACATCACATGGTAAAACAATTTCTATTTGTTTGCTTCTTGTATGATTAACAAAATCATACGTTGGTTTTTCGATACATTCATTATTGATTAATTTCAGTAAATCTCTTTGAAACAGATCATTTTCAAAAGCAAAAGGATGATCATAATTGTTTTTAATTCTTTGTTCCATTGGTAAATGATCTTGACACTTATAATAATCATCTTGCTTAATAATTACAAAAGATTTGTAGTTAGAAAAAGCTTCATACAATTGTCTAGATATCGATGTTTTACCACTTGCTGATCCACCAGCAATCCCAATAATTAATGGTTTACTCATTGTTCTACCTCAAATATTTATCAACGTTAGCTTGGTGTTCTTTAAAGGTTTTCGCAAAATATGTTGTGCCATCACCATTAACATCAGCCATAAAATAAAAATAATCATGCTTAGTAAAATTAATACTTGCTTCTATCGCTTTAATAGAAGGATTTAAAATTGGTCCTATTGGTAATCCTTCATATTTATAAGTATTATATTTAGAATCAATATCAGGATTGCTTTCGCATTCCTCCCAAGATTTGTAATCATATAAAGCATAACATACCGTAACACTACTACCCATCTTCATTCCTGAATTTAATCGATTCATAAAGACACCCGCAACTTTAGGCATATCTGAATAATTACCACTTTCAAATTGTACCATTGACGCTAAAACAATAGTTTTAAATACTCCTAACTCACTAGACAACATCCTATCTTTATATGGTGTAACCAACTCATCAAATCGATCTAACAACTTATATGTTACATCTTTCGCATTAGTAACCACATAAAAATCATAAGTGTCAGGATATAAAAACCCTTCCAACTTTACTTTAAATTCGCTATTTTTTACATCATCACTGATAAACCAATATTTTGCTTTAAGTTCATCAATAAATGTGTCATCATTCCATAAATTAATTAATTCTTCGCTAGTCACATTAGTGTTCTCACTAATTACTTTTGCGATATCTTTAGCCCAATATCCTTCTTTAATTGTTATTCGGATATCAGTAGAAAGCGCTTTGCTTTCATCATTTAGATCAGTTAAAATCTTTTCAACATCCATATTACGGTTTAATTTAAATAAACCTTGTTTAACATCCGTTAATTTTTTTAAACGTCCATAATAATAAGCAGTTGTATCATTTTTAATAAGTTTTTTTTCTTCTAATTGTTTACATACATCTTCAAACAATGTCCCTTGTTCTACCACAAAATTAACTTCTTCGCTAGTAGAACTAATGGCTTTAAGGTTATTGCTAAGAGTAAAATAAGCAAACGTTGATGCAGCTAAGACCACTAAAAAGATAATTAAGGCAATAATTCCTAACTTTTTAGTCTTCATCGCTTTCATCATTTACAAAAGCTCCTAACACTTCATTAGCCATATCAAATTCTTCAGCACTTTCTAAATCATATAAATTGTTTTGATCGTCATAACTAGATACAAATATCTCTTCATCATTATTTGGATCAAAGTAAAATACATATTGTTTACCATATTCTTCATTTTCAAAAGTAAATAGTATTTTCATTGGTAACTCATTACCCATTTCATCAATTACAATCAATTCATTATTTACATCCATATTTTTCTCCATTATTTCCGGCTATCAAGATAACCTTGTAAAATAAACACTGCCGCAATCTTATCAACTACTTCTTTTCTTTTTTTGCGTGATACATCAGCACTTAACAACAAGTTAGTTGCGCTAACAGTTGTCAATCTTTCATCCCACAAAACAACTTCGACGTCGCGTTCATTTTCTAAATTTTCCTTAAAATCAATTGATAATTGACCTCTAATACCAATATCTCCATTCATATGTTTGGGCAAGCCTAACACTATTTTCTTTATTTGATGTTCATCAATAAGTTCTAGTAGTTGATCAAAGCCATCGTCATAATCATCTTGAGCAAAACGAATAGTTGTAAGACCACTAGCTAAAAATTCGTTTTTATCACTAATAGCTACACCAATTGTTTTACTACCTAAATCTAAACCTAGTATTCTCATTTGTTATGTTCTAAGTAAAAAGAAACTAGTTCGTCAATGATTTCATAACGGTCAACTTCTTGAATCTTTAATCTTGCACCCATATGACTAGAAATATAAGCAGGATCATTTGAAATTAAGTAACCACTAATTTGGCTAACAGCATTGTACCCTCTTTCATTAAGGGCTTCATTTACCAAAGTAAATATATCTTTGATATTTTCTTTTCTAATTTCATCTTTACTAAATGCCATTGTTTCTGTTGTATTTTTATTCATAAGTATCCCACCTTTGCTATATTATACCAAAATTATCTAATTATTTAAACAACATATCCTTCAATTTAATAATAATTTCTTTACTTTTACCTAAATCTTTACCACTACCATTAGCTAATGATGGCTTTCCTCCACCATTACCATTACATAATACACTAATTTCTTTAATTAAATTGCCAGCATTATATCCTTTACTAATTGCTGTTTCACTACAATGACAGCACATCATTGTCTTCTCATTTTCACTGATTAAGAAAATAAGATCATTTTCTAAATTATCACTAATTTTCAAAGTATAACCTTTTAAATCTTTAATATCTTTGCTTACTTCACTAATTAAAATATTAAGACCATTATGACTTATTGCTTTTTTAGTAATTTCTAAAGCTTGGTTAGCTTCTAATTGTTGTTGGATATTCTTAAGTTGAGTATGTTCATTTTCACAATTACTCATATATTGATCGATCTTTTCAACCAAACTATTAATATTTAAAATATTAAATTTACTCATAACTTGATTAATAATATCCTCATTATGACGATATTCTTCATAAGCACTGTGATTAACTTTAAAAGTTATACGACGAATACCACTACCAATACTTTCTTCACTAATGATTTTAAAACAACCAATTTCTGAAGTATTAGAAACATGGGTCCCACCGCAAAGTTCTTTTGAAACTTCTCCTAAAGAAACTACACGAACACTGTCGCCATATTTTTCATCGAACAAGGCAATAGCTCCACTATTTTTAGCTTGTTCAATATCCATTATTTCCGTATTAGCATCTTGTGCTTGATAAATATAGTCATTAACTAATTTTTCGACTTTTTCTAATTGAACACTACTAATCTTTTCAAAATGAGTGAAATCAAAACGAGCATAACTATCGCAAACATATGAACCAGCTTGGGCAATATGTTCACCTACAATTGTCTTTAATGCACTTTGTAGTAAATGAACTGAACTATGATGCTTAACACTCATATTATGACTAATTAAATCAACTTTAAGATTTAAAACATCCCCAACTTTTAATATGCCGTTAACTTCAATTTGGTGTAAGTGTTGTTTGTTTGGCGCTTTACGCACATTAATAATATTCACAAAACAGTCATCATTTTCAGCATTTCCTTTATCCGCAGATTGACCACCACTTTCGGCATAAAAACAAGTCTTATCAAAAATGACTTCACCTTTTTCTTCAATTTGATCTACTTTTTCACCATTAACAAATAGTCCAATTACTTTACCTGTTGTTTGTAAAGAAGTATACCCAACATATTCGCTTGGTAATTCAAAGTCTAACAAATCTTTACTTTGAGAATTGAATGATTCAATATTTTCGCGCGAATTTCTCGCTCTTTCTTTTTGCATATTCATTTCATTCTTAAAGCCTTCTTCATCAATATCAAAGCCTTTTTCCAAAGCGATTTCTTTCGTTAATTCAAATGGGAAACCATAAGTATCATATAATTTAAAGGCTTTTTCTCCACTCAATAATTTTCCTTCATTAGAATCTAAATATTGATTTAATAATATTTCGCCGTCATTTAAAGTAACCTCAAAACGTTGTTCTTCAATTTTAACTAGTTTCGCAATATAAGCTACTTTATCTTGCAGATAAGGATAAAAATCTTTCATATTATCCGCAACAACTTGAACTAAATTATACATAAATGGGCCGGAAATATGTAATTTCTTACCAAAACGAACAGCCCGACGTAATATACGACGTAAAACATATCCTCTACCTTCATTTGAAAATAAAGCACCATCAGCTAAAGCAAAAGTAATTGTTCGAATATGATCGGCAATAACTCGATAAGCCATATCTTCACTACTATGATAAGAAATATCACTTAATTTTTGTGTAGCCATAATAATCGGCAAAAACAAATCCGTATCAAAATTAGTATCACCATCTTGAACAATAGCAACTAAACGTTCTAACCCCATACCCGTATCAATATTCTTTTGAGGTAATTCTAAGTACTCACTACGTTCTTTTCCTTCTTTTGCATCGTATTGAGAAAATACAACATTCCATACTTCAATGTAACGATCATTTTCTAATTCTTCAAAAAATAATCTTTCCCCTAAGTGTTGAGGATCATATTTATCACCACGATCATAGAAAATTTCACTATTTGGGCCACAAGGTCCTTCCCCTATTTCCCAAAAATTGTCCGCTGTTTTTAAAATATGAGTAGGATCAATCTTAATTGTATTAATCCACGTATTATAAGCAACTTCATCATCAGGATGAACTGTAACATATAATTTTTTAGGATCAAAACCAATATATTGTTCACTAGTTAAAAATTCCCAAGCAAATTGAATTGCTTCTTCTTTAAAATAGTCACCAATCGAAAAATTTCCTAACATTTCAAAAAAAGTATGGTGACGCGCAGTCTTCCCTACATTTTCAATATCATTAGTTCTAATCGATTTTTGAGCATTTGTAATACGATTGCATTTAGGCTTTACACTACCATCAAAGTATTTTTTTAGTGCCGCCACCCCAGCGTTGATCCATAATAATGTTTTATCATTATGAGGAATTAATGAAGCACTTGGCTCAACCAAATGTCCCTTACTTTGGAAATAATCCAAAAACAATTGTCTTACTTCACTTGATGTTAAATTTTTCATATCTTTTCTCCTTTAAAAAATAAAAAAAACCGTCCCAAACAGGAACGATTATTATCGCGATACCATCCTGATTCTTATATTTCTATAAGCACCTTATCATGTTAGATAACGCTAACGAAGCGGTTAAAATTTTACCTAGTAGCTTCATTTAATTATTTTGTAAAGTTTGCACCAACCACTTTTTCTCTAAGACAAAACTTCCTAATTTACTCATCTATTTTTAACAACTAAATAATACATTTATTAATAATCAATGTCAATAGTCAAGCAATAAAAGACCAATATTTATATGGTCTTTTATTCATTATCTTTATTTATTAACTTATTTTCTTTTTTTTCATTCTCATTACTACAGATAATAAGCCACTAGAAATCAATAACATCATAATCCACAACATTGAATTACTATTATCACCAGTTTGTGGTGTTAAACTTTCAGTAACTGTTAATGAACTACTTACTGTTGTTCCATCTTTTAATGTTATAACTAAATCGTGCGAACCAACACCTAGTTTGTTAAGTCGTTCTTTAAAGATTGTAATAACGATAGACCCATCTTTTATTGACCCATCTACACCTTCAGTACCATTAATTGTGCCTAAATCCAGTAACACACCATCTATGGTCGCTTTATAAAAGAATTTTGTTGCATTAAATCCCTTGATTCCTTCACCAATCTTTAGAGCAACTGATTGCTTTGCTTGATTAATGATAAAATTAGTTGTTCCATTAGTTATAATTGAATAATTTCCATTACCATTAGTTACCGTAATCGTAATTTCTTGAGTATAATCCGTCACAGCACTTATTCCTTTTTTAATAGTTGCTAGAACTTGTACATCTCCTGCAGTAACCGCTTTAAAGATATTGTCATTAGTGATACTTGCACCTGTTCCATTATCATTTAATATTGACCAAACAATATTAGTGTTAGTAGCTTCTAAAGGATTAATTGTGCCAATTAGTAGTAATTCTTTATTTTTTTGAACCACACTATTATTTAATTTTATATTAGAAACAATCACTACCACTTCACCTAAAGGACTGATTGTCGCTCCAAAGTCAGGTACAGTAATTTCATTGCCATTACTTGTTGCAATTATTGAGTCTTTAGGAATAAATAATGTACCATCATTTCTTAAATATATCTTAGATTTTAATGGTAATTTTACATTAGTAGAAATATTCCCAATACCGCCAACAATTATATTTCCCCCATTTGAAAAATTTATATTACCTTCTTTATCTAAATAAGCACTAGTATTAATAATTGTTGTGACTTCTGCTTCATCATTAATATTAATTGATGACCCAGCCGGTATATTAACACTATAGTCAGTAAAAACTTCAATATCCTTACTTGTTGTAGGGAAATTAATCGTAATATCTTTTAAACCAGATGATTTATTGTTGTCAATAAAAATTGAATTATCACCAAAGTTTGAAATTGCAGTAGAAGTATCTTTATTAATAACTTGTTCATACGGTTTTAATATTGTACTTCCATCCAAATTTGTTGTTGTAACATTCATCCCTTTCGCTTTAGAAGCAAACGACTTTTCATAAACTGCTTGATATCTAACCAATATTGAATAAGTGGTATTTGGTGCTAATTTATTAAAATCATAAATTACATCCCAATTAATGCCATCTTTAGAAAACTCACATCCTGTATAACTAAACCCTTCTAAAACATTAATATTTGTACCATCTTTATAAACTCTCAAGTTATTTGCTGGTTCTTCAGGCCGCAAGTCAATAGCAATAATTTGAGGATCACTGTTATTTGATTCTCCGGTTACTCCTTTTTTTATTACCTTAATACTTTTACCGAAGTATTCTTCTAAAATACTAATATATCCTAATTCATTAGCATTTACTATTCTTGGCTCATTCTGATCACATTGAATCAAATATGTTTCTTTAGCAATTAAACCAGTTAATGTCTCGTTTACATAGTCAATTTTTGCGGTAGGTTTCAACTCATACGGATAATCCCACATCGCATATAATTGTTTAACTGAAGCATCTATTTCACCATTATATTCAAAGCTAGTTCCACTACCATCTTGTGCAGTATTCCAACCAATTAAAATCTTATTAGTTGGTGCTTGAATACTTAAATGACTTGGTAACGAGTAATTTGTATTACTTTTAGTTATTATGTTAATACTATCCGAAATAGTTCCAATTTCCCCGCCATTTAAGTTTAATACTACTTTTGATAAATCATTAGAATTAAGATTACTTGGTAATTCCAAAATTGGTCGCCAACCAATAGTAACATCACTGGTTTTAATATCGCTATAAGTTAAATCAAACGAAGACAAATATCCTCTATTAATTCGCATATCGGAATTATTATAGGCGGTATCTTGGCCCCAAGAAGATATACTATGGTTAATATTTTTAATAAAACTATGATCTTTATTGTAAATATTTTCCCATTCATTATTAGTAGGTTTTCCACCAATTTGCTCAGCACTACCAGACGCACATCCCACAGAAGGCGATCTTAAAGTATAATTAATTCCGTTATTAAGATAGTTTTTACCAAATATTAAATTATCATCATTTAAGTTTTTCCATGAAACATTACGACTAATTACATAATCCGATAAAAATAAACTATGAATATAAGAATTCGCTCTTTCTGAACTACTTACGTCTCCATTACTAGATGCATCCAGTTTATAAGCATTGATAGTACCAACATATGTAAAAGGCACATAATATAAATCGGTATCCGGTAATTCATAATTAATTGTACCTTGTACATCCATAGCAGATAAATCAAAATAATATTTTTCACCCAATTCTAAATTAAATTGTTCTTTAAGTGGTGTTTTAATTAAAGCACTTGGACTAATAACATCATCAAAATAAGTCCCACCAGTTACTCTACTAAAAAAATAATATGTTGTATCTTGAGTTAAACTAGTAAATGTTAATCCACTTTGCCAATTAGTAACATCGGCACTATTATCGGTTGTTGAATAACCATATTCCACTGTACCATCAACTTTACTTGGTATTACCGCGCTAATTGAAATTGAAGTAGAAGTTAGACTATTGACAGTTGGAGCACTAATAGAGCGTTGTCCTTTATTAACTGTTAATTCTGTGTTAATACTACTTTCTAATAATGAGTTGTTAGTAGATCCACCATAAACCGCAATAATATTTTTGTTACTGTTAGGCATCCATTTGTCACCATCAATTAAAACATTTTGTAGTTTAGCTTTGCCATCCATTACACTAATATTACCTAACTTATTTACTTCATCAATGCTACCAATATATAAATCTATACTATCAATCGCTGTTTTTTGTAACGATTTTATAATTGTTTTTGGACTTACTGATACAATAATATTAATTGTATCCCCATAATTTACGGTGTTTGGCGTATTTAATTGTCCGCCATTGAAGTTTTCAAAACTAATGCTAACTTGTGATGGATTTTTAATTGTTCCACCTATTGGAGCATTAGGAGTAATAGTCCCATAATTTAGAATAGTTCCGCCATTAGTTATAGTACCATTATTAGTAATTGTTCCTCGATTTGTCAGTATCGCATTAGAATCAATTGTTAAATTTAAAAGATCACTTATAACTAAAGTCTTATCACTAGAAATTTCGACATTATTTTTTAAGGTCATATTATTATACAATTTACCACTAACACCCTCAAAAATCACACCACTCCACGAACTTTTGTTATTTTGATGTTGGATACTACTTGCATCTATAAAAGCATGACCATTTATTCCAGTAGAAAAAGTTCCAGCGCTTCCATCTTTACCGCCACCAATACCAGCGCCATTACCACCAAAAGATTTCGCGAATATAACTCCGCCGTTAATCGTGATATCACCAGCAGAACCACCGTGACCACCACCAATACCGGCACCTCCTCGACCAAAGTTGCCATCGCCACCTACAGCAATTACATTACCATCATTAATTATTATATTGCCACTGCCACATGATGTTTGATATGAAGTAGATCCTCCTATTCCAGCTGCACCCATCCAACCACCATACGATTTAATTGTGCCACTATTGATAGTTATACTACCACTAATGTCACAGCTCCTAAAACTTCCTTGTCCGCCAATTCCAGCACTATACGCACCACCTAATGTCTCTAAACTGCCATCTCCTTCAATTACTAGATTTGAACCTAACGGTACGTGAATACCTGCTCCAGGATCTTGATTATTATCTTTTTTTAAATAATTTATTCCTTTAATTGTCATTAAAACCGATGACCCTAATATATTAAAGGGGATGCCTCTATTCACTATGATTGATAAATCTTCTAATATAACTTTAATCTTCTTATCATTACTACCAACATCAATTATTGAAATAGCATTGGAATTTGATGCACCTGAAAAAGTTAGTGTGTCGTTTAGTGTTCCTTTATATAAATTTCCACTTTGGTCAATTAATATCTTATCTCCGTTTGAAATAATGGTAACCGAACCTCTAGTGATATCGATTTTAGAATCGATTTGTAATGGATAAACTGGTTCATTTCCACTTACTTGGCCAATTATCTCTCCAAGTTGAATAATCTTTCCATTGTTATTTATAGTATTATCACTTTTTAGCGAACCATAATTTGTGATTGTTCCTTTATTTATAATTGAACCGGGTGCATTTATTGTACCCTCGACAATTAAACTGCCACTATTTGTTAAAGTGCTACCATCATTCACTGTGAGTGTTATATTTTCCTTTATTGTCATTGTTTTATTTAAAGGGAATTCCGCATTTTTTATTATATTTTGATTTCCATAAACATTCCCGTTGTTACCATCAAAAATTACACCTTTCCATGCATCCTTTTTTGATTTATCGGAAATATTATTTGTATTAATAAAAGCTGTTCCATTTTCACCAGTAGAAAAATTACCAGCTTTACCTTCAAATCCACCACCAATGCCGGGTGCATCATTACCGCCAAAAGCATTAACAATACCACCAGTTATGATTATATTACCGCCAGCACCTCTTAAACCTCCACCGATAGCCGAACTTTTTTGTCCACCAAAAGCAGTAATATTTCCGCCATTAATTGTAATGTTTCCACCAGTTCCTCCACTACCACTTCCAATAGCAGCACTTGCATAACCACCCCTCGCAACTACATTGCCATCATTAATTGTAATATTTCCGGCTGAACTGTAATACCCAGCACCAATTGCTGGAGCTCCATCATAAACACTTGCATCCAGACTTCCTATTCCTTCAATGGTAACACTTGAACCATCTGGCACATGTAAAGCTGATTGACTATTACCACTATGTAAAATATTTTTTCCTACTAAATTTATTTTTGTGGTCGCTCCTACATTATCTATTGCTATTGAGCCTGGCACAGATCCACCACCATCATTAATTATAATACTTAAATTATCTAAAGTAATATTAGCTGTCACACCACTTTGAACAACTATTTTATCTTTTGTAGTAGTCCCTGAAATTGTAACAGGAGTACTTGACTTAATTGTTAATGTGTTGTTTCCATAAGTATAGTCGTTCCCTAAAGTACCACCAGTTACAATAAAATCCCCAGTAATTGTTGTATCCGGGTTTGCAAAAACATAAATATTGTTAATATTAATTATCATTATTACCGCGAGTAAAATTGATAATCCCTTCTTTAATAATTTCATATTAGATCCCCTTTTTTTTAACGATTATTTCAAATAAGATATTGAATATCTTTAAACATATAATCATGTTTAGTTTAATTATAGGAGTTAAACAGCAACAAGAGTGTCACAAAAAAAGACCAATATGTAATTGATCTTTTAGTTCTAATCATCTAAGTCAAACTTACCAATACTAAATAATGACCAGCTATAACAAATTAGATAGTCATCTCGATAATTATTAATCGCTACCGGGTCACCATCTAAGAAACTGTAACTATCACATTCAAACGTTGAGGGATCTATAGCTAAACAATTATATTTTTTGATTAGTAATTTTTGAGCATTATTTTTCTTTAAAGTACTATATAATTCACTGACAATTGTTTGAAAATAACTCATCCGAACGACGTCGTACTTACCATCTTCAAATAATATGTCACAGGCCTCTCTTACAGTAACACTTAATCCTCTTCGATCGACTAAATATGCTAGTAATTCTTTAGACTTACTTCTTTTAAAGGTTACAATTTGACCATCGACAAACATATCAAATCCACCAAATGTTTTAATTTTAATGTTTTTCTTTGCCTTGTAATCATAAATAAATGTTAGTTCTCGCAATATATCATTAGATCTTGCTGGTTTCATTAAATATCCTGTTGCATGTATTTGAAATGCATCTACTGCATATTTTTCATAAGCTGTGACAAATATAATATGGATTTTAAGATTTAATTCTTTTAATTTTTTCGCCAGATAAAGTCCACTAATATTTCCCATTTCGATATCAAGAAAAGCAATATCCACAACATTATTTTCACAATATTCATATGCCTTTTTAGGAGATAAAAATGTTACTATTTCGCTTTCAGGAACTGTATTACTTAAAGTATCACTTAAATCTTTTAATGCTCTTGGTTCATCATCTACTAATAAGAATCGCATATATCCCCTTTCTTAGGTAAAATAATAGTCGCTGTCGTCCCTTTACCTATAACACTATTAATGATTAATTGCCCATTACAAGAAGCTTTTAAACGCTGTCTTACATTTGATAAACCAATATGCGAATGATCATTTTCAGTAAAACTTTTATGGTCAAAACCAACTCCATCATCACTAACTATCACAATATAATCATTATTAGTTTCCTGTGTCTCTATTATAACTGTTCCACTTTCTTCTTTTTTTACAATACCATGACGAACAGCATTCTCTACTAGTGGTTGTAAAGTTAATGGAGGTAATTTAAAATCTACTATTGTAGTTTTTATTTCAATTTTAAGTCTACCGACAAAACGTTGTTGTTCTAACCTTAGATAATGTTGAGTATGACTTAATTCTTGAGTAAATGGTATCGGATCTTTACTTTGTAATGAATCCATATTACCTCTTAAAAAATAAGAAAAATCTAAAATAGCATCTTTTGCTAACTGAGGATTAATATCACATAACTGTCTAATCGTTGTCAGCGTATTATATAAAAAGTGAGGTTGGATTTGACTTAACATAATATCAACATGTAAATCAACTAATTCTTGTTCTTGTTGTTTAATTAGTAATTCTCGTTCAAATTGAATATTAACTAAAATAAATAATAATGCTAATGCTACTCCAATATTAACTACTGCAATACCTCGCATAAACATTTGCAATGCTCCACCACCCAAAGGAACAAAGATATATAGTAGAAAAAACACAACTTCTCTTAGTTTTAATTTTTTATGATAGACAATAACTAATATCGTAAATAAAAGATAACAAAAAGTTGGCACAAATTGTGATACCCAAAATAAGTTTCCTCTTTGATATCCGCTCTCATTCACAAAGAAAATATATCCTGTAAATGGACTAATGATTGCGAATACTATTTGAACACTACAGACAAACATAATCGCAATCAAACAACATTTTTTTATTTTATCCGTTATTTTTAAATATTCAATTATATATCTCCCAAAAAAATATAATACAAAAGCTGATGCTACATAAAATATTGCACTAAATATTAACAATATAGTTGTTTCGTGTCCTGGACTCGGATTTTTTAAAAGCCAATCCGCTAAATCTCCAATAATCATAAAGATATTTGCAACGCTTACTCCTAAGAAATACTGATTTAATTTATAACTATATCGCCTATTACTTAATAAATATGCAACTGGTATAAATGATAAAACAATACTGAAAATATCTAATGAAATATTTGCTAAAACCATTTGATCCATTATATCCCCCCCTGCAATTTCAATTTATTCTTTGAATATGTTTACATCGTAACATGTGAGTCCATAATTATCAAATCGAAGATAAAACTTTTGAATTACTTTCATAATTATGATGTTTAACCATAATTATCTAAATATAGCGACTTAGTTGATTATTTTAATCAATGTTTCACCAAAAAACAACTACTTCAAGTTTCTTAATTATTGATAAATCTTTTCATTTTTACCAAATACTATGATCACCTAAATCTAAAGAATACTAATCTTCACCTTCAAACTTACCCATACTAAATTGGGCCCAGCTATAACAAATCATATAATCATTACGATAATTATTAATCGCGACTAAGTCACCATCTAAAAAATTATAACTATCACATTCAAAAGTTGCCGGGTCTATCGCTAAACAATTATGTTTTTTAATTAATATCTGTTGAGCATTATTTTGCTTTAAGGTACTATATAATTCATTAACAATCGTTTGGAAATAGTTCTTCCGCGCTACATCATACTTTCCATCTTCAAATAAAATATCGCAAGCTTCCCTAACTGTAATACTTGATCCTCTTCGATCTACTAAATAAGCTAGTAATTCTTTAGACTTACTTCTTTTAAAGCTCAATATTTGACCATTGATAAAAATATCAAAGCCACCAAACGTTTTAATTTTTATATTTTTAATTACACTATAATCCTTATTATAAATATAACTTAGTTCTCGCAAAACATCACTAAATTTTGCCGGTTTAATTAAATATCCTGTCGCATGAATTTGAAAGGCATCAACTGCATATTTTTCATGAGCAGTCACAAAAATAATATGAATTTTATTATTTATTTCCTTCAATTTACTCGCAAGAAAAATGCCATTAATTTCTTGCATTTCAATGCCAAGAAACGCGACATCAACAATGTTTTTTTCACAATATTTTAGGCTATCTTTTGGTGATATAAAAGTGACTATTTCACTATTATGAACAATATTACCTGTTATTTCATACAGACTTTTTAATGCCATTGGATCATCATCGATAAGTATGATTCTCATAGTCCACCCCTTTTGACAAAATTATTTTCGCAATATTTCCTTTACCTTAAACAATTTTTATATAATATACTATATGAAATGGATAATATTATTTTCATCCCCATCCCCCTATAGAATTATTTAACTAATTATAAAAAGAAATTGACCACAAAAGGACAACAGCAATATAAATACAAAAAAACCAACAATTATATGTTGACCTTTTTCTATATTTATTTTCACAACTAATAATTAAAAGTTTTATGTAACATATCTTTCAAATAAGTTCTTCTCACTTTATTTTCATCTACTTGTAAAGCTTGATAAAAGACTTGTTTACTACCAATTAAGATTAGTGATTTATAACAACGAGTAATTGCCGTATATAATAGACGTTTATCCATCATAAATAGATTATCTTTAATAATTGGTATTATTACTATTGGATATTCACTACCTTGAGATTTATGAATACTAATACAATATGCTAATGATATTTTATCTAAATCTTCTTTATTATAGGTGACATAATTACCACTAAAATCACAGGCTATTTCTAATTTATCGTCAATATAATCATAACTAGCAATATTACCTAAGTCACCATTAAATACATTATCATCAACTAAATTTTTTAGTTGTAATATTTTATCGTTTAAACGATATTTACTAGTTCCCCATGTAACGATATCTTCATTATCATTATATTTGTTTTGAATCATCATATTTAGATTATCAATACCATTTATACCACTATACTTACAGCTCAATATTTGGATGTCATTTAAACTATATCCCCGATCAATAGCTTTATCAATCAATTGCAATATCGTTTGATTAATATTATATTTATCACTTTCGACAAACAAAATATCTTTTGAGAAATTTAAATTATCTAAGTTATTTTGGGCAATATTATATGCAAGATTTATAACTTCACTATCTTCTTTTTGACGATATATCTTTGTAAGTACTAAAGTTTCAAACAGTTCACTATTAATTAAATCCCTTAATACTTCTCCGCTAGAAACACTTGCGAGCTGGTGATAATCACCTATTAGTAGGATTTTATTAATGTTTCCACTTGCGAGTAACAGATTGTAAAATAACATTTGATCAACCATCGAAAATTCATCACATATTAGTAAATCATATTCTAATGGATTATTCGCATTAATTTTAAAAGTATTATTTTCTAAGTTCCATTTTAATAACGAATGAATTGTAAAAGCTCTAACTCCTGTTATTTCGCTCATTCGTTTACTAGCTCACCCTGTCGGGGCGCATAACGCAATTGTCTTATTTGGGTATAATAATTGATATACACGAACAATACCGTTTATAATAGTTGTTTTGCCGGTTCCAGGACCTCCTGTTATAATCATTATTGATTGTTTAATCGCTTGAATAATCGCATCTTTTTGTAGATCATCATATATTATATTAATTTCATTTTCAACTTGGTTTATTTTTTCCAATATTTTTTTCTTACTAATTTTGTCATTGTTATGAATTCTCGTAAAATCATTTAAATAACTCGCTATAAATTCTCCGGATTTATATAACAAATGATAAAATAATTTATCTTCTACTAATACAAATTTGCGTTCATCAATTAAGACTTGAATTAATGTGTGATAATCAAAATCTGTTCTTTCAAACATTTGATAGAAATCATCTATATTAATATAGGTATCCCCACTATTGAAACAATAATTATTCAAAGCATCAATAATTATCGCTTTTAAACGATTAGGATCATGACTATCTACACCTAAAAATTTACCAATTTTATCCGCAGTTTTAAAACCTATGCCGTCAATATCTTCGATTAATTGATACGGATTATTCTTGACTACAGCAATACTTTGATCTTCATAAGTAGCTTCTATTTTTTCGATTAACCGATTACCTAATCCTAGGCTTTGCAGAAATAAAACTAAATCTTCATCGGCATTATTTATGACACTCTTAATACTTTCATATTTAACATCCGTCATTTTTGGAACCGTTAATAAGCATGTCGGATCTTCTTTGATTAACTCAATCGCTTTATCTCCGAGATGTTCAACAATCATTTCGGCTTGTTTTTTACCAATACCTTTGAATAAAGCACTCGATAAATAATTAATCACCGCTTTTCTATCATCTAAACCTAATTTTTTATATTCGTTAAATTTAAATTGACGACCATATTTTTCATGATTAATATAATCACCAACTAATTCATAAGAAAAATCCTCATCAACTTGAGGAATTATTCCACAAACAACTATTGGCTTTTCACTAGAGTCAATTAAATTAAAACGTGCCACCCCATAACCATTTGAACTATTAAAATATATAAAACGATTAAACTTGCCTTGGATTATCTCACTCATACTAATAATATTATGATAACTCCTATCAAATTATTAACAAAATGAATACCAATTGGATAAATTAAATTACGATCATTTTCTAAATAAGCATAAGCTAAAACGCAACCGATATAACCATATAGAAAAACATATAAAAAATCTAACGGATTAGAAATAGAACCACTAATTACATGCAACAAACCAAAAGATAAACCGGAAACCAAAATATACACCCACTTATTAAAGTGCTTTTTCATAAAACCATCGATACTATATCTAAAAACTAGTTCTTCAACAATTGGCGCCATAATGCATGTCATAAATGCAAACATTAAGGGTGCAACTTTAACTAAACCTTCAATCTCCACCTGATTAACCGCTTCATTATGATTAATCATTCCGATTAACATCGAAAGAATAAAATTACCCGCATAAATAATTAATTGATACTTACCAATATTAATTAACATTCTTTTCCAATTTACATCACTTAATTGTTGAATTAAATACTTATAATTAATAACTAGCGCTATTCCTAAAGTCACAGCGCTAGAAAATATAATAATTCCAACTTGATTAAAGCCTAATACTAAAGCAATAAATTGGAAAACAATCATATATCCTAAGAAATAATTTAAAAAATTAAGCACACTTTTCTTCATAATTTTTCCTTCTTTCCTCAAAATTTAGATTATTTAAATAGACTTGATCAATAACACCTCCACCTAAACAAAATTGATCGTTATATATAACCGCTTGTTGACCAATAGTGACATTTTCTACTAATTGAGGATAAGATAATTCTATACTATCTTCATCAATTATTTCTACATGAACATCATAATCTAAACCACGATAGCGAAATTTAGCACTACAACTAAAATTATTATCTATCGGTTTATTAAACCAATTTACACCTTTTACTAAACATTTATCACTTTTTAACCATATATCATGTTCAACATTGGCAACATATAAAATGTTTTTATCAACATCTTTACCACAAACATAATATGGAGTTGTACATCCGCCCAAATTCAAACCTTTTCTTTGACCATTCGTATAATACATTACACCAACATGTTGGCCTACTATTTCATTTGTTACCACATCTTTTATTACGCCATCTTGAGCCGGAATATAATTTTGAAGAAACTTACGAAAATTGCGTTCACCAATAAAACAAATACCCGTAGAATCTTTCTTTTTCGCAATAACTAAATCCAATTTTTCCGCAATTTCACGCACTTGAGGCTTAGTAACATCTCCTAGTGGAAATAGAGTTTTACTTAAAGCTAATTGTGATATTTGCGCTAAGAAGTAAGTTTGATCTTTATTAGTATCTACACTACGCAATAAAAAAGAACCATCTTTTTGATGAACAACTTTAGCATAATGTCCGGTTGCAATCATATCATACCCTTCTTTTAAAGCATAATTAAGAAAAGAATCAAATTTTATATATTTGTTACACAAAATATCTGGATTAGGGGTACGTCCATGTTTATATTCAGTAATAAAGTTATTAAAGACATTATCCCAATATTCTTTAACAAAATCAATTCTCTTTAATTCTAACCCTAATTGTTTTGCGACTTGTAAAGCATCATTATAGTCTTTTTCTTGGGGACAAATATCATTATTAATGTCAGGATTTCCTAATAAATCATTATTTATAAGACTGTCCCAATTGCGCATAAAACAACAAGTAACATCATATCCTTGTTCTTTTAATAAATAGGCTGCGATCGCACTATCAACTCCACCTGATAAACCTAAAAGCACTTTCATTAAACAATTTCCTCTCTAGTCTTGCCACAAAAAGGATAATTTGGACAATCTGGAGCACAATTATTCATCAATCTATTGCGCACTTCTTTTGGGACGAATGCATCTATTTCTTCATCATCATAGCCTACTAGAAAATTAGTTTCATTAATAATTATTGGTCGACGCAAAACACTAGGGTTTTTGCGAATAAAAGTAACCAATTCATTAATTTTCATATCATCGATATCAATTTCTAGTTCTTGCATAATTTTGCTACGTTTAGATAAAATATCTTCAGTTCCATTTTCACTTCTACTTAAGATATATTTCACTTCTGTTTCATTTAAAAGGGTTGTGAGAATATTTTTTTCGACAAATTTTACGTCGTGGTCTTTAAGCCATTGTTTAGCTTTTCGACAACTAGCACAACCTGCTGATGTATATATAACTACCATAAAATCACCTCTATTAACATTATACTAAATTTAAAGTAATAAATATAGATAAATCAAGATTATGTAAAAGTTTTCATAAAATGCAATTTTTTTACATTTCCTATTGATTTTTATCTTTTACTTGTAGTAAGATAATAACAAACAAGAAAAGAGGATTTATTATGAGCACTATTCCCAAGAAAAAGTTTTCCTTACTAACAACCGTTTCCATGATTATTGGAATCGTAATTGGTTCAGGAATATTCTTTAAAACTAATTCAATCATTATCGCTGTAGAAGGAAATATCTTATTAGGTATTCTAGTTTTCGTCATTGGCGCTTTTGGTATCATTTTTGGCGGATTAACATTAAGTACTTACGCTAAAAACAATGACAAAGCTGGAGGTCTTATTTCCTATTGCGAAGATGCCTTAGGTAATCGCTTTGGTTACATGGTAGGGATCTTCCAAACTTATATCTATTTTCCAATTATTACTTGTATATTAACTTGGGTTTGCGCCAATTACTTATTGACTTTATTTGGTCAAAATAGTTTATTAGGTAATGGACAAAACAATTTATTAGTTTACCCTTTAACTGTTGTATTATTAGTTATATTCTTCGTTGTTAATACAATTCAAACTGCCAATGCTGGCCATTTCCAAAAGATATCTATGTTTGCGAAAGTATTTGCATTATTAACGTTAAGTGTATGCGGATTATTCTTTGGTAATCCAGTCTCAAATATAGCAACATCAAGTTCTTATAGCGCACCTGTTGTCGGAATCTTTTTAGCGATAGTATCTGTTGCATTTAGTTTTGATGGTTGGTCAATAGCTCCATCAATTTCTCATGAAGTTGTTGATGGTAAAAAGAATATGTCTTTAGCTTTAACGATTGCCCCAATAATTATTACAATTATCTATATCGCTTATTTTGTTGGCTTATGTAGTTTTACATCATTTGATCAAATTCAAATTGGTGTTGACCCATTAAACAATCTAGCATCTTCATTATTTGGTCCAATCGGAATGAAAATAGTTTATACATTTGTAGTTATTTCTGTTTTTGGCGGTGTTAATGGTGTAATCTTAGGTTATATCCGTTTACCTTATTCTCTAGCATTAAGAGGAAATATCAATAATAGTGATAAATTAAAAACATTACATCCTAAATATGATACACCAGTAAACAGCGCAATATTAGCTTTCGTATTTGCCTTGATTTGGTTGTTTATTCACTTCTTAACTATCGACGGTTCATTAATCAATATCACATTCCTAAGTGGTTTAGGAATTGATAATTTAGCAATCGTCTTAATGACAGTTGTATATTTTGTCCTATATATTGGTGCCATGAGAAACAAAGAAAGCAGCACACTATATCGTTATGTATTCCCTACACTTGCAATGATCGGTGCTGGAATCATTATTTATGGTGGATTATCACAACCAGTATTTAACTTATATTTAATCGGTGGTATGGTAATCATGGTCTTAATATATTTACTAAACAAGAAATAAGTAGTACAATGAATACAAGCGTTGAAGAAATATAAGTAGATTATTTTTAGGTAATTCAGAAAAATAGTGGTTGATGCGAACTATTCAATAAAAATAATTGAAATGGGATTTCGGAGTAATAATTAGCGCATAAGTTAATTATCGTTTACTTACGTTACAAGTACTAAGGCTTAATGCAAATAAGGGTGGCACCACGTTATATAACGTCCCTAAGGTGCTTTTTTAATGGGAGGAACTAAAATGAAAAAGATGTTAAGTGGAATTAAACCCAGTGGACAACTAACGTTAGGCAACTATATCGGTGCCCTACGCCAATTTGTCAACTACCAAAATGATTATGAATTATATGTATTCATCGCAAATTTACATTGCGTAACTGTACCACAAGAACCAAGTGAACTAAGAAAAAATCTTCAAGACTGCGCAATATTATACTTAGCTTGTGGCCTAGATCCAAACAAAGCTACTATCTTCTTACAAAGTGACGTTAATCAACACGCTCAGCTAGGATTTCTAATGAGCTGTAACAGTTATTTAGGCGAATTAAATCGTCAAACTCAATACAAAGACAAAGCCGCCAAAGGTGAGACATCATTGACTGTCGGATTTTATACTTACCCAACTCTAATGGCAGCAGATATCTTAATATACGATGCCGACTATGTTCCAGTAGGTATAGATCAAAAACAACATGTCGAACTTGCTAGAGATATCGCTATTCGTTTTAATAATCGTTTTGGCGAAACTTTCAAAATCCCTACACCAGTTACTCCAAAGGTAGGAGCAAAAATTATGTCATTAAGCGAACCAACAAAAAAAATGAGCAAATCAGACGATGGTGACAAAGGGTGCATATTCCTATTAGAAGATGTTAAAAAAGCGCGCAAAAAGATCATGAGCGCCGTTACCGATAATTTAGCTCAAGTTAAATATGACATAGAAAATCAACCTGGCATCAGTAACCTAATGACTATACTAAGTAGTCTAACTGGTAAAAGTTTTGAACAAATTGAAGAAGAATTCGCTAACGAAGGATACGGAACATTTAAAAAAGCTGTAGCCGATGTTGTGTGCGATGAATTAACTAAAATCCAAAACAAATACCAAGAAATTTTAGAAAGTGGTCAATTAGAAACCATCCTAAAACAAGGTAAAGAAAAAGCTATAGTG
>JBATBW010000070.1:0-15225 GCA_049662565.1 Erysipelotrichaceae bacterium | reverse complement strand
GCCTTAACGGTTGCGAAAGTGTATTGTGCTAGTAAGAATATTTCTTTATACACAATTTCTACACTTCAATTGTATGCCGGTTTAAAGCCGACTGTGGTATTAATGGATGCCCGTGCTAATAGAAGTTATTGTGGTATTTACGACCACGGTAAGGCGGTTATGAGCGATTGTGTTGTGGAATTAGAAAATATTGATGAATTAATTAATAAATATGCGGATTATGAGTGGTATGGTGATTTGCATTTAATTAATAAAGAAGATAATTATGGTAATATTGTGGAGAATTTCAGTGCTTTACGTAGTTTTTGGCATAAATGGGAAAATGTACATACGGCTGTTCCGGTATATTTGAAGGAAAATGATGCTTATGGTAATTAGTTTTCGCCAAGCTATGGTTAGTGATATTGATGATTTAGTATTGATGGATAAAGCGATATTTGCCGAGTTTTATAATGCGGATAATTTTAAATATGAAATTAGTGAGAATCCTTTTTCGCGTAATATTTTAGCATATGAAGATGATCAATTAATTGGATATATTTTTTATTGGCTAACTTTTGAACAAGGACAATTAATTAAGATTGCGGTTGATGAAGGTTATCGTCAAAAAGGTTTAGGTAGTCAATTAATGGCGATGATGATTAAAGACTTACAGGATAATGAATGCGAGAGTATTTCTTTAGAGGTACGAGTATCAAATATTGTTGGTCAAAAATTTTATGAAAAGAATGATTTTTTGGTATTGAATATTCGCAAAAATTATTATAGTGATAATAATGAAGATGCCTTGTTGATGGCAAGAGGTTTGTAGAATGAGCAAAGATGTTTATATTTTAGCGATTGAGTCTAGTTGTGATGAAACTAGTTGTAGTATTGTCAAAAATGGTAATGAAATAGTTTCAAATATTGTTTCTAGTCAAATTAATATTCATAAAGAATTTAATGGGGTAATACCGGAAGTGGCAAGTCGAATTCATGTGGAAAATATTTCCCTGGTAATAAATAAGGCTTTGGAAAAAGCAAGTATGAAAGTAGAGGATGTCGATGCGATTGCCTTTACTAAGGGACCGGGTTTAATTGGATGTCTTCATATTGGTAATCAGGCCGCAAAGACATTGGCTTTTTTGTATCAAAAGCCCCTTATTGGGATTCATCATATTACTGGTCATATTTATGCGAATAATTTTGTGACGGATATCGAATATCCATTGTTGGCGTTAGTTGTTTCTGGTGGTCATAGTGAATTAGTTTATATTGAAAGTGAATATAATTTTAAAGTTATTGGAGAAACAATGGATGATGCCATTGGGGAAGCTTATGATAAGGTCGCAAGGTTGTTAGGTTTACCTTATCCAGGTGGTCCGGAAATTGATAAGCTTGCGAAGTTGGGTAAGCCTATTTATCAGTTTCCGAAAGTTAAAATGGATGGCGAGTTTGATTTCTCTTTTAGTGGTTTAAAGAGTGCGAGTTTACAGTTGAAACAACGGCTGTTACGGAAGAATGAAGAATTTGAGAATTGCGATATTGCTTGTAGTTTCCAAGAGGCAGTTTTAGGGCAATTAATGGATAGAACAAAAAAGGCTATTGATAAGTTAAATCCCAAAATGTTAGTATTGGCAGGAGGAGTAGCTGCCAATAGTCGATTAAGGGAATTAGTATTGAATGACTTACAAACAAAGTTCCCACAAGTTAAAATGTTTGTGCCGCCTTTATGGTGTTGTACAGACAATGCGGCGATGATTGGAGCGAGTGGTTATGTAGCATTTAAACATCATTTATTTGATGATTATGATGTTGCGAGTCGACCTAGTATTGATATTGAAGATGTCACTTGTGAAAAAAATTAAAAAATTATTGTACTTTGTTAAAAATTTGGTATAATATAATTAAGGAAGTGATAATATGAATAATTTAGTACCTAAATCGACGCTTCATCGGTATCCGATATATTTGAAAGCGTTAAGAAAATTACAAAATAGTGGGCAGAACCGTATTTTGTCAAGTGAGTTGGCTAACTTAGTTGATATTAAACCAACAACAATCAGAAGAGACTTTTCTTTTCTAGGTTCTTTGGGAAAACAAGGATATGGTTATGACATCGAAGCTTTAATTGAGATCTTTTCTTTTCACTTAGGATTGAATTTTGAAGAAAAAATTATTTTAGTTGGAGTTGGTAACTTGGGAAAAGCAATTTTGAATTATAATCGTTGGGATCATGTTGTAGGTGAAATCGTTTGTGGTTTTGATATTAAACCGACGAATGATTTGGGAATCCCCGTTTATAACATTCTTGATTTACCTGAGAAAAAACCTGAGGGTTGTCGTATTGCAATTATTACAGCTAGTGATAATATTCAAGAAACTGTGGATATGTTAGTAGAAAACGGAATATTGGGTATTGTTGACTTTACGCATGAGCATATTAATGTGCCTAAGGGTGTATTGATTAAATATGTTGATGTCGTTAGTGCAATTCAAGAATTAGTATTTGATACTAATCAGTTACATGGCGAAAAATAAAGACAAGTATTTATAAATCTTGCAGCGAGTTTAGATGTGGTGGGAGCTAAACAGAGGTTAAATATATTGAACACTTTGTTTGCTGAAACGGAGAAATTAAGTAGACGTTTCCGGTGAAGACCGTTATTACTTAAAGAAGTTAAACTAAGGATGGTACCGTGCTTTGCACTCCTATACCATCTTTTTTATTACATGGAGGATAATATTATGTTTGTGACTGTCAGAGAATTATATGAATTAGCTTATCAAAAGAATTCAATTGAAATTGATCAATTGGAATATGTAACATTACAAGGTTGGATAAGAACTAATCGTTGTAATGGAAGTATTGGTTTTATTGAGTTGAATGATGGAACTTATTTTAAAAATGCGCAATTAGTATATCAACCTTCTTTGGATAATTTTTCCGAAGTGGAAAAATTGTTGACTTCTAGTGCAATTAGTATTACTGGTAAGTTTATTCATACACCTGATAATAAACAACCTTTTGAAATTGCGGTTACCCAAATTGAAATTGAGGGTATTTGCGAAAACACTTACCCATTACAAAAGAAAAGACATTCGTTTGAGTATTTAAGAGAAATATCGCATTTGCGTCCAAGAAGTAATACTTTTAGTGCGGTATTTAGAGTGCGTAGTGTTTTAAGTATGGCTATTCATGAATTTTTCCAAAATCAAGGATTCATTTATGTGCATACACCAATTATTACATCTAATGATGCGGAGGGTGCAGGTGAAGCATTTACTGTTACTACTAGAAGCGATGGTAAATATGATAAAGATTTCTTTGGCAAACATTCAAGTCTAACGGTAAGTGGCCAGTTACATGCAGAAGCTTATGCGCTTGCTTTTAGAGATGTATACACTTTTGGGCCGACTTTTAGAGCTGAAAATTCTAATACTAGTCGTCATGCAGCAGAATTTTGGATGATTGAACCGGAAATTGCTTTTGCGAATTTGGATGATGATATGAACTTAATTGAAGATATGGTAAAGTATTGTATTAACTATGTTTTAGAAAACTGCCCTGAAGAAATGAAATTCTTTGATCAATTTATTGAAAAAGGTTTGTTGGAAAAATTAAATAAAGTAATTAGTAGCGATTTCAAAGTCATGAGTTATACTCAAGCAGTAGATATTTTAAGAAATGCGAATGTGGATTTTGAGTATCCGGTGGAATGGGGTACAGATTTACAATCAGAACATGAAAGATATTTGTGTGAAACGGTTGTGGATGGACCATTGTTCTTAGTGGATTATCCAAAAGATATTAAGGCTTTCTATATGCGACTTAATGAAGATAATAAAACAGTGGCGGCTTGTGACTTATTGATGCCTTCAATTGGGGAATTAGTTGGTGGTTCGCAAAGAGAGGAAAGATTGGATTTCTTAGAGAAGAGAATGGATGAAATGAATATTAAGAAAGATTCATTGCAGTGGTATCTTGATTTAAGAAGATATGGTGGTTGTAAACATGCGGGATTTGGTTTAGGTTTTGAAAGATTCTTAATGTATATAACTGGTGTTAGTAATATTCGTGATGTTGTGCCTTTTTCGCGAACAGCTAAAAATTTATTATTTTAAGCGCTTAAAGCGCTTTTTTTTGTTATAATATAGATAGTGAATAGGACGGGTGATTATATGCGTTACATGAGAATTAATTTTAAAGGAAAAAAATATAAAATATATTATGTTAAGTTATTGATTGTTCTTGGCATAATTTTAGCTTTAATATTGGCAATCTTAGTGGGGAAGAATATGATTTTTGGTACTTGCAATTATGCTTTTAAGGCTTGTAGTGTTAAAAATGATCAAATTATTGATAAACTAATTCAAACTAAAAATGAGGAAGTTGTGGAGATAAAGGATTATTATTTTTATGGAGAAAATTTAGTGTTGTCGAATAAGGTGATAGATGTCCCTAATTATACTAATGATCTTGCGAAAGCAAAGATTGTCTTAGTTAATATATGTAATGAAAAAGAGGTTGTTTTTGATACGGGAAGTGAAGTTGATAATTTTATTAAGGTTAATAAATTACCGGTAGGGTTATACCAACTATATGTCGATAAAGATGGAAAGAGAAGTCAAATTATATCTAGCGAAAAGATTTCTGATGGTATTTATACAGTGACTAGAAATGGTAAGAATAATTTTGTCCAAATATTAAGTGATGAAAAACTATTCGTTGATGAGAATCAAAAAGAAGCTTTAGATAAAAAGTATGTATTTATTAAAGTTGAAGAGAAGGCTTTGCCTAATGATGTTTTTGATATAGTTATAGATCCAAATAGCAGTTATGATTATCAAGGGCAATATGATGATAAACTTATTAATATTAATGGATTAGTGGAAAAAGAACAAAATCTTTTGATGGCAAAGAGTGTTAAGACTTTGTTAGAGAAAGATGGATATAAAGTTAAGTTGACATCTAGCAATTTAAGTGAAGAATTAAATTTGTATGGTGCTGATGGTAGAATTCATCGCTCATATGGATCACATGCGAAGTATTATGTCGAAATTAAATTTAATTATAGTGATAATGTTAATACGCGTGGTACACAAGTAATTAGGTCGCACTATGCTAGCGAGGCATTTAGTGGCGGGGTATTAAAAGAAATATTGACAGATACAAAATTAATTAATAGTGGTAATCGTGGTAGTGGAACTACGGATGGGGTGTTGGCATATGGTTTACAATCAGGATATGATACTTCATTATCAATTAGGGAAACGGGTGGTACAGGATTACAGGCTGGTAAATTCTCTAGTTACACGAAGGAACAAAATGGTGCCTTTGCGCAAACTAGATTAGGGTTGAATTCGATTAGTATTGAATATATTTATATAACTAATAGTGAAGATAGCAAAATATGGCAAGCAGAGAATGAGAAGATTGCGGTTGCGACTGCAAAGGGGATTAAGGCTTATTTGCAATAAAGGAGAAGTATGATTTATCAAATTGTTAATGGTGAATTAGGATTTAATGGAGATAATCTTTTAGATAAAGTTAATTTTGATATTAGAGATAGCCAGAAAGTGGCTTTGGTTGGTCGCAATGGCTGTGGGAAGACAACGCTTTTAAAGGTTATTGCTTCATTACAAGAATTAAATAAAGGCACAATTATTAATAAGGGTTTAGAAATTGGATATTTGTCACAAATATCCTTTTTGGATGAGAATATTTTAGTTAAAGATGAATTAGAAAAAGTTTTTGAGAAGGTTAAGTCGTTACATCAACAAATTAAAGAAGTGGAAATTATGATGAAAAATGATCATAGCGATATTTTATTAAATCGTTACGCTAGTTTGACTAACGAGTTTGAACATTTAAATGGTTATAATTATGAAAGTGAAATGAAAACAATTTTTAGCAAGTTTGGTTTCACTAATGATGAATTATATCGTCCACTTAGTAGTTTTAGTGGTGGACAAAAAACGAAGATTAACTTTGTGAAGTTGTTGTTGAGGAAACCGGACATCTTATTGTTGGATGAACCAACAAACCATTTAGATTTGGAAACTATTGAATGGTTGGAAGGATATTTGATGAAATATGATCGGGCTTTAGTTGTTGTTTCTCATGACCGGATGTTTTTGGATAATGTTACTAATATTACTTATGAGTTAGAGTTGGGTAAGTTAACAAAATTCAGTGGTAATTATTCTTTTTATGTAGATGCAAAGAAACTTATTTTAGAACAGGAAAAGAAATTGTATAAGAATCAACAAGAAGAAATTAATCGGTTAGAAACATTAATTGAGAAGTTTAGATACAAAAAGAATAAGGCGGCTTTTGCTCAATCTAAAATTAAGTATTTAGAAAAGATGGATAAAGTTGAACTAACTAAGGTTGACAGTAATACTTTTAAGGCGAAATTCGAATGTGAAGTTAGTGGTGGTAAAAGGGTTTTGACCTTGAAAGATTATCAAATC
This sequence comes from Erysipelotrichaceae bacterium, assembly GCA_049662565.1. GTDB lineage: Bacteria > Bacillota_I > Bacilli_A > Erysipelotrichales > Erysipelotrichaceae > JBATBW01. The sequence goes on along the minus strand of JBATBW010000070.1, from coordinate 8,769 downwards.
GGATATAATAAGGTGCTTGCGAATATAAACTTAGAAATAATTAGGGGTCAAAAAATAGGAATCATTGGTCCTAATGGTTGTGGGAAGAGCACTTTACTAAAGAGTATTATTCATAAGGTTCCATCTTTAGGTGGAGAAATGATGTTAGGTCATCAAATAGATGTTGGTTATTTTGATCAAGACTTGCAGTTTAATGATGATGAGAACACAATTTTAGAAGAATTATGGCAAGCTTATCCGGATTTACTTTTAACAAAAGTGAGGAATATATTAGGTGGTTTTTTATTTAGTGATGATGAAGTGTTTAAAGAAGTTAGCGTCCTTAGTGGTGGTGAAAAGGTTCGTTTAAATTTAGCTAAGTTATTATTGAAGAGAGCCAATTTTTTGATTTTGGATGAACCGACAAATCATTTAGATATTTTATCTAAAGAGGCGTTAGAAGAAAGCTTAAAAGGATATACGGGAACTATTTTGATGGTTTCTCATGATCGTTATTTTGTTAGTCAAATCGCAAATGCACTTTTGGTTTATGAAAATGGTGGTTTTGTTTATTATCCGTTGACTTATAAAGAATATATTAATAAAGAAATCCAGGATTATTTGGTTGTTAAAGAAGCGAAAGAAGAGAGCGAGATAAAGAATGATTATCAAAACCAAAAAGAAGTTAATCGTTTAGAAAGATTAATTAATAAAAAAGAAGAAGAGTTGGCCCAATTGAAAGAGTTGACTTTTGATGAGGACTACTATAGTGATTTTATGAAGTACAATGAGTTGCAAGAAAAAATAGTGGAATTAGAGGATGAAATAAATTCATTGCTCAATAAGTGGGAAAGCATTAGTAATTAGTTTGTGTGGATAATGTAAAGGGAGATAAGATTTCCCTTTTTCAAAATGTAAAAAATTACATTTAATGATAAAGTTTTCAAAATTGTGATAAATTAGTGAAAAAATCGTTGACATAATTTTCTTTAGGTAGTAATATATAAATATCTTATAAAGGGAGGAAAATTAAGATGAAAAAACTTGGTGTTTTATTGCTAAGCGCATTGATGGTTTTATCTTTAACTGCTTGCGGTTCTGGATATAAAGGGCCTAAAGACTTAACTGAAACATATAGTACTGATATCGATACATTAGACTATGTGATTACAGCTTTACAACCTAACCATGAAATTAATGCTAACTTAGTAGATGGATTATTAGAAAATAATTCTAAAGGCGAATTCGTTCCTGCTTTAGCTGAAAGTTATGAAAAAAATGAAGATGCTAGTGTATGGACATTCAAATTAAGAAAAGGTGTTAAATGGGTTACTAGTACTGGTGAAGAATATGGTGAAGTAACAGCTGACGATTTCGTTGCTGGTTTACAACATGCTGCTGATTTCGGTTCAGAAACTGGTTACTTATTAAATGGATTATTAGTTAACTTCACTGAATATTCAGAAGGTAAAGTTAAATTCGAAGAAGTTGGTATTAAAGCGATTGATGATTATACTGTAGAATATACATTAACTGCTCCTACTCCTTATTTCTTCTCATTAACTACTTATGCTATTTTATATCCAGTTAACCGTCAATTCTTAGAATCTAAGGGTGTTGGATGTAAATTAGGGGCTCCTGACAAGGCTGCTTGTGAATACGGTACTACTAAAGCCGATTCTATCCTTTACAATGGTGGTTATATTTTAACTACTAATGATGTTAAATCTAAAGTTGTTTTAACTAAAAATGAAAACTACTGGGATGCAGACAAAATTTATATGGAAACTGTAACTCGTATTTTCGATGATGGTAGTGATCCATATTCAGGTATTAAAGGTTTTGAACAAGGCACTTATGCTGCTGCTTCTTTAAAACCTGCTTGGGAAAATTATAAAGATTACACAGATAAATATGCTGATAATTTAATTGAATCTTTACCTAATAGTACTGCTTTCTATACATTATTTAACTTTAACCGTCCAGTTTATGAAATTACTTCTCATAAAGATGACGCTGAAAAAGCTAATGTAGAAGCTGCAATATTAAATGAAAACTTCCGTAAAGCTTATAGAGCTGCATTTGATAGAGTTGCTCAATTAATGGTTGATGCTCCAAAAGAAGTTGCTACTGCTACTTTAAGAAATATTAATAACTTCCAAGATATCGTTGTTGATTCTAAAGGTAAGAACTACGGTCAATTAGTTACTGAAGCTTATAAAGAAATGACTGGCGAAGAAGTTAATTTATTAGATGGACAAGATCCATGGTTAAATAAAGAATCTGCATTAAAATTCATCGAAGCTGCTAAAAAAGATGGAATTAAATTCCCAGTTAGCTTAGATGTTATGACTATTAAAACTAATGATCGTTTAGTTAAGATGGAAAATTCTATGAAACAATCTATCGAAGCTAATACTGATGGTCAAATCATTATCAATGTACATGCTGTTGATATGGACACATTAATGCCTAAAGCATACCGTATTGCTTCTTACAAAGATACTGACTATGATATCAATACATTCACAGGTTGGGGTCCTGACTATACTGACCCTAAGACATTTGTTGACATCTTCTCTCCAACTAATGGATATTTGATGGATACTTTAGGATTAGGTTTAGATGGTAATGCTGAAAATAAAGCTATTGCTGAAAAAGTTGGTTTATATGAATTCGAAGAATTATATAGAGCTGCTGACAAGATTACTGACAATTTAGATGCTCGTTACGCTGCGTTTGCTAAAGCTGATGCATACTTAGTTGCTCATGCTATTGACGTTCCAGTTAAACAACAAGCTCGTGGAATTAAAGTTCAACGTGTAGTTCCATTCACTCGTTGCTATTCTAATACTGGTTTAAGTGAATATAAATATAAAGGTCTTCAATTACAAGATGATATCGTAACTAAAGAACAATATGAAAAAGCTTACAAAGCTTGGAAAGCATAACATTTAGTATTGAAAATTTACTAAAATTACTATAGAATATAGGTTGGAGTATTCTCCGACCTATATTTTCATTAAGATTTAAAGGAGGCAAAATGAGAAACTATATATTGGGTAGAGTAGTGCGCTCTATCATTGCTATCCTTGTCGTTGTGTCAATTGCTTTAGTCATTTTATATAACATGATACCAAGATCAAAAATATTCGAAAATGATCCGGTATTACAAAAAGTAAAAGGTGATGATGCTGTTGTTTATAAATACAACAAATGGCAGGAGTTAGGTTATTTAGATTTTAAACAAGCGAAAGATTTTTGTGCGGAGTCTGATAACAAACAAGCATGTATGATTACTGGTTCTAAAGAACAAAAACAAGCATTAACTAAATTTGAAGAACAAGGGTATGTTGTTATTAATTTAAGTGACAATACACCTATTATTTACCGAGACTACAATTCATTTGAAATCGTTGGTCGTTTTTATCGAGACTTTTTGAAAATCGATACACCAAATGTTGTAGTTGATGAAAGTAATCCTAATTTAGAACGCAAATATTATGTTGAAAGTGGTGCTAATGGCATTCCGGCTTTGAAGTGTTCGGGGTGTGAATATCAATATCAATTGTATGTAGATGGTTCGTTCCCATTTATTCATCAAAACATGTTAAGATTAAATTTTGGTAAATCTTATCCGACTAATCAGGGTGTTGATACATTAGAAGTAATTAGTACTGGTCAAGGGAAGGCTAAGTTAGAAAAACAAACATTCCCAACAGGATCTACTTCTAAGAGTGCTATTAATCAATACACATGTCGTTATAAACAAAGTAGTACATTAGATCATTTAGATACTGGTAAATTTACTACTAATTATGCTAATTGTGGTTTAAATTATGATTCACCTTCTATGATAGGTACATCGTATTTGTTTGGTATAGTTGCATTGATCCTTGCCTATGCTATTGCTTTACCTGCGGGTATTTTAATGGCGCGTAAAAAGGATAAATGGCAAGATAAAGTTGGTGTAGTATACATTAATTTCTTGATTGCTGTTCCTTCATTAGCATTTATCTTTATTATGAAGTTGATTGGAATGGTATTTGGTTTACCAGATAAGTTCCCTCAATTTGGTTTTAAAGATGGTAGAAGTTATATTTTACCAATGATTATTTTGGCTTTATTAAGTACTAGTGCTATTATGACTTGGGTTAGACGTTATATGGTTGACCAAAGTAATGCGGATTATGTGAAATTTGCAAAGGCTAAAGGGTTAAGTAATAAAGACATCTTTAACAAGCATATTTTAAAAAATGCCATTATTCCAATTGTTAATGGAATTCCTGCATCAGTTGTATTATGTATTAGTGGTGCGGTTATGACTGAAAGTGTTTTTGCGATTCCAGGTATGGGTAAAATGTTACCGGATTCAATTAAAGCTTTAAATAATAATATGGTTATTACTTTAACATTTATATTTACCGCTTTATCAATTTTCTCATTATTATTGGGTGATATTTTGATGACGATGGTTGATCCGCGTATCCAATTAACAAGTAAAGGAGAGACAAGATAATATGGCAGACAATAAATTTACTTTTGTTCAGCTTGAAGAAAGTGCATCTGAACATATTGCATCTCCGCAATATTCTTATTGGAAATCAGTTTTTAAACAATTCTTTGGTTCTAAAGTTGCGATTGCTATGTTAGTTATTGCGGCAGCTGTTTGTTTGATTGCTTTTATTCAACCGTTGTTTTCGGATTATGATCCATCGAAAATGCCTTTTATTAATGATCAGTCACGTCGTTTCTTGCGTCCTAGTCTGCAATTCTTATTTGGTACTGATGATATTGGTAACTCATTATTTGATGCCGTTTGGGCAGGTACTAGAACAAGCTTGTTCATTTCTATTACTGCAACACTTATTACTGCTGTTTTAGGTGTAATTGTTGGGATGATTTGGGGTTATTCTAAGAATTTAGATAAAATGATGATCCAAATTTATAATGTTGTGGCGAATGTACCATTTACTTTGATTGTTATGGTTTTAATGTATGCTTTAGGTCAAGGTATTTGGCAGTTGATTTTTGCTTTATCGGTTACAAGTTGGTTGAATACGGCATATTTTATGCGGGTTCAAGTTATGATTATTCGTGACCGTGAATATAATTTAGCTAGTAGATGTTTGGGTACGCCTTTAAGTCGTATTTTAAAACATAATGTATTGCCTTATTTAATTTCAGTTATTGTAACACAAGTATCAAGAGATATTCCTAACTTCATTTCGTACGAAGTGTTCTTATCATTTATTGGTATTGGATTAGGGGCGACAGATCCTTCTCTTGGTGGGATGATACAAAAGTATTCGGCTTATATGATGCCTGCACCATATTTGTTTTGGATACCGGTGTTTATTAGTGCTTTAATTTCTGTATCATTATATGTTGTTGGACAAAAACTAGCCGATGCGAGTGATCCTCGTACGCATATGCTTTAGGAGGTTGGTAAAATGGAAAGAAAAATAATTTTATCGGCCAAAGATGTCGAAGTTAAGTTCCAAGTACGTAGCCGTATTTTGACGGCTATTCGTAAGGTTTCTTTAGATATTTATGAACATGAAACGATTGCTATTGTTGGTGAATCAGGTAGTGGTAAATCAGTATTTACTAAGACTTTTACGGGTATGTTAGAAGAAAATGGTGAAGTATCTAGTGGAAGTATTGTATATGACGGTATTGAATTGACAGAATATAAAAACGATAAACAATGGGAAGAAATTCGTGGTAAGAAAATAGCTACTATTTTCCAAGATCCAATGACTTCTTTAAATCCAGTTAGAACTATTGGTTATCAAATTAGTGAAGTAATTATTAAACATCAGGGCAAAAATAAAGTGGAAGCTAAACAAATTGCGATTGATTTGATGGATCGTGTTGGTATTCCTAGCCCGGAAAAGCGTTTTGATGAGTATCCTTTCCAATATTCTGGCGGGATGCGTCAAAGAATTGTTATTGCTATTGCCTTAGCATGTCGTCCAAATGTTTTAATTTGTGATGAACCAACTACGGCTCTAGATGTAACTATTCAGGCACAAATTTTGAAATTGATTAAAGATTTACAAAAAGAATATGGTTTTACGACAATTTTTATTACTCATGACTTGGGTGTTGTTGCTAATGTTGCCGATCGTGTTGCGGTTATGTATGCCGGTCAAATTGTGGAATTAGGCACAGCGGAAGATATTTACTATGATCCAAAACATCCATATACTTGGGCATTACTATCGTCATTACCTCAATTTGGGGTTAAAGGTGAAGATCTTTATGCAATTGCTGGTACACCTCCTTCATTATTTGAAGAAGTTGTTGGTGATGCGTTTGCATTAAGAAACAAATATGCAATGAAAATTGATTTTGAGGAAGAACCTCCAATGTTTAAGGTTAGTGATACGCACTATGCGAAAACTTGGTTGCTAGATCCTCGTGCACCAAAACTTGATAAACCAAAAGAAATTCAAAATTTACATGAGAAAATTTTGAGTGTTGTGAACGGAGGTAATGAATAATGGATGATAAAAAAGTCTTATTAAGTGTCAAAAATTTAGATGTTAACTTCGGTACTGGTAAAAAAACATTTAAAGCGGTAAATAATGTATCTTTCGATGTTTATGAAGGGGAAGTGTTTTCAATTGTTGGTGAATCTGGTAGTGGAAAAACAACTATTGGTCGAGCAATTGTTAGAATTAATCCTTGTAGTAAGGGTGAAATTTATTTTGATAATAAAAAGATTAGCGGCAAATTGAGTAAAGAAGATGATATGTCGGTTGTGAGAAATATCCAAATGATTTTCCAAGACCCAGCTGCATCTTTGAATGAAAGAGCTACTATTGATTATATTATTTCAGAAGGTTTATATAACTTTAAGTTATTTAAAAACGAAGAAGAAAGACAAGAGAAAGTTGATCAAGCTTTAGCTGATGTTGGGTTGTTGCCTGAACATAAATCTCGTTATCCTCATGAATTCTCTGGTGGACAAAGACAAAGAGTTGGTATTGCTAGAGCAATGGTTATGGAACCGCGTTTAATTGTTGCGGATGAGCCTATTAGTGCGCTTGATGTTTCTATTCGTGCTCAAGTATTGAACTTATTAAAGAAATTCCAAAAGGAAAGAGATTTAACTATTATTTTCATTGCCCATGATTTATCAGTTGTACGTTATATTTCTGATCGTATTGCGGTAATTCATTTGGGTAAAATTGTGGAATTAGCGGATGCGAATGAGTTATTTAAAAATAGTTTGCATCCATATACAAGAAGTTTATTGTCAGCTGTTCCGATGCCAGATCCAGAAATCGAAAGAAAGAAAGAATTAATTGTTTATGATGAAAGCAAACATGATTATAGTGTTGATAAACCTTCTTTCGTGGAAATTAAACCTGGGCATTTTGTTTGGGCTAATGAAGCTGAATTAGTTGAATATCGTAAAATTTTAAAATAGTTGTCTTTTTGACAACTTTTTTTTAGGAACGATTCTTTTTTTTTTATATAAATAATTATAAGGACAAATAAGGGGTGAAATTATCATGGATTGTCAATCAATAAGTTATATGTGTAAGTTGTATGCTAGACAAAAAGAGCAGTTTGTTAGGGGTGAACTGAATTCAAAAATTAAAATGGAGGCTTTTGAGAATTTGAGTAGTATTTTTTTGATGGTCGACGAATATTTGGATGAACAGGAGAAGGAACTATTATTATATGAGTTTGTTCTAAATACACCAAAATGGTGGATTGGTTTATATTCGCCTAGTACTTTTTATCGATTAAAAAAACGAACCATTAACGACTTTAACATTGTACTAAATAGTAAATAATGTTAATATAGTTGTAGGAGTAATGTATGGTAACTAGAGAAATTATAATCGAATCTATAAATAGTTTATTTCCCCATAGTGGTATCGATTTCGCTAATAGCGATCATTTTGATTTGGTTGAATTGATGATGCTTTTGGAAAAGGACTATAACATTTTATTTGATGTGGATGATTTGCTTAATATTAATAATTTAGATGATTTAGTTTCATGCATTAATAAGAAATTATAGAGGAGGTTTTTTATATGTTAAAAGGTATTGCTGCTAGTAGTGGTATAGTTATTTCTAAAGTATTTAAACTTGAACATCCAGTAATGAATATTGTAAAAGAAGATATTAGTGATGTTGATGTTGAAATTGCGAAATTACAAAAGGCTATTGAGTATTCTTGTAATGATATTAATATTATTAAAGAAAAAGCTACTGGTCGTTTATCAGCTGAAGAATTAGCGATTTTTGATGCTCATTTAATGGTGGCAGAAGACCCTGAATTAATGAGTCAAGTTACTGACATGATTAAAAATGATAAAGTTAATGCTTCTTATGCTTTAGAACAAGTTGCGAATATGTTTATTTCGATTTTTGAATCTATGGAAGATGCATATATGCGTGAAAGAGCTGCGGATATTAAAGATGTTACTTATCGTATCAAAGCTCACTTATTAGGACTTAAATTACCGGATTTATCTTTAATTGATGAGGAAGTTATTGTTGTGGCACATGATTTAACGCCTAGTGATACAGCTCAATTGAATAAAAAATTTGCGAAGGGCTTTGCGACTGAAATTGGTGGTAGAACTTCACATTCGGCGATTATGGCTCGTTCATTGGAAATTCCGGCAGTTGTTGGTGTTAGCGGTATCTTAGAAGCAGTTAAAGCTGATGATATCATTGTTCTAGATGCGATTAAGGGTGAAGTAGTTCTTAGTCCTAGTGAAGCGGAAATCGCGGAATATAAGAAACAAGCAGATAATTTC
>JBATBW010000069.1:0-47829 GCA_049662565.1 Erysipelotrichaceae bacterium | reverse complement strand
GATTTAATCCTTGATCAAAAAGTCGGAAAAGAAATCGACTCTATATTCTCCTATAAAACACTCACAAAAAACAAAAGCAGTTCCAAAGGAGGAGGTGTCATCAAAACCGTCCACAACAATGTCCTAGTCGGACCCGATGCCTATGAAACATACGATAAAGAAAGCACCCAAACTTCCAAAGAAAGAAACGATCAATCATTAAGACGTCACCAAGAAAGCACTAATAAAATCAATCAAGGCGATATCATAACCTATTTCACCGGGGTAAGAGCACCAACCTATGAAGAAGACTTCATAATTGAACCAGGAAGAAATACCACTAACATTTACCATGTAGCTGGCATGCAATCTCCTGGACTCACTACTGCCCCTGCAATAGCAGTCGACGTCGCAAAAGAAATTGCGAGCATCTTACAATTAACAAAAAAAGAAAACTTCATCAGCCAACGACAAGGAATTGTCGCCTTAAAAGAAATGGATGATGAAACAAGAAATGAATATATCCAAAAGAATCCCGATTACGGCATCATTATCTGTCGATGCGAAGAAATATCTAAAGGGGAAATCATCGACGCCCTCCACCGCAATTTAAAAGTACCAACTATTGACGGAATAAAAAAACGCGTAAGACCAGGAATGGGCCGTTGCCAAGGTGGATTCTGTTTACCACTAGTAACTAAAATCATCAGTCAAGAATTAAATATCCCAATCAACCAAGTGCTAAAATCACAAAATAATTCTTTTATCACCTATGGGGAAAATGGAGAAAATCATGAATAAATACGATAGTTTAATAATTGGTGGAGGCCCAGCCGGCTTAGCATGTGCCATCGCCTGTCATAAAAAAGGATTAAAAGTCTTACTATTAGAACGCGAAAACGAACTAGGCGGCATCTTAAAACAATGTATCCATGATGGATTTGGTCTAATAAGATTCAAAGAAAGACTAACTGGACCTGAATACGTCCAAAGATTCATCGATGAATTTATCAACCTGAACATCAATTACCATACCTTATCATTTGTCACAAAAACAAAAAAAATAAATGATCAATACCAAGTAACCTACGTCAACCAAAACGGAGTTACGACCGTAATCGCCGACAACATTGTAATCGCAACCGGTTGTCGTGAACGAACAGCCAAACAAATAGCCATCCACGGAACAAGACCAAGTGGTGTCTACACCGCTGGGTGCGCCCAACACTTCACAAACCTATTAGGACAACTCCCAACCAAACGATGTGTTATTTTAGGTAGTGGCGATATCGGCCTAATAATGGCCCGCCGATTAACCTTAGAAGGGGCAAAAGTTATCGGTGTCTACGAAGCCAAGTCAACGCCAAGTGGATTAGCCCGTAACCTTGCCCAATGTTTAGACGATTACGATATACCACTATATCTCAGTCACACCGTTACAAAAGTATATGGCACTGATCGTCTTACTAGTGTTGAAGTGTGTCAGGTCGATGAAAAGATGCAACCTATTAAAGATACTAAACAAATTATTCAATGCGATAGTTTAATTCTATCAGTTGGTTTAATTCCAGAAAATGAAATATCACAATCATTAGGAGTGCCATTAGATAATAAGACAAAGGGCCCATTAGTTGACCAACATCTACAAACAACAGTAGATCATATATATGTCTGTGGTAACGCTATGCATGTAAATGACCTGGTAGATTATGTATCATTAAGTGGTGAAATAGTTGGGGACAATCAAAATATCAAAAATAGAGAATTAATTAACATTGAATACTCTAATAATTTCCTCTATGCTTTACCTCAATTAATAGATATCAATCATTTAAAAGAAAGCCTGTTTTTCTTTAGATCAAATAAAGACCGAAAAAAAGCGGAACTAAAAATCAATATTGATGGTGAAGAAGTATTTAAAAAAATATATACTAATCTAAAACCCCCAGAAATGGAAACCCTAAAATTAGACCTAAGTAAATACTCAATTAATAAAAACACAAAAATTCAAATAACATTAGAGGACCGCACATGAAAAATATAACATGCATCATATGTCCTAATGGGTGTCAGCTCACAATTGACGAAAACACTTTAAACGTAACTGGCAATATTTGTCCCAAAGGTAAAGACTTTGCCATATCTGAACTAACACACCCATTAAGGACCATAACTACAACAGTAAAAACAACATATAGCGATGTACCTGTTATCTGTGTAAAAGTTAGCGAACCTTTCCCAAAAGAAAGAATAATGGATGTTCAAAACGAAATTAAAACTATTATTATCGATAAACCGGTGAAAACAGGTGACATTATATTGAAAAATGTATTAAACTTAGGTATAGACGTTATAGTAACAAGTGACAAACTAAAGGAGAAAATTTAATGAAAAAGTACAATGACTTTGAACCAAAATGGGTAAAGGACCCAGCACCAAGCGATTCTTATCGCTCTATCTTTCGTTGGGGAGATCCTAAATTTGTAAAATACCCAAAAGAATCGTTATATAAATTAATGAAAGAAAAATTTAATATGACAGATGAAGACTTCAAACAATACGATGGAGATATCGGCTTAGATAAAGTAGAACTTAACATCCCAACCAATATCCAACCACAACACCTAGAATTCTTTCAAAACATCTGTGGTAAAGAAAACGTATCAATCAGTGATTACGACCGACTAAGCGTAGCTTATGGTAAAACTGCTTATGACGCAATGAGAATTAGAGAAAAACGTTTTGATTCATTACCCGATGTCGTTATATACCCAAGAGAATCAAAAGAAGTCGAAGAAATCGTCGCTTATTGTACACAAAATCAAATGCCACTATACGTTTATGGTGGCGGATCAAGCGTAACTAGAGGCGTAGAACCAACAAAAGGCGGCGTATCTTTAGATATGAGAAGAAACTTTACTAAAGTCTTAAGTTTTAACGAAATAGATCAAACAATTACTGTCCAAGCCGGAATGTCAGGTCCTGCCTTGGAAGAAGCATTAAACAAAGCTCCCATTTTATTTAACGCGAAAAGACCATATACATGTGGACACTTCCCACAATCATTTGAATACTCAAGTGTTGGTGGTTGGGTAGTAACAAGAGGAGCCGGACAAAACTCAACCTATTATGGATGCATTACCGATATGGTCCTAGCGCAAAGATATGCTACTCCTATTGGCCCAATCCAGACTTCAAATTATCCAAGAGAAGCAACTGGACCAAACATTAATCAAATAATGATGGGTTCAGAAGGAGCATTTGGCGTCTTAACAGAAGTAACATTAAAAGTATTCCGTTTAATGCCTGAAAACCGAAATAGATTCTCATTCATCTTTAAAGATTGGCCCACTGCTATGGCAGCCGCAAGAGAAATGATGCAAAAAGAAGCGGGATTCTCAAGTGTCTTTAGATTAAGTGATCCCGAAGAAACAAATTTAATGCTTAGACTATATAATGTAGACGAAACACCTCTATGGAAATTATTAAACGTCAAAGGTTATGAAGATATGAAACGTTGCCTATTCCTAGGATTCACCGACGGAGAAAAAGGATTCTCAGACAATGTTGCGAAAAACATTAAAAAAATTGCCCGTCAATTTGGTGGTATGTCATTAACTTCATACGTATGTAAATCATGGGAGAAAGGTCGTTTTAACGACCCATACCTACGCGATACAATGATGGATTTTGGAGTAGTAACCGATACATTAGAATGTACAGTCAACTGGTCAAATATGGCACAAGTGCATCGCGATGTCCGCGAAATTTGTCATAAGTTAGACAATACAATTGTCACTACGCATATGTCACATTGTTACCCTCAAGGAGCAAACTTATATTTCATCTTTATAACTAGAATGGATAAAGCTGAAGAATTTAAACGTTACCACGCAACAATACTCGATGCCATCCAAAAATCAGGGGCAGCCTTAAGCCATCACCATGGAATCGGAAAAATGTTTGGCCCATGGTTAGAAGGCTATGTTGGAGAAAACGAATTCAAAATATTTAAAACACTAAAAAATCATTTTGATCCTACAAATATGATGAATCCTGGGGGAACTTTAGGATTAGATACGCCTGAAGATCAAAAAAGAAAACTAAAAGGGTAGTATTATGATTGAACACATCGTTCTAGTATTCGACGTAGGAACCCAAAGTTCCCGCGCCTGTCTTATAAATAATTATGGTCAAATACTTGGAAAATCTAAATTAATACACGAACCGGCATACATATCAAACCATGTCGATTATGCAGAAATCAACCCCGATTACTACTATGAAAAAATATGTGAAGCCAGTAGAAATCTAAAAAATGAATACCCGGAATTATTCGCTAAAATTGAAGCTGTATCTATAACTACTATTCGCGATACATTAGTATGTGTTGATAACGAAGGTAAACCCCTAAGAGATGCCATTTTATGGTTAGATAAAAGAAAAACCGATGGAGAACCTAATCTCAATATCCCGTCTAAACTAATCTTAAAAGGCGTATCTATGGAAAAAACCGCAAAAGAACAATATAAAAAAGCTCATTGTAACTGGATAAGAGAAAATCAACCCGAAATATGGAAAAAAACTCATAAATGTCTTTTGATTAGTGGTTATCTAATCTATAAATTAACCAATAATTTTACCGATGCCGTCCCATCAATGGTCGGTCGAATTCCTATGGATGCGAAAACTCGCACATGGATGAAAAAAAGCGGATTAACCTACCCTGTATTCCCAGTAGAAAAAGAAAAACAATATCCTTTAGTAGAAGCTGGTGAAACTTTAGGTTATATAACTCAACAAATGTCATTAGACTCATATTTACCACAAGGCTTAAAAGTAATAGCCTCTGGATCAGATAAAGCTTGTGAAGTCATTGGAATGGGATGCGTAGATAGCGATAATATAGCGATAGGTCTAGGTACAACCGCAACCATCAGTTTCACCAACTACAAATATGTTGAACCCGAGCAATTTATACCACCTTACCCAAGCATTATTAAAGGAGCCTATAATCCGGAAATCGAAATATTCAGAGGTTATTGGCTTGTATCGTGGTTTAAAAAAGAATTTGCACTTAAGGAAATAAGTGAATCTCTCAACAGCAATAAATCAATCGAAGATCTATTGAATGAAAGGCTGAAAGAAATACCCGCTGGTTGCGATGGATTATTATTCCAACCATACTTCACACCAAACATTACTATGCCAAATGCCCATGGGGCAGTAATTGGATTTAGTGATGTCCATACGAGAATTCATATCTACCGTTCTATTATCGAAGGTATCAACTTCGCCTTAATTGATGGTTTCCACATTCTACAAAAAAGATGTAAAAAACAATTCAAAAAAATATATATTGGCGGAGGAGCATCGCAAAGCGATGAAATATGTCAAATTACAGCTGACATGTTTGGTCTCCCTGTGTATCGAACAGAAAGCTTTGAAGCCACTGCAATTGGTTGTGCCGTTGCCACATTTGTCGGCCTAGGCATCTTCCCTAACTACAAAGAAGCGGTCGATAAAATGGTGACTACTAGAGATTGTTTCCAACCAAACTTTGAAGAGCACAATATCTATCATCATTTATATCATGATGTTTATAAAAACATCTTCAAAAAACTGGCACCATTATATAACAACTTACAAAACATCTATAAACATAAAAAGCGCTAGATTTTACTCTAGCGCTTTTTGCACATTAATTATCTTTTTTAGAAACAACCTTCCAATTCAAAACAAATCGCCCGTCATCAAATGGTGAAATAATTTTATCTTTTTCTAATTGCTCTTTCAAAATATCTTGGAAAGAATCAGGTATAACTTTCACTTTTTCCACAATTAATTCCTCTTGAATTATATAGTTCCATGAAGCAACCGTATATTCCTTATTTGGATCAATTTCCCTACCATCTGGCAACGTAACCTTTAGATAACGAGAACCTTTTTCTGCCCATGGAGCAAATTCAATTTTTAATCCCGCTGCCACAAAGAATGGTTCATATAAATGACCAGCTTGAGCATTAGTAGGATTTTCAAGCACTTTAATTAAATTACTACCTTTAATCTTCGTCACAATAAATTTTTTACTATTCTGTCCTGTTTCATTAATTCTGTTTGTCGTATCCATCGAACTAACAAAATCATATGCATTTACCTTTGAGTCTGTTTTAATTAATACTCCTTTTTGAATTCCCATATTATTACCATACGATAAAGTATTGCTTAGATATAACCCAATATCTGCTCCTGTCTTATTCTTTAACATTTGGGCGAAATATTGAGAAGTTTCTAACACAGTAAATGGTTTTTCAGCTGTGGCATAAACTTTTTCTATTTTTGGCACTGATTGATTGATGATATCATCATTTACTTTGTCTAAATAAGCAACTGCCTCTTCATAAGTCATTGGTCGATCTTCTTTGATTAGACTTTTATTTCTTCTTCCTGTATCCAATAAAGAATTAATGACATTATCAAATGCATCCCTACTCATAACCACACCTGCATTGAACAATGGTCTTAGCGGTATCATTCGTCCACTATCCATGGCATTAGATACATTCTTCAGCATTACATTATCCAGTTTGCTTAACTCTGCATCTTTTAATTGAGTAACTGCCGTATTACCATCTGGAACGAAAACCGTTTGGCCTTCTTTAGTCGCAATATAATCTAAAAATTTAGTGACCAATTTAAATTTTTCTTCATTACCTTTATCATCAACTTTTTCATTAACCGCAACAAATGATATCGGGTTCGCGAGAACGTAATCATCGCCTGGGTTATCGCCGCTATAAAAAGGCATCATCGCAAATTCATCTTTGCTACCAAAGTCTTTCGCATACAATGACGCATACTGCGTTTAAATTGTCATCGCTGCACTTCGATTTTTATACATCATTGTTGATCTTATTGCTGGTTTCATATTAAAGTCTGAAATCTTTATTACATTTGCGCTTAATAATTCATCATACGTGTTTATCAAAGAAGGTAAAATGTAATCGATGCTGCCTGTACCAAATTTACCATAATCTTCTGCCCATTTGAAATAATCTAAAGTATCAAAAGTGTTAGCCATTTGGAAAAACTCACCCAAAACTAAAACTTCATTAGGAAATAACAGCGTTGGTTGGAAAGCTCTTTCAACGACACCTGATGCATCTATTTTTTGACATAATTTAATAAATTCTGTCTTCCCTTTCGGAACTTCCCATCCATTTTCCTCAAACATTGTTTTATTATATACAATTCCTCGAATGTTTGCCGGCAATGGTAGGACATATTGTTTTCCATCATTAGGACTGACATAACCTTCTAATGATGAAGTATAATAATTACTCGTGCTATTAAAAATCGATAAATCTAATAATTCACTTTCGAGTTCTGGTGTTAAATTAGGCGCTAAAAGCAAATAGATATCCGCTATATCTCCTAGGACACATTCCGAATTCATACCACTACGCAAAATAAAATTAACATCTGGAAACGCTCTTTCGATACTATCTTTAAAGTTGTATTTATCTATTCCGTCACTAATATTAATAACGAGTGTTTCTTTATTCACATCATATGGTGTCAATGAAAGGACATCGTTTTTTGGTAAGATTGTTGATGGTTGCTTACCACACCCACTTATTAAGGTAATTAATATCATTCCTATCAACAAGAATTTGCTTACTCTTTTCATAATTTCTCCTCTATAAAATATTTTCTTCGATTATTTTAATTAATTCAGGCATTTCAATTGGTTTTCTTAAATGCCCGTTCATACCTACTTCTAACGACTTTTGGACATCATCATCAAAAGCGTTGGCACTCATTGCATAAATTGGAATTGTTTTCGCATCCGAATGTTCACTTAAACGTATTTGTTTAGTTGCTTCATATCCATTCAATATTGGCATTTTAATATCCATAAAGATAACCGAATAAAATCCTGGTTGTGATGAATTGAATTGATTAACTCCAACTTCACCATTTTCCGCAACTGTAACTTCAAACCCCCATTTTTCTAATATTTTCGTTGCAATTTGGGCATTTATCGGATGGTCTTCAACAAGTAAAACATGTTTCCCTGCCAATCGTTTAATGCTATCTTTAGAAATCGTTTTATTTATTTTTGGCAATTTATGATCTTCGCATTTTTCTGTTTTTTCAAGTGATACTACAACGGTAAAAGTAGTCCCTCCACCAAGTGTGCTTTCTACCGAAACTGCTCCACCCATTAAGTCCATTAATCTTTTCACGATTGCTAGCCCAAGTCCACTTCCGCCATAGTATTG
Source organism: Erysipelotrichaceae bacterium (assembly GCA_049662565.1). Lineage (GTDB taxonomy): Bacteria > Bacillota_I > Bacilli_A > Erysipelotrichales > Erysipelotrichaceae > JBATBW01. The sequence goes on along the minus strand of JBATBW010000069.1, from coordinate 39,565 downwards.
AGATGTGTTATTTGATTCTTGTTCAAAAGATTTAAAAATGCGACTCATAAATTCTTCACTCATTCCTACACCATTATCTTTAACTGTGAAAACGATTCGGTCTCTTTGATATGTTAAAGGAATAATATTTAAGGATAAATAAATTTCCCCTTCACAAGGAGTAAACTTTACGGCGTTAGATAGTAAGTTCATCAAAACTTGATTAATTCGTAATTTATCTATTTTATAACTAACAGGGAGATCATTTACCCCATCTATTATTACTTTAATTTTCTTTTGCATTATTTCCACTTCAAACAAAGAAACTATGTTCTCTAAAATTAGTTCAATATTAACACTTTCATAATTTAATTTTAATTTTCCACTATCAATTTTAGACATATCCAAAATATCATTAACTAACGAAAGCAAGTAATCCGCTGATGCTTGAATCTTCGAAAGATTGTCCTCTAATGCTGCCTTGTTCTCTAAATTATCGCTAGCTAAATATGTCATACCGATAATACCATTAAGTGGAGTTCGGATATCATGCGACATTTTTGATAAAAAATCAGTTTTGTTTTGTGCAGTTTTCAATAATAAATCTTCTTGAAATTTCTCTTCATTACGACGCTTTTCTTGCTTACTTTTAATTTTAACCATTATAATCGAAACAACACTAATAATCGCAATTATCAAAACCAAACCATATAAAAGCATTGTTTGATTCATTACCATAATGGTTCCGCTTGACATCATTTGTAGTGGCAATAGCACCGCAACTGAATATTCACCACGAACGTATGCCGTTTGCAATAACCATTGTTGTTTATTTATATCAAAAAATACAGATTGTTGTTTATGATTTGCTATATTTTCCGAAATTCTTTGCTTTTCAATTTCACTAAGTCCACTATACGAAAGTGAGTTCATTAAGTTACTGCCATAGCTATACGCATTATCGGGTTTAATTAAAATAGATGAAGAATTAGAAATGATAAATGAATATCCTTGGTTATCAAACATTGAAACAGTCATCTCTTTAGCAAAACTTGTATTCTTGTTCGCCCTAATGATAGCGGTCATAGAAATACCATCAATCTCAATAGGTTGAATTTGCTCGCCAAACAACCAATAATCCCCCAAATCACCTAATTGAGAGAAAGTCGATGAAACTTTATAATTTGAACTAATACTTGACAAAAATTTCAAGTCATTAATCCGAATTGTCGTTCCATCCAATAAATATACATTCCCTTGTTTAGATAAAAATAATATTTTATCTTCAATTTTTTTCTCTTCCATTCCTTGAAAAATTGCTTCAGCCTTAACAAACGAATCTGGTCTAGCTTGATTAATCAAATTGGCATAGTTTTTTACTTCATTATGCTTATTGTCAATGGTCGCATTAACTTTCGCAACCACTTGTTCTGTAAGTTCTGATACATATTGTTCGCGTTCTAGAGCCGCGGTCTTTTGCATTTTTTCATAGGAAATGATAAATGAAATCACCGATCCAACAACTAATATAATACACAATAGTGATGCCAAAATTATTTTCGTTATTTTATTCTTCTTTTTTACTTCATTTTGATTTGATATCATTATGTTGCCTTTCCAAAATTCAATTTATCATTACAAATTATCCCCAAAAACACAATAAATTCCCAATAATTCTAGTTCCCCTCAACGTTACTACTTATATTTATGATACCAAATTATTACGTTTAAATCAAATTATTTATTAAAAAGCCAAAAACATTCAATCTAGTTTTCGGCTGTATTTTATATTGGCACCCCATACAAGAATCGAACTTGTAATTGGCCCTTAGGAGGGGCCGGTTATATCCATTTAACTAATGGGGCTTAAGCAAAATAAAAGTAGGCGAATTAATACCTTAAGCAGGAACGCCTACTTCTATTATACATAATTTTTACTACCAATTATACTTTTTACTGCCCCAATCATTAAAAATTAAATCCTGTTTAACACTAACTATCTTATTACTTTCAATATCACTACTCACAACAACACCTCCACCAACGCAAGAGTAATTCCCTACTCTTTGACCTGGATTGAAAATTACTCCCACTCCAATACGCGAATAATCCCCAACAAATGTTGCATTAGTAAAACTTCCTTTATATCGTTTATCTTGTATTTTAATACTGTTGTTTTGATCATCAAAACGCAGACTACCACACAAAACACCTGCACCAACATCGACAGCTCTACCAATAATTCCATATATTTCGCTATGATGTACTATGCTCGCCTTATCAAAAATCATACCACAAATATCCGCATTATTTTCAATTTTGCAATCCTTACCAATAATAGTATTATCCGAAATAATGGCATAATTACGAATTGTTGATCCTTCATTAATCATACAATTGTGACCCATTATAACACCATTTTCAATTGTAACATTATTACCGATTACCACGTTTCCTTTGATGACAACATTATCGCCGACAATAACATTATCTCCACATATCATATTACCTTTAATTATGGCACTATCACTAATTATTAAATTATTGCCATAATGATTATTTTTTATTTCATTCACTGTTGTCATACAATAACTATGATTAGCCCGTAATAAATCAATTGGCGTATCAATATTAAAAGACTTATGTTCGCAAACATGATAATAAACATCTTGTTCTTTAACCAAATTATTAATTAAAGTTTCTAAATAAAAACCATTATCCGGCATTCCACCTGCAACTATTTCTTCAAATCCATAATTCACTTCATCGATTTTACCAAAAGCATATTTGCTCAATCCAAACATCCCCAATGATATTAAAGCAGCATAATGATTACGCGGATGGCCATAAACTTTTTTCACTTTATCATTATCAACAACAACGGCCATATGATCACAAACTTGATACTCATCACAGCTCTTTTTCACCAACAAACAATCACCCTTGCTTTGAAAAAGATGGATCAGTTTACTAAAATCATAATCACTAATTGATAAATCACCAAATAACACAATAAAGTCATCATCTTCATCTTTTAAAGATAACAAAACTTTTTTCAATTGATTCTCTTGCGCAATAACATAATTAATATTGTCAAATTCTTTTAACTGACTTTTAACTAAATCCACGCTTTGATCTAAAATCAAATGAATTTTTTCTACCTTATGATAATTCAATTGTAATACTAAACGCTTAATTATTGATTTGAAACCAATCGACAACACACATTTGTTGTCCAAATTATATGGCCACATCCGACTACTTAATCCATTAGATATTATTATAGCTTGCATAACGACCTCCATATATTCCCATTTTACCAAGTTTTCAGATACTAATCAAATAAACTTTAGTTGTAGTAATTGCGTTTTAATGGTATACTCAAGCAGTACTATAAAGAAAAGAGAAAAATATGAAATTTAACGAATTAATCAGTAACCAACAAGTATTACAAGCAATAGATGATCTTGGATATATCGAAACAACAAAAATCCAAGAATTATGTATTCCTAATATGTTAGAACAAAAAGACATCATTGGTCAATCTCAAACTGGGACAGGAAAAACTTGTGCCTTCGGCGTGCCAATCATTTTGAAATTAACAAAATTAGCAAAAAGACTGCCACAAGCCTTAGTATTATGCCCAACGAGAGAACTATGTATCCAAGTAACCAATGAATTGCGAAAATATACAAAGTACCTAGAAGCAATTAAAATTACTTCAATCTATGGTGGACAACCAATCGTACACCAAATCAAAGACTTAAAGGGCGGAACCGACATTATCGTCGCAACTCCAGGAAGATTAATCGACCATATCAACCGTAAAACTGTAAAATTAGATATGTGTAATATCTTAGTAATGGACGAAGCCGATGAAATGTTAAACATGGGATTTAAAGAAGAAATTGAAGAGATAATTTCTTATTTGCCAGCCACTAAACAGACAACATTATTTAGTGCTACAATGCCCAAAGCTATTATGGATATTACAACAAAATACTTAGTCGACCCATTAGTATTAAATGCTAATTCTACTAACGTATCAACAAATCAAGATATTAAACAATTGTACTTTGAAATTCACCAAGGAAATAAATGCGATTTGCTAAAACAATTATTAGAAATCCATCGCCCAAACAGTGCCATGATTTTCGTTAACACTAAAAAAATGGCCGATGATTTATCAACACAATTAATCGCCAACGGTTATATGGTAGGCTGCCTACATGGTGATATGAAACAAGAAATGCGTACAAGCGTAATGGAACGTTTCAAATCTAAAAAATTAAACATCCTAGTTGCGACTGACGTTGCAGCCCGTGGTATTGATGTCGACAACATGGACATCGTATTCAACTACGATTTACCAATCGAACTAGAATACTATATTCACCGAATTGGCCGTGTAGGTCGTGCCGGTAATAAAGGTTTAGCAATTTCATTTGTTACACCAAAACAAAAATCATTATTAAAGAATATTGAAAAGTTAATCAAAACTAAAATTAATTTCACAGCATTGCCAACCCTAGAAGACTTAATCAATATCAAAAAAAGAAACGCTAAAACAAAAGTAGACGAATTGTTAGAAATAGCTGTTGATTCATTATCAGTTGACTTCTACGATGAACTACTAGAACAAGGTTATAATGTCAACGATATCGTAATTAGTTTCTTAAATAAATTATTGATCAGCGACAGCTTTAAACAATTAGAAATTCCAAAAGACCGTCACCTTACAGTTACTCATTATAAAACATCAAAAGTGTTCATCGGACGTGGTAAAAAAGACGGAATCGCAACTGCCCATATCGTAAGCGCCATCGCCGATAGTACTAACATCGATGGAAAAGATATTGGTAAAATCAAAATCAGCGATAACCAAACAATTGTTGAAGTGCCTGAACAATACTTAGACTTAATTATTGAGTCACTAAACAAAACAACAATCAAAGGTTTGCCAGTAGAAGCTCGTGAATTCACTGAACGACGTGAATCAGGAAACAGAAACTCACGTAATCGCGTAAGTGACTACAAAGCAAAAGACACTACGAAACGTAGTTCTTCAAGCGGACGCCGCGACAGAGACAACAACTCAGGCCGCAGTAGAGACAAAAATAAATCTAATGACCGTCCAAGTGGTGGAAGAAGAAATAGCAAAGACAAACCAACTGAAGGTGGAAAAAGAAAACGCTACTAAGATAATCAAAAAACAAACACGATAATGAAGTGGAGAACTTCATAAATGTTTGTTTTTTTTACTATTATTCCTTATAAGAAATGATATTACCACTACTATTTACAATACTAGAATTATTTAACTCCATATTAACTAAATTTACTGCCCAATCTTTGCGTGTGGTTTTATCATTTTTATTAGTTACCACTAGATCAAAACCTAAAATATTACTGCTTTTTTTCGAAAAACTACCATCAATACTATTATCCAAATAATAAGTATCGTCAAAAACATCAACTCCATCGATCATCAGATGACCATTTTCAAAATAAATATTATGATAACCCGCTACTTTTTCACCCAAAACAACATTAGTACTATATCTAACCTTATTTAATACTGTATTCTCAATTCCCTCAACCATCAATCTCTCATTTGTCGTTTCTCCATCTTGTATAAATTTATGAATAGACACTTGTAGTAAACTTCCGCACACTAAAACAACTATGGTCAAAATTGACATAGTAACTACTATTTCAATTAATGTAAAACCGCCTTTGTTTTTTTTAGTCATAGTAACCTCACTTTAATTCAATCAATGTGCCATTTTGAATCAATAACTTCATATCATTATTTGTTTTATTCACTATACTGATACTATCCGCTTTATTATAAGCATTTGGTTGCCAATACCATTTACCATCAACATATACTGCACGTATGCCCCAAAACCCGCCAAATTTTGGATCGCTACCAGCATAAATAATTATATCTTCACTAACGTTTGACCCTGAATAATAATATACATATGGCTGGATGTATAATGTTACGCTATCCAATTGTTGTGAATACTTAGTTTGATCAAATATTGGCCACCCGTCAGGATAATAATTCATGTAGATAAATTCTCTCATATACGTATTATTATAATAATTTACCGGATATGGATATGTCGCCTTTTTTAGTTCTTCAATAGGCGTATTAAAACAATTAATTGCCACATCATTAATTGCACTTACTACACTATCTTTCATATTTGATATAACTTCTAAATATTTAAAATTAATCTTTTCGTTTACATAATTTTTACTTATAGCATTAGTAGAGATATTACTACCTAACACTTTAAAACTAACCGTAATATTGTTTTGTGTAACAACAACATCACTTTCTACTTGGTTGATACTTTGTTGTACTTGGTTGGCAAAATCAATATTCTGTTCCTTCATATTAAAACTCATTAAAAACCCATTCAACAATAATAAACCACAAATAGTCAATATTACAACAGCCGCCATAACTTCGATTAAGGTCATGCCCTTATTATTCAATTTTCTCATGCACCCTCACCCATATATTTAACAACCTTGTATTTGTTTTTAATAATAACAATATCACTATCTTCTTTTCTTGCCAAATAAGTCAAATTTACGTCCCCTAAGAATCTAGTTACACCAAAAGAAATAATTGAACCATTAAAATTTGTTGTTGCTCCACTCATTCCAAATATGAACTCGCTATCCTCTTCGGCATAAACGACGGCATTGACATCTACACCAGAACTTTTCTTAATTGTCAATCCAGCACCCTCTTTGATGACAAATAGGACATTAGGCTTACCGTTGGCATCTTTTAATATCGGTTTATCAATAACTTGTCTTTCATTATATACTACAAAAACTACGGGGTTTTCCGCAGTAGCACTTGGATCAATATGGTTACCGAGATTACGGAAGTTCCAATTATCATCATCATAATAATGTCCGCCTAAATAGTTCGAAATTCTATCCGAACTTTCAATATTTTTATCACTTAAATTCGCCCATTCTGGTCTAATATCTTTCTCATCCTCTTCAATTTGAGTATATTTACCTATAATTTTACTCGAATCAAAATCAATAATATTGAATTTGATACCAGTAACATCCAATTTATTTTGAATGTAAGAATCAGTAATATAATAACCGCCTTTGTAACTATCTTCATTAGTCGAATTACCAGTTGACTCAGTTGTCGATGTTTTATTCATCAACAAAGATACTTCTTTACTAATATTATTCACTTGCACTTTACTCTTAATTATATAGTCATTATTGCTAGTGCGTGTAATTTTAGTACTAATGACTTGCCCATAGCTATTATCTGTAAAATTAAAATCAGTAATATTTAATTCTTGGTTAATGCCTAAACTATTTAAAGGATTAATTATTGACGACTGTTCATCTACAATAGTAGAAGCAATCACGTCAACTACACTTTTCGCACTTAGGTAGGCTTGCTGTTCATCTACTCTTCTTTTTTCCGCATTAAAGAAGTTCAACATTAATGTTGAACTACTTAATACTAAAAAAGCAATTATCATTAAAGTAGTAAGCACTACAATTAATGCACTACCTTCCTTCCCAAGTGTTTTTTTTATCATTTATTAATATACACTCCTAAAATAACTGAATAACTATATTCTGTTGAATTATGAATTAAATCGGCATTATATAAAGTTACACTTACATTACTCAATTTTCTTAATTCATCAATGACATTTTGCAAGCTACCAATCGAAGTTTTACCCTCAACTTGGATATCTATTTTTTGCATATTAGAATATCCTGATGGTTGCTCACCTTCGGTAATTCCACCAATTTGTAATCTATCGATTGAAAGACCATTTTGGCTAAAATATTTGGTAATAACTTTATCTGCTTCCTCTGTAAAACTGTCATCACTAAAAGTTTTAACTAACTCCCCAAACTGTTTTGTTAATGATTCATTTTCAATTTTTGCTTTATCTAATTCTACTTTCGTTTTTTCTAAAGTGGTAATTTGATTTTTTATATCTTCCATAATAGGTATATTTTCTTGATACTTGGCAAAATTCGGCTCCAAAATAAACTTCAAAGATCCAACGACTAAGACTAAAACAAAAAGAACATTAATCAATATTTTTTCTCTTTTATTTAATTTGATCATATTATTCTCCTTTACTTTCTCTCAACTTGCCATTAATAACTAAAATATAACTATCGCCCGCCTTGTTGTAACCAGTATAATTCAAGTCCTTAATAATATTCAATTCGCGAACTAGTCTCACTACTTCACTTGATTGGCTAGCCGTTGATACCGAATAACTAATATTAACTACATCATCTGCAGAATTATAAGATACATTAACTATTTTGCCCACACTATTTAGCTTTTCTAATTTCTTCCCATCCAGTATGGTAATCTTTGATAATTTATTTTTCAAATCTTTTATTTCACTCATATGATTTGCAATATTTTGATTCTCTAATAACAAATTATTAAATTCTTGGATTTTATCTTTATTTTTTGTTTCCGCCAATAATTCACTTTGTTCTTTAATAAATTTATCATTTAAAGTATTAACAACAATAAATCCAACACTACTAATCAATACAAGCAAAACAACGATAGTATCAATTAAAATCATCTTATTAATCTTAATTTTCTTTTTCAAAGAATCAATATAGACATTATTTAAATTAATACTTTGTACTTTGCTGTTAAAATGAACAAAAGCACTTTCATCATCAAACACCCTTGCAATTTTATAATTTGGATAATTGACTTCATTTATTAATATAGATTTTAAAGATTGAAAATCATTTTCATTCATCCCTTGAAAATAAGCCCCATCAATATCACCTTCAAATTTTTGCGATTTGTAAAAGTCAATATTAGTCAAAACCATATTAGCCAATTCTCGATAATAAGCATCCGTGCCTTTATCATTAATTATTCTTCCTCTTGATGTTAAACTATACTCTCCTTTATAAAACATTACCGCTATATACAAATTATCGTTCACTACATTAAGAGCAAATGTCTTCTCTTTGTACTCCATATTAGAACGAACATAGTTAATTATCATATTTATACTGAAATCAATACTGTCAATTTTACATTTTGAGAATAACTCACTATACGGCTCAATCAAATCTTTAGGAACAGCATAAGCAATTATTAGATTGCGATTTTTTTTCTCCAAAACATTCATTCCATAAACATAATCATCGCTATTTAAATTGAATTCTCTTTTTGCAACCTCAATCAAATGATCCTTTTTTAGTTTTGGCGCCATGAAAACTTTTATGACAATATTTGAACTGTCAATTACTATTTTTGCATTCTTAAATACATTAACATTATCTGCAACTATTGCCTTAAGTCTCTCATAATTTAATATAACACCATTAAGCACTACACCCTTTTCCAAAGGCAAAGATATAAAATTGCTCTTTTCATCAAAAATGTCTATTGAATTATTATTAATATTTACTATCTTCATAATATCCACCCCTATCCGCCAACAACACTATAACTTTGTAATATTGGTAGTAATACCGATATCACAATTAAAAATACTACACAGGCAAGAAAAACAATCATTATTGGTTCCATTAATGCCACCATTTTATTAGAAGAATTCTCCGATTCATAATCAAAACTATCCGCCATATTATATAAAAGCTTGTAAAGTTCACCACTCTCTTCTCCTACATAAATGACAGCCATCAACTTAGCATCAAAACCCTTTACCTCTTGTAATACCCGCGATAAAGGTTGTCCCTGATTTATCTTATTAACCCCCATCATCAATTGCTTTTGTATATACAGATTGTCTACTGTACTTGCACTCAAAGCAACAGCTTCATCAATAACCACGCCACAACTATATAGCGAAGCCATTGTCCTAGCAAAACGACCAGTATATATTTTTTTCCACAAATCACCAATCAAAGGAAGTTCAAGTTTTATTTTATCCACACTATAAGCAATCATCGGTCTTTTTAAGAGAAATTTTATTATAATTAATAGTAAAAGAATTCCAATCAAATAAATAATCCAATTATTCATAATACTATTACTCAGCATTATAAAGAATTTAGTAATAGCTGGCAATTCCATTTTTTCAAATATTTTTTCAAATTTTGGTAGAACAATAGTAAAAATTGCCATAACTGCCAAAAAAGATACCCCCATCAAAATCTTCGGATATATCATAGCATTCTTTATTTTTGACTCTATTTTGTTTTGATTTTCATAATAAACTGCTGCTTGCGCACAAGTTTGCGCCAACTGCCCATTTTCTTCCCCACTCTTTAATAAACTAATCAACAATGTATCAAAACTATTTGTTTCATTTAAAGCATATGTTAGACTATTACCCTGATAAATAAAAGAATATATTTCCTGAAAAACGGCAATTGCCTTTTTGTTGCTTTCTCGCATTTCCATGATTCTTATCGACTTTATCAATGGAACACCACTAGACAACATACTGCTTAATTGTCGACAAAAATCAGCTTCTAGTTTTTTATTAAATTTGAAATCCGTTCTTTCCTCACTCAACACTTCCTCAATCTCATATACACAAATATCTTCAATTTTCATCAACTCAAAAACATCTTGATCACTCTTCGCATCAACTATTTTTTTAATCTTTTTGTTTTCGATATTTCTACCTACTATTTTGAATCTTGCCATCTTCTCACCTTAACTAAATATATAAACCAAAATACCAAGTTAATATATTCATTCCCCAAAAATAAGTAATCACTGCTCCTACACATATATATGGACCAAAAGGTATATGTGACTTTGAATCTACCTTTTTTGTAATTATTAAATAAATTGCATATAAACCAGCTAATAATATAGCAATAAACCCCGTTAAAACTATTAACTTATAACCTAATAAGAAACCTAAAGCACCAAATAATTTAATATCACCACCACCAAAACTATCCTTCACAAACCAATTCAAAATAAACATAGGTAAAGCGACAACAAATACACCAATAACTCTACTTGTGAAATTAATATTCTTGTTGATTATAAAATCAATACAACCCAAAAGAAAAATTAATACATTTAATACATCTGGTATTTCCATTATATCAATATCTATTAAACATATTATCATTAAAATACACATCAAAACTAAAGCCACAATTAGACTATAGCTCAAACCAAAAACTAAAAACGCCCCCAAAAACAATAACCCACAAACAAATTCTACAATAAAATATCGAACAGATATTCTACATTTACAATAACGACATTTACCTCCCAAAAATGCATAAGAAAATAAAGGAATTAAATCAAGAACTCCTAACCGCGTATGGCACTTAGGACACTCACTTCTTCCATGAATAAAATCCAAATGATTAACGGTACGATAAGCGACAACATTAATAAAACTCCCTATACATAATCCCAAAATAGTGATTAGTACAGCTAAATATATCTCTAAAAAGTTCATAACTATTTGACCGGTTTTTGGATATATTTACCTGCTTCAATACAAATAGAGTCACTAGGGTTTTTTGGATCCGCCCAATAGATAATAGCAGAAACTTTACCGTTATCTCCCATAACTACTTGTGTTATTCCAGTCATTCCTGATAATTTATTAATTTCTTCCGAAGTAATATTTCGACCATCTCCTATTTCTGCATCACGCGTTGCGATATATTGAGCTGCGACATAAGCTGCTCTTGCCTCAGCAATATGTTGACTCTTTTTCGCATCATTGACAAAACCATTCATTGTCGGAATTAAGATTGCGGCAAGTATAGCGATAATAGCTAATACTACAACAATTTCTACCAAAGTAAAACCTTTAGAATTATTTTTCATAAGCCACCTCTTTTTTGGTAATAAAGGGGATTACTCCCCTTTAATTTATTCAGCTACAGTTACTTTTCCTGCTTCAATTGTTACTGCTTTTGCCCCACTACCACTTGGTGTAAACACAATCTTTGTCACTTTACCATCAGCAGCAGTTACTACTGTTGTACCAGTAATTCCCGATAATTTTTGAATTTTTGCATCACTAGCTGTATTAGTTCCATCACGACTTACAATGTATTGAGCTGCAACATAAGCGGCTCTTGCTTCTGCAATGTGTTGTTTGCTTTTCGCATCATTAACAAATCCATTCATTGTTGGAATCAAGATTGCTGCTAAAATAGCGATGATTGCTAATACTACTACGATTTCTACTAATGTAAATCCTTTTTTGTTTTTTAAGTTTTTCATTATTACCCTCCCTGAAAACTTTGTATTCCATATTAACGACAATCGTTAATATTTAATTAAATGGTGTTTTAACTCATCAATTGTTGTTACACCATTAATCACCAATTCTTTAATTTCTTCACTAATAGATACTAATAAGTTATTATCCTGTAAGTAGTGATAAATGTCCTCACTAGGCGCCTTGTTTTCAATCATACTACGAACATTTTTATCTATTTCCAATATTTCATGTACAGCAATCCTACCTAAGTATCCCGTATGATTACAAGCTGGACACCCTTTCCCTCTAGTTAGTCGGTAAGCATTTGGCACGATTTTACGATCTTCACTTGTAGATAAATATTCTTCCTTACAATGAGGACAAACCTTTTTAACTAGACGTTGAGCTACTACACCAATTAAAGACGAAGCTATCAAATAATGCTCTACACCCATATTATACAAACGTGCAACGCTACTAACAGCATCATTGGTATGTAATGTTGATAATACTAAGTGTCCGGTAATGGCAGCATTTACCGAGATATTTGCTGTTTCTTTATCTCTCGTCTCTCCGACTAATATAACATCGGGGTCTTGTCTTAACATCGATCGTAAACCTCTTTCAAATGTCATCCCCGCCAAATTATTTACTTGAACTTGATTTACTCTTTCTAAAGTTCTTTCAACTGGATCTTCAATAGTCGAAATATTAATATTCTTTTTTGCCATTTTATCAATCATCATATATAAAGTAGTTGTTTTACCACTACCAGTTGGCCCGGTAATGTAAACTATTCCATATGGTTTAGATAATATACGCTCAATCTTATTATAGTTATCTTCACTCATTCCATAATGATTATCATTATCCACTTTAACATCACTGTTTAAAAATCTTAATACTAGTTTTTCTCCAAATACTGTTGGCATACTGCTTACCCGAATATTTATATCACCGTCATCTTTTTTAATTTTAAAATGACCATCCTGCGGAATTCTTTTTTCCGCTATATCTAAAGAGGACATAACCTTAATTCGCGTAGTAACTTGTAATGCCGCATGAACATCTAATTTCATATAATCAATTAATTGTCCATCTACTCTTATCCTGATAACTAATTGTTTTTCAAATGGTTCAAAATGAATGTCCGAAGCATGGTCCATGTAGGCTTTATAAATAACGCTATTAACTAACTTAACAATTGGTGAATCTTTCATTCCTTCATCGACATTATCAATGATTGAAAATTCATTAGGCGCGATACTTTGCGAAGCTTTCTTTGCTTCTATTTCTCCATAATAGCGATCAATTGTCGCCTGTATGTCTGCTTTACGTGCTAACACAAGATCACTTTGATAGTTCAACAAACTTTTTACATCTTCAATCGCATAAAAATCTAATGGATCATTGATAGCCAATACTACTCTGTCATTAATGATTTCAATTGCGACAATATTATTCTTTTGGCAGATATCCTTAGGAACTAGTTCAACAACATTAACATCCACCTTAATCATATTTAATTCTACAACTGGAATATTTAGTTTCTTGCCTAAAACTGATAAAAGTTGTTTTTCATTTACATAGCCTAATTCTAATAATATTTCTCCAAGCCGCTTACTTCTATTATTTTTTTGATATGAAATAGCATCGTCTAGCTGTTTTTGGGTGATAAAACCACTATCAATTAGAAGCTCGCCTATTTTCATTTTTACTTGCATAAATTCACCCCTTTATTTTCCTATTTAAACTTTCAACGCTCTCTTATTCTAATTTATGCAATTGATAAATAAAAAATGAATTGAAATGGAAAAACATCACAAAATAACTTTCTTATTTCATATAAATTATAGGCCCCCATTGCTTATAAATTTATAATTTTACTCTATTTAATGTATTTTAATTATACTCCCGCTTTGTTACTATTGTCAAGTTGTAATTATTGACAATATTTAAGTCTATTCATTGTCATACTATATAATTATTAGTCTCAATAACAACTATACCTAATTTATCAATAAAAAAAGGACTGACTTTAAAATATCAATCCTTAATGATCTTTGCTGATAGCCACAATATTTACATAATCGAGTTTATTTAAATCCTCAACATTAATTTCTACTTGTAATCCAACTCTTCCTGCGGAAAAAACTATTTTATCTAAAAGAATCACTTCTTCATCAATGTAAGTTTGAAAGTTCTTCTTCATTCCGATGAAACTACATCCTCCACGTACATAACCACTAATCTTTAGTAAATCATTTATTGGTACTAGTTCAATTGCTTTTTCTTTTGGTACTCGCGCACATTTTTTAAAGTCTAATTCTTTGTCTACCCCAATGACAAACACATAATAATTATGATTGTTTACCCCAACTAGAGTTTTGAAAACTTGATTATAATCTTTATTGATGGCAGTAGCTACATGCTTACCATCAATAAATTCACTCCCATCATATGAATAAGTTTGATAACCAATCTTAAGCGTATCTAAGATTCTTAACGCATTAGTTTTAGCTTCTTTTTTCATAATTAAACGTTAAATCTAAAGTGCAGAACATCCCCATCTTCGACAAGATATTCTTTCCCTTCTAGTCGTAAACGACCATTTTCTTTTACCGCAAGCTCGCTGCCATATTTCATTAAATCATCATATGAATAAGTTTCAGCCTTAATAAATCCTTTTTCAAAATCTGTATGAATAACTCCTGCGCATTGAGGAGCTTTCATTCCTTTTTTAAAAGTCCATGCTCGGCATTCTTCCACACCAGCTGTCAAGAATGTAGCCAACCCTAAAATATGATAAGTCGCTTTAATAACTTTGTCTAATCCACTTTCATCAATACCTAATTCTTCTATGAACATGGCTTTACTTTCATCATCTAATACACTTAGTTCTTCTTCTATTTTTGCACTAATTGGAATTACTTCATTATTTTGAGCTAAAGCAAAGTCGCTTACTAATTGAAAATATTTATTATTCTTATAGTCTACTACTTCATCTTCACTCATGTTTGCAATATAAATGACCGGCTTGATTGTCAATAAATTATAACCACTAATAATTGCCATATCTTCATTAGTTAATTTTACGCTTCTTGCCGGTTTTTCGCTTAATAGAGCTTCTTTAATTTGACTTAAAGCATTAAATTCTAATAAGGCTTCTTTATCTTTTTGGGCTGCTTTTCGTTCTACTTTCGAAATACGATTTTCGACAGTTTGTAAATCAGCCATTATTAATTCTAAATTAATAATTTCAATATCTCTAATTGGATCAACACTACCTTCTACATGAGTAATATCGGCATTATCAAAACATCTTACTATATGACAAATCGCATCACAGCTACGTATATTTGATAAAAATTGATTCCCTAATCCTTCTCCTTTACTTGCCCCTTTAACTAAACCGGCAATATCGGTAAATTCAAAAGTCGTAAAAATACTCTTTTTAGTTTTAAATATTTTAGCAAGGTCATCAATACGATGATCTGGCACTTCAACTACTCCAACATTGGGATTAATTGTTGCGAATGGATAATTCGCGGCTTCTACTTGCGATTTAGTAATCGCATTAAATAATGTTGACTTCCCGACATTGGGTAATCCAACAATTCCTGCTGTTAATGGCATAATATCACTTTCCTTTACTTACGAGACATATTATAGCATAAAAAAAGAAACTAATTGTAGTTTCTTTATTTTAATAATAATGAAAATAAGAATTGGCTAACTAAATAAGCTAACGCCATACTTACTAAAAATAAAACTAAAACCGAATTAACTAATTTCTCTTTACGCATAAATTTAGTAAAATCTAAACTACTTACACCAATAAAACAAAAGACAAAACAAACAATAGTTACAGTAACTCGGACAATATTACTCATCATGCACCTTTATCCGAGTAATCGCCTTTTTAAGAGCTACTTCTGCCCTTTGAATATCGATATTTTCGCTGTTAATTCGTTGCAATGCTCTTTCTTTAGCTTCAATAGCCCGACGGATATCAATTTCTTCTTTACTTTCAATTGTATCAATTAATAATAACGCTTCATTATGATCAATTTGAAATATCCCTTTATTACCGGCATATTTCTCAACTTTATTGTTGGTAAACTCAATAAATATTTCATCAATTTGGACATTAGTTACATAAGGTGTATAGTTAGGCAAAATAACAATTCGCCCCATATCATTTTTAAAACCAATCTTATTAATTTCTTGATTTAAATATTCACCACTAGGCGTAACTATTTTTAAATTAATTGGCATATTATTGACCTAATGTTTCTGCTTTTTTGACAGCTTCTTCAATAGTACCAACAAATAAGAATGCTTGTTCAGGTAAATCATCATATTTTCCATCTAACAATTCTTTAAAACTACGAATAGTTTCACTAGTAGGAACATATACTCCTGGAATACCACTAAATTGTTCCGCAACAAAGAAAGGTTGTGATAAGAAGTTACGAACACGACGCGCCCTATTAACAATAATCTTATCCTCTTCACTCAATTCATCCATCCCTAAGATGGCAATAATATCTTGTAATTCTTTATATCTTTGAAGAATATTTTGGACACCACGTGCCGTATCATAATGTTCTTGACCTACTACTAATGGATCTAAAGCATTACTAGAAGAATCTAATGGATCAACCGCCGGAAAAATACCTAAAGACGCAATACCACGATCAAGTACTGTTTTAGCATCTAAATGCGAGAAAGTAGTTGCTGGAGCCGGATCAGTTAAGTCATCCGCCGGCACATAAATTGCCTGAACAGAAGTAATTGATCCATCTTTAGTTGAAGTAATACGTTCTTGTAAAACTCCCATTTCCGTAGCTAATGTCGGTTGATATCCAACCGCACTAGGCATTCTTCCTAATAAAGCTGAAACTTCACTACCCGCTTGAGTAAAACGGAAAATATTATCAATAAACAATAATACATCTTGTTTTTCTTCATCACGGAAATGTTCTGCCATAGTTAAACCACTTAAGGCAACACGCATTCTTGCGCCTGGTGATTCGTTCATTTGTCCATAAACCAAAGCCGTTTTATTAATAACTCCAGAATCACTCATTTCATTATATAAATCATTTCCTTCACGTGTTCTTTCGCCAACACCGGCAACTACTGAAAGTCCACCATGTTCGCTAGCGATATTGTGAATCAATTCTTGCATTGCTACTGTCTTACCAACACCAGCACCACCAAATAAACCGATCTTTCCTCCTTTAACATAAGGACATAATAAATCGATTACCTTGATACCTGTTTCCAATATTTCCATTGTCGTTTGTTGTTGATCAAAGCTAGGAGCTTTACGATGTATCGGCATTCTTTTAACAGTACTATCCACTTGAGGTTTACCATCAATCGGATTACCTAATACATTAAACATTCTACCTAAAACCTCTTTACCAACCGGAACCGAAATAGGAGCATTAGTATCATATGCTTTTAAGTTACGAGTCATCCCATCAGTTGAACCCATTGCGATACATCTTACACATTCATCACCGACATGTTGTGCTACTTCAACAACTAGTTTTTCATTATTTAGTTCAATTTCAATTGCACTATATAATGCCGGTAAATGGTCTTTTTCAAACCGAATATCGACAACCGGTCCAATTACTTGGATTACTTTTCCAATATTTTTTTCCATACTTTCTCCTTTTATAGAGCATCAGCGCCCGATACAATTTCACTAATTTCTTGCGTGATTGCACTTTGACGCGCTTGATTATATTTTAATAATAATTCATCGACAATCTTTTCCCCATTATCAGTTGCACTTTCCATCGCTAAGCGACGATAAGCTTGTTCGCTAGTTTTTGATTCTAAAAATAATTGATATATTGTACTTTTGATATACAAGGGTAACAATTGTTCTAGAATACTAGCACTGCTTGGCTCAAATAAAGTGATGGCACTACTTTTACTATCATCAATATCTAATTGTAATGGCAATAATTGTTTTTGTTCAGCTTTAAAAGTAACCGCATTAATAAATTTAGTATAAACTAAATCAATCACTCCTACTTCATCTGCCACAAATTTATCAATAGCTTGACTACTTATTAAGTCAATGTCTTTATATGTTGCTTTATCAAAACCATAATGAACATCAACAATATTATATCCTTTATGTTTTAACCAGCTGCCACCCTTACTACCAACCACTAGATATAAATCATCTTTCGGTAAATTTTCTAGTAATTTAAAAGAATTCGCATTATAAGCTCCACATAACCCCATATCGGAAGTAAAAACAATATGCAAAACTTTTAAACTTTTCTTTGGTTTAAGATATTGTGATTCAATATTTTGTTCACTACTGGCGACAACCTTCTGAACCATTTCTTCAATACCTAAAGAATAATCCATTCCAGCATCCATCTTACTTCGCATTTTTCTTAACTTAGTAGATGAAATTAATTCCATCGCATTAGTAATTTTTGTCGTAGTCAATACCGAATTAATTCGACTTTTAATCGCTTGTTGATTTAAAGCCATAACTATTCCTCACAAGTTAATAAAAATTGCTTTTCAAAAGTTGACATTACAGTTTTAATTTGATTAATTAAATCATCAGATAAGATTTTTTTATCATTAATTTCATCAATAATTTCTTTATGATTAACATTAATATAATTAATTAACTCTCTTTCATAACGCTTAACTTCCTTTAAAGGAATATTATCTAAGTATTTATACTTAGCACTAAACAATACTAAACACTCGTCAGCAAGATTATAAGGCGTGTATTGCGGTTGTTTTAAAATCTCCATCAATCTATCACCATGATCTAATATCGACTTAGTATTAGCGTCTAAATCGCTACCAAATTGTGAGAACGCTTCTAATTCTCGATAATTCGCAAGTTCCAACTTTAACGAACCAGCCACTTGTTTAATTGCTTTAGTTTGAGCATTACCACCAACTCTTGATACCGATAAACCCGCATCAACCGCCGGACGATTACCCGCATTAAACAATTGCGTTTGTAAGAACAACTGACCATCAGTAATTGATATTACATTAGTCGGAATATAAGCTGCAAGATCTCCAGCTTGAGTTTCAATAATCGGCAACGCCGTTAAAGAACCACCACCAAATTCATCACTTAATTTTGCGGCTCTTTCTAATAATCTAGAATGTAAATAGAAAACATCACCCGGATAAGCTTCTCTTCCTGGTGGTCTTCTCAACAATAAACTCATTGTCCGATAACTCACCGCATGCTTACTCAAATCATCATAAATAATTAATACATCTTTTCCTTCTTCCATCCATTGTTCACCAATCGCACATCCAGCATATGGCGCAATATATTGTAAAGGAGCTAACTCACTAGCTGTTGCACAAACAACTGTTGTATAATCAAAAGCATTATGTTGTTTAAGCTTTTCCACGATTTGGGCAATAGTACTCGCCTTTTGACCAATCGCTACATAAATACATAAAACATCACTACCCTTTTGATTAACAATCGTATCAATTGCAATCGCAGTTTTACCAGTCTGACGGTCACCGATAATTAATTCCCGTTGACCTTTACCAATCGGAATCATCGCATCAATAATTTTGATACCTGTTTGCAATGGTTGATTAACGCTCTTACGCGTAATAACCCCCGGCGCAACTCTTTCAATTGGTCGGAACTTATCAGTCTTAATTTCACCAAGACCATCAATAGGTTGCCCTAAAGCATTAACAACACGACCAACTAAAGCATCACCAACCGGAACCTCAATAACTCTTTTCGTTCTTCTAACTTCATCGCCTTCTTTTATTTGAGAATCATCCCCCAATAAAACGGCACCAACACTTTCTTCCTCTAAGTTTAAAACTAATCCATATACATCATTTGGAAATAGTATTAACTCATTAGCCATAACATCATCTAAACCATGCAAAATCGCGATGCCATCACCCACACTAACAACATAACCCACATCATTAGTTTCGATAACATCTCGATAATGTTTAATTTGTTCCTTAATAATTGAACTTATTTCTTCAGGTTTTAAACTCATCTTCTATTTACCTGCTTTCCTTAACAATTGTGTCTTTAACATATTTAATCTATTAGCTAAAGAACCATCTATTACTTCATCTTTAATAACTACTTTTACCCCACTAATTAATTGATCATCAATTAAATTAGTCAACATTACAGTCTTAAGATATTTTTTACTCAATTCATCTTCAATTAATTTCAAATCATCATTCGACAACAACTTTGTTGAATATATTTTACCTTCAACAACATTAAAACTATCATTAGCTAAATCATTAAAATCACTAAAGATATCTTTGATTTCGCTAATACGATTTTTATCAATTAACAAATCAATAAAACGAATGACCAAATCATCCACATCTTTATCAAACAATCTACCAATCAATTGCTTCTTATCATCTTTTTCAATAGCATAATGATTCAACAAAACACCTAAATCTTTATTATCCTCTAGCACCGTTAATACCGTTTTAATTTGCTTTTGACACAAAGCCAACTTATCTTCTTCGCAAGCCAACTCAAAATATGCTTGCGCATATCGTTTAGATACTATACTCATTGTCTAAGATCTCGAACAAACTTTTCAATATTTTGTTTATCCAATTGGTCATTAGCTTTTTCATTCAACAACTTAGCGCTAGCCTGTAAAGCAATATCAATAATTTCTTTTGATAATTCACTTTGCATTTTACTTCTTTCTTGTTCAATTTCTAACTTCGCATCATTAATTTTCTTATTTACTTTTTCATTAGTTTCTTTCAAAGTATCTTCTTGAATTTTCAAACTTTCTTTACGAGCATTATTCAAAATATCTTTAGCTCCCATAGCGGCCTCTTTTAAACGTTCTTTAGCTTCCAAATTACTTTGATTAGCTTCCTTATTTAATTTTTCCGCCTCCAATAATTGTTTGTTTTCTAAATCACTCTTTTTATCTAAATAATCCAAAATAGGATGATATAAATATTTATAAACAAAGAAAAATAACAAACCCGTCGCACATAATTGAACAAGCATCGAAATCGGATTTGGTACCAACTTCCCAACTATATCAAATGTCATAACAGCCTACTTTCTTTATTCTTATTTAAAAACAAAAATTAATAAAATCGAAATTAACAAACCATAAATCGCACAAGTTTCCGCAAGCGCACAACCTAAGATCAACATTGAACGAATTTTACTTTCCGCTTCCGGATTTCTACTAACGGCCTCAACTGCTTTACCAGCCGCAAACCCTTGTCCAATACCTGTCATCATACCAGTTAATACTGCAATACCAGCTGCAATAGCTACTAATCCACGATAATCCATAATTTCCTCCTCAAATTAATCATTTGGTAACTCATTACCAATAAATACACTTGTCAACGTAATAAAAATATACATTTGAATAAATCCCGCAAATAAATCAAAATAAGCATGAAATATCGGAGTAACAACCACCCCTAAGAAATTAAATTGACCTACAACCGGAATCAACGAACTAATATATCCTGTAAAAGTATATAATAGCGTCATAATAATCGAACCACTTAAAATATTCCCAAACAAACGCATTGACATCGAAATCAAGGGAGCAATTGTACCAAACACATTCAAAACAACAAAAGGCACAAATGGTTCAAAATAGTTCTTAATATATCCCTTAACTCCATTAACCTTAATCGCCGTATATTGAATTAAAGTAAATGTAATCGCAGCCAAAGTTAATGTAACACTAAAATTAGCCGTCGGTGACTCAAAACCCGTCAACCCAAAAATATTCGAGAAAAACAAGAACATACTTAATGCCATAACATAAGGAACTAATCTACCTTTAATCTTACGATCCTTTACCGTTCCACCAACTAAATCATCAATAAACCGATAAAAAAACAAGGCAACTGTTACAATACGACTAGGCTTATCTAAAGGATCAGCATTTTTAACATTCTTGCCAAACCAATAAATAACACCACATAAAATTGCAGTAATTCCCATAATAACAAATACATCAGTCTGAATAACTATCGTCATCAACAATATTACTCACCTACCTTCTTAAAAATAATACCACTATATAATACTACTTTATTGATCAATAGTCCAATAAACACCAGCCACACATTAAGATACACAGCCCCAATCAACAAAGCAATAAATAACGATAACATATTAATAATGACAAACAAAACCAACAACCAAATATTCAATTTTTTAAAACCTAACAAACTACCAAACAACTTATCATAAATCAACAAGTTAAGCATAGATATCAAAAAACCAAACACCAGAGAAACACTATATATATAGTCGACAAATAACAAACCTAAACTACCTACAACAACAATATAAGCCGAATATTTAACATACTTTTTCATCTTTTTTTACTCATTTCATATAACAAATAAAAAGCCATAGCCACCCCAAAAAACAAACCAATAATCATAAAAGTCGGTTTAGTAAGCAACCACTTATCAATAAAATAACCAACAAACATGCCGAAAAATATACTAGATATGACATCAAAAGCTAAAGCTAAAGCTCTAACTATATCTTTATTCATTATTTAGTACCGAAAATACGGTCTCCAGCATCTCCTAAACCCGGAACAATATATCCATGTTCATTTAATTTTTCATCACAAGCCGCCAAATAAACATCAACATCCGGATGTTCATCATTAACCCGTTTAACACCTTCAGGAACACCAACTAAACAAACTAATTTAATTTGTGTTGCCCCTTTAGCTTTAACCATGTCAATTGCAGCACATGCACTACCACCTGTTGCGAGCATCGGATCTAAAACCATAACTACCGCATCTTTTAAATTACTAGGATATTTCCCAAAATATTCATGTGGTTGTAAAGTTTCTTCATCACGATATAAACCAACATGACCAACTTTCGCCGTTGGAATCAAATCTAAAATACCATTAACCATACCAAGTCCTGCCCTTAAAATCGGAATCAAAACAACATCTTTAGCTAATTCATACGATGTAGTCTTCATAACTGGCGTTTCAATCTCAATTGGTCTTAAAGGTAAATCACGCGTAACTTCATAGGCCATTAATCCCGCAATTTCATCCAAATTATTACGGAAATCTTTAGTGCCCGTTTCTTTTTTTCTCATCAATGTCAATTTGTGAGTTATCAAGGGATTATTTAATACATTAACTTTCATTATTAACCTCTTCCTTCTATTTATAACTAGATTACTAGTCTAAACCTTTTTCGATTCCTCTAATCTTTTCAACACGACGAGCATGTTTTTCTAAATTAGAAAATTCTGTATTCAACCAAGTATCCACAATTGCAATTGCCGTCGGTAAGTCTGTCAACTTTTGACCCAAAGCTAAACAATTGGAATCATTATGCTCTCTTGTAACTTGAGCAATATCTACGCGATCAACTAAAGCACAACGCACACCTTTAACTTTATTGGCCGTAATACTAACTCCAATACCCGTTGTACACATCACAATACCCCGATCAACCTTATTATCTGCCACATCCTTTGCAGCTCGATAAGCAAAATCCGGATAGTCTACACTGTCAGTATTAAAAGTTCCATAATCCACAACCTCATGCCCTACTTCAACTAAATGTTTTACAACCGCATCCTTATATTCAAATGCACCATGATCGCAACCTATGCTAATTTTCATTTTGGACCTCCATTAACATTTCCCAGGAAATATCTCCCTGACGTATAATCTTTAATTCATTACTGGTCATATCCACAATAGTAGAAGGTTTATTACCACTACTATGCCCTAAAATTATACCATCTATTCTACCATCTAACTGATCTAAAACCTCTGCATCATTAAAACAAGTTGGCTGACCACTAAGATTAGCACTCGTAACTAATATCGGGCTATCTAATATTTCCATAACATCTAATAACAATTGATCATCGGGAATTCTAACACCAACCGTAGCTAAACCATTAGTAAAATTATCATTCAAACAATCTTTCTTATTAAATATAATCGTGATACAACCCGGCATAAACTTATTAATAACTGGCAACTGATATTCTTTAACATCCGCAATTCTTTCTAACATCTTTAACCCATTAACCATAATTGGAATAGGCTTATTTTCGTCACGAGATTTAGCCAGTTTAATATTATTCAACCCCTTTTCACTTAATGGGGCCATTAAACCATAGACAGTATCCGTTGGTAACGCAATTGTTTTATCATTTCTCATTAGAGCAATAATCTCATCAATATTAGTAATCACCTTTGTCATAGAAAATCTCCTTACCTAATTATTATAACATTTATTTATCACTAATTTATAGACTATCTTCCTTTAAAAATGCCAGTTCTTCTCCATATTCTCTAACTCGATTAAAATCTTTTTCTCTAGGAAAAGGAATACGCGAAATATCACTATTATGTTTAAGGTCCGCAATCTTCACCTTTTTCGCAATCGCATTACCCTTCACTCTCAATAAATAAGCCATCCGCTCTTCATTGCTTCTTCTTGTCATACAATCAATCGCCTCAACAAGATATCTAGGAATCCCCAATTCCTGTAAATCATTTAAATTTATATCCGTATCCTCAACGACATCATGAAGTAAAGCCACCACCTTTTCATCATCACTATCAACAAAACTAGCCACACTAACCGGATGGTTAATATAAGCAATTCCCCCTTTATCAACCTGTCCTTCATGTGCCTTCAATGCAATAGAATACGCTAAATCCACTAGTGAATCCATACCACACCTCCATAATTAACACTATTATAACACAACCATTATGCCCACAAAAAGGTTGGAGTTTTTTATCTTTACTTATGTAATTTAGTTAACTGTGCAATGTAAGGAGATGAAAGATAATATATTACAATTATTAAACATTACGGATAGTAAAATTATTGTTGATTAAATTCAAATTGAAGATCCTATTAAGACCTATTGCCCTAAGTGTCATTCTATTATGCATTCAAAAGGTATAACCACAAGAACGTTTAAATATCGAATACTAAATTTGTGACATGTATAACCCTTATATGAATTATGCAGTGAAATACTTCAATAAACTAAGACAATTGTTGATTCTTTTCATGTAATATCGACTATTATTCAAGAATTAAACAGATATCTGTTTAATTAAAGGAAAAAACACAAAGATAAAGATAATATACGATTACAAGAATATAATAGTAAACACTATAGTAATTACGAAAGCATTTATCCTAGTATTGAAGTTACTCTACTGACCCAGTATAAATACATTTATTTGAGTAATTCAAAAAACATAAATTTTAATAAACGATCTCCTTATGAAAGTATTTTCCTGGTAAACTAACTAACGCTCAAATACTAAAATATATATTCGCGATCGATAATAATCTTGAAAAAATGTATATGTTAAAAAGATTTAAACTCAGCTACAGTTGAATTAATAGAGATAATTAACATTTATAAAAAATCCGGATTATTTATATTTGAAAAAACAGCCAACTTACTTGAGAAAAATTTTGAGTATATAATTAATTCCTTTATCGTAATAACAGTTAACACAAAAAGAAAGGCGTTTATCTAATGGTCCAATAGAAGGATTTAATAGATCTATTAAAGATTTAAAAAGAAACTCTCGTGGAGTTTCTAATTTTGATTTTACAAGAGCACGCATAATTTGGGCTACAAGTAAAAAACCAATTTTTAAAGCTTAATACAAAATAATAATAACAAATAATTAAATAAATAGAAAGGTGCACAGTAAAAAAAGTGAAAAATTTCTCTTTTTTAATTATCTACACCCCCAAAAAGTCCTTAGAGCCAAAAACGCAAGAGAGACAACTTCCTTACGGAGCATCTCCCTTGCGTTTTATTTTTTTTATAAATAAATATTATTTTATATTTGTAATGAATAACATCCGATCTTTGCCATTAATATCTTTGACAATTTCTTTAAAATCATTAGGAAAATAACTATTCGCTAGTTTTAATATATCATCTTTTTGATCATAACCAATCTCAAAACCAATTAAATATTTATCCTTTAAAATTAAATGGGCATTAGTTAATATTTCATTATAGAAGAATAAGCCATCAACTCCGCCAAATAAAGCTACTTTAGGCTCATAATCAATAACACTACTTTCTAATTTTGCATCACTTTTAATATAAGGCGGGTTAGATATTAACATATCGACTTTTATATTGTTTTCAACAAAATATTTCAACATATCACTTTCAACAAAATTAACATTAGCTTGAAGATTATCATTGTTTTCTTTTGCTACAATCAAAGCTTCACTACTAATATCACAACCAGTAACATTCATATTCTTTTCTTCTAAACTTAAGGCAATGCCGATTGCCCCACTACCACAACCTACATCTATTACGTCTACTACTTGACCTTTAAACAATTCATCATAATAAGCTAAAGTATTGGCAACTAATTCTTCCGTTTCATCACGGGGAATTAATACATGATGGTTCACCTTAAATTGATAACCATAAAAATAATCATATCCTAAAACATAACTTAATGGTTCGTGTTCACATAGCCTTTGAATATTGTTCCAATATAGTTCTTTAAAAGAATCTTCAACTTCTTCATTATAATCTAAATATAAATTAAAATTATTATTACGACACATCTCCAACATTAACATTTGCGCACTTTGGTCACTCACTTCATTTTCTAAGCAAAGACTTTGACCTTCTTTTTGCAGTTCTCTATAGTTCACTTTGTTCCCCAGCTAATTTACTTCTTTGGTCTTCCGCCAATAATGCGTTAATGATTTCTTGTAGATCACCTTCAATAATCCGATCTAGTTTTTGTAAAGTTAAACCAATACGGTGATCACTAACCCGGTTTTGCGGATAGTTATAAGTTCTAATCTTTTCACTACGGTCACCACTACCAATTTTAGATAATCTTTCTTTACCTTTTTCTTCATTAATCTTTCTTTGTTGTTCTTCAAAAATACGCGCTCTAATTAATTTTAAAGCTAAATCGCGGTTGTCATGTTGACTACGTCCATCTTGACAGTTAACGGAAATGCCCGTTGGTGTGTGTGTAATTCTTACGGCTGAATCGGTTTTATTGACGTGTTGCCCACCTGCTCCACTAGCACGGTGAGTATCAAATACTAAATCCGCCATATTCAATTCAAAGTCCGCTTCCTCAACATCAGGCATTACTAATACCGTTGCTGTAGAAGTATGAATACGTCCTTGTGATTCGGTCTTTGGTACCCGTTGCACACGGTGTGAACCAGACTCAAACTTAAGTTCTTTATAAACACTATCCCCTTTTATTTCAAAAGAGATTAATGAATAACCACCAGCTTCGGCCACCATTGCTTCTAAAACATTAACTTTCCAGCCTTTTTCTTCCGCAAAGCGGGCATACATACGATATAAATCTCCCGCAAAAATATTACCTTCGTCACCACCGGCAGCTCCACGAATTTCAACAATTGCATCATTGTCATCGTTTGGATCCTTTGGTATTAACAAGATTTCTAAATGATTCAACAAACGTTCTTTTTCTGGTTCTAGCTCTTCTAATTCCATTTGAGCCATTTCTTTCATTTCTTGATCATGTTCTTTTAACAATTCTTTTGCTTCATTAATGTGTTGATCAATTTGTAGTAACTTTTCATAGTTTTCCACAATTCCACTTAACCCCGCTTGTTCTTTCGCTAACTTAGCCATTAATCGATTATCTTTCATCACTTCATTACTCATTAATAATTCATTAATTTCGTAATAACGTTCTTTAATTTTATCTAATCGCGATAACATTACACTCATAAATTACCTCCTAATTTATTTCATTCGTTAAATTTTGGGCCCATATGCCACTTTTATAACGATATATTCCAAAAAATATTCTAACTACGCCCTCTAATTGTACCATTAAAAAGAGAATAGATATATCTTTAATTCCAAACACAAATACCCCAATAAACGATAAAGGTATTCCTACTAACCACATCATACCAGCATCTAAGAAGGACAAGAATTTAGAATCGCCACCCGCTCTTAACATCGAGAAAACTAATCCATTAAACATCCTTAATGCAATACGTAAAGCAAAGACCCTTACAACATTTAATGCTTGATGGTAAGTATAAGGTTCTAATGTTCCAAATAAACTAACCAGACTAGGTGAGGTTACAATAATTAAAATTCCTACCAACGTACTCAATACAAAAGCTAATGACAACATATATCGCGCATATTCTTTCGCTGTATCAATACGGTGCTTACCTAACTGTTCACCTATTAATACCGTTGACGCCGTAACTACACCCATTGTCACAAAGAAGAATATATTCGCAATATTATTACCTATATAATAAGCATCCATCGCCTTTGGCCCGAGTAACCCATAAGCTTTAATAAATAAAGTATTACCTAAACCAAAAAAGATTTCATTCACTATTAAAGGATAAATTCTTCTAATGATTTTACTAACGAATTCTCTGTCCAAACCAAACATTTCTTGAAAACTACCAAAGAATTCTTGTTTAGTAAAATAGGCATATACAACATGAATTACTAATCCCAAACTTTGCGCAATCAAAGTACCATAAGCTGCACCAACTACCCCTAATTGAGGAAAACCAAACTTACCAAATATTAGTAAATAGTTAAATACTACATTAGTTAACATACTAATCGCCCCAATAATCAAAGGCACTTGCGTCTTTTGAATCGTCCGATAAACATAGGCAAAACAGAAACCTAATGATAACGGAATATAACTAAAATAGACAACATTTAAATACTTTAAAGCGTTCTCTACTACACTAATATCATTAATAAAAAAGCTCATCAATTGGTATCCAAAGAAATACACAATCAACATCCAAACAAAAGCATTAAGCAAAGATATCATCAAACTTAAACCAAACGCTTTTTTTAAACTATCAAATCTTTTCGCTCCATAAAATTGAGCACAATATATCCCTACTCCGCTAGCAACTCCCCAACCAATAGTAATCATCAAATTTTCTATTTGGGCAGCTGTTCCTACTGCATTAACATTACCAATCCAACTAACCATCATCGTATCAACAATGCCCATACAACTACTTAGTATTTGATTGAGAGCTAAAGGAACAGAAATAAATAATATTTTCTTATAAAAACTCTTAGGAGCAATATAAGATTTTAAGTTACTTGTCATCAAAAATGTTAGGATGATTTTTCACTTCATGGCAATGGCGACAACGCGCTTCATAGCTTTCACTAGCGCCAACTAATACAATTGGATCATTGTAATCAGCCGGTTGTCCATTAATTATTCTTTGTGTTCTTGTCGCTGGTGCTCCACATATTTGACAAACAGCGGTTAGCTTAGTGACAAATTCTGCTTGTGTCAATAATGTTGGCATTACTGAAAACGGTTCACCTCTAAAATCCATATCTAATCCGGCAACCATTACTCTTTTACCTTTATTCGCTAAATAATTACAAACATCAATAATATTATTATCAAAGAATTGCACTTCATCAATCGCAATTACATCAACACTATCATCAATATAGTGCAATATCTCACTTGCATTACTTATCGCAAAAGAGTCCACTTTACTACCTGCATGTGAACTTACTTTCGTATCGTCATATCGATTATCAATCTTTGGTTTAAATACTACTATTTTCTTTTTGGCATATTCTAAAACCTTAATACGTCGAATTAATTCTTCGGTCTTTCCCGCAAACATGCATCCACATATTACTTCAATATACCCATCTTTATATTGATTATACATCATCATTATCACCCACTATATTTTACACTAAAACCTTAAAAAAAATAAGGTGTTACCTTATTTTTTCTCTTCTAAACCATATTTTCTATTAAACTTCTCGATACGACCAGCAGCTTGAGCAAATCTTTGACGCCCTGTATAAAATGGATGACAATTGCTACAAGTATCTACATTGATTTCACTTTTAATAGAACCTGTTTCAAATTCGTTACCACATGTAGCGCAAATTACTTTTGCTTTTTGGTACTTAGGATGAATATTTTGTTTCATAGTTTTCTCTCCTTCCGCCTTAAACGTTACCTTGTTTAAAGTAAGGCTTATAAATAATACCATATAATAATTCAATTATCAATAATTTATTATCCTTTTTACTAATAATTAGGCTTTTTATATAACGTAGAATTATTCATAATTTCATTGTCATACACTTCCTGCCAATTATTCTTTTCAACTTCATCAATACTAATCGAAATTGCATCACTACTACAACCCAATACACTAATCATCGCTTCTTCTAAAGCTTTGCTTAAAGTGTTTTTTGTATCCTCATCTCTACCAGGATACATCTTAACTTGAATATGTGGCATCTTAACCTAATAAGAATCCTTTTTTCAATGGATCTCTTTTATCAATTAAATAAGTTGAAACACCCGTAATATAAGCTGCCCCTGTAATTTCTGGAACAATAGCTTTAAAATCACCAACCATCGTTTCTTCTTTAATACGACCTGTGAAATGTGAACCAATAACACTTTCTGTCACAATACTTTCGCCAACTTTTAATTTACCCATATGATGTAATTTAACTAACATTGAGCTCGTACCTGTACCACAAGGTGATCTATCACATTGACCTTCACCAAAGATAACGGTATTACAAATATCCGCTCCTTCATGATCACTTTTTACATAAAATTCGCAATGATCTACAACTGTTATATCAATTAAAGGATGTTTAACCTTTAAATCAGTAGCGACCTTACGAAGTATTTGCATACCTATTTTAGAAAATTTAGACACATTCTTTGCGCCAATTTCCCAATCAAATTGTGAAGCATCAACTAATGCAAAGAAATTACCCGCAAAGATAATATCGATTACCACATCTTTGCCATCAATATCTAAACGAACATTTTCTTGATAAACAAAACTAGGCACATTAGTAATAGTTACTTCTACTGCTTTTTCATCTTCAATTTTTAATTTTGTTCGAATAATACCAGCTGGTGCATCTAAATTAACATAAGTATAAGGTTTAACCATTGGTACTAATCCAGCTTCCACACATACTGTAGCTGTTCCCATCGTACCGTGACCACACATATTTAAGTATTCACCAGTATCCATATAAACAACCCCGAAGTCACATTCGTCATGTACTGGTTCCATTAATACTGAACCAAACATATCCGCATGTCCTCTAGGTTCTAACATTAAGCTAGTACGAATATCATCACAATGATCTTCTAAGTATTTTTTCTTTTCAATCATTGTCTTTCCTTCAATATGTGGAAACCCGTCTACAACTACTCTTGTGAATTGTCCCAATGTATGAGAATCAACCGCTTTATATTCTTGGATATAATTACTACTATATAATTTTATTTCTTTATTCATTTTCTATCCTCTTTAATAGATAGAAAAAGGGGCAACCCTTTTTCTATAGTTTATAATCGTTTTTAAATTTTGCGTCTCTTGCCCAAGGTTGCATTGCGCCACCTTCTTCAGCTGGTCTAACCGTTTTAGCAAAGATATTTAAACATCCTTTTTCTTCTTTTAATGGAGGACATACCCATTTAGCTCTACGAACAGCAATTTCTTCATCACTTACTAATAAGTTAACTGTTCCTTCAATTGTATCTACTGCGATTTCATCACCGTTTTCAATTAAAGCAATTAACCCACCATCATAAGCTTCTGGAGAAATATGACCAATAATTGCCCCATGGTTAAATCCTGAGAAACGAGCATCAGTAATTAATCCCACACTTGTATGCAAACCTAAACCTACTAATGCATCAGTAGATAACATTAATTCTTTCATACCTGGCGATCCTTTTACCCCTTCATAACGGATAACAATTACATCACCTGCAACGATTTTGCCACTAATAATATCTTGATATGCATAAGTATCATTATCATATACTTTAGCTTTACCACTAAATTTCTTCATTTCTGCTGGTACACCAGTAGGACGAACAATTGCCCCATTTGGTGAAATATTACCACGTAATACTTTTAATCCTGGTTCATTAAATAATGGATTGTCTAAACTTCTTACAACATCACTACTTTCAATTTTAATATTTTTCAATAATTTACCCCAAGTAGTTCCAATCATCGTTGGTACATCTTGGTAGATCTTGCTTTCTAACATTTTCATTACTGCAAGTGCGCCACCAGCATTATATAAATCGACAATTGTATAAGGACCTGAAGGCACTACTCCAACAATAGCCGGAATTTCTTTAGCATAATGTTCAAAATCTGCCATTGAAATATCAATACCTAATTCATAAGCCATTGATAAGATATGTAATACTGCATTAGTCGAACCCGCAATTGCCATGTCAAACATAATCGCATTTTTTAAAGTTTCTTTAGTAATTAATTGTGAAGGTTTTAAATTCTTTTTAACCATTTCTACCATATAAGAACCCGCTTCACGCGCTTTTCTCAATTTTAAAGTGTTAGCCGCCGGAATTGAAGCCGTTCCTGGTAATACTAAGTTAAAAATTTCTCCCATTAATTGCATCGTATTCGCAGTACCCATTGATGGACAAGCCCCAAATGAAGGACATACACATTCTTCCATTTCCGCAACTAATTCATCATTGGCACCATTAAAACGAGATACATCGATATCTGCTTCTAATACCTGTTTACCACAGTGACTACCAGCCGACATACAACCGCCAGTAACTACCATAGCCGGAATATCTAAACGACAAGCTGCTAAATAACATCCCGCAATAATATTATCACAAGATGCAATCATCGCAATACCATCAAATTGATGAACACGAGAAACAGCCTCAACTGACATACAAACAATGTCTCTCATAACTTGTTCGTATTTCATTTCTTCTACCCCATTGGGAATATTTCCACAAGTTGCGGGAATTCCAAATTCTACTGGAATACCACCAGCTGCCCAAATACCTTCTTTTACTGCTTGAGCGATTTCTCTTAAATGGGCACTACCAGGAGATCCTTCTTGGAAAGAATTAGGTACACCAATATGTGGTTTAGTTCTAATATCTTTATCTCCATATCCTGCCGCTTTCATCATTACCCGACGGTGTGCAGCTTTACCATCGTTCCAAAATTCTGGTCCATATAAACTCATTTTCTCTCTCCTTATTCTAAGCAAATACCTTTGTTTGCTTTAATTGCTTGATTATAAATATATTCTCCTACTTCAATATCAAATAATGCCATACCTACTGATTTATATAATGTTGTATTTTTAACATTCAACTCCTTATTCAAACACTTCCCTAGTGTTGTCACTTGCTCTTCTTTAATCCATCCTTCTCTTAAAGGATTAATTAAGTCGCCTGTTTCATGTTTCGCAAAATCAACATCAATATAAACTTCATCTAACAACTCAAATAATGCTTGTGGAAACTCTTGCATTGTTGGTTTATAAGAACCAATACCAATAAAGTGTTTACCTCTTAATAAATCAGGATTGTTAGGCAATACTGGTTTAGGTGAAGTAGTAACCGTAATAATAACTTCACTATTCTCCAATAATTCTTCAACACTATCTCTTACAGTTATTATAACATTTGGCAATTCTTTTTGAAGTCTTTCTTTAAAGTCTTGTGCTTTATCACTAAAGATATCGAATACACTAATTTCTTTAATATCTCTTAATTGACAAGCATAAATACTTTGATAAAATCCTTGAATTCCACTACCAATAATACCCAATTTAGAAACATCACTTGGTGTAGTATGTTTAATACCACAACTACCCACAGCACCAGTACGATAAGCAGTCAATGTCGACCCCTCAATTATCGCTTTTATTTTTCCTGTTTCAGGATCATTCAATAGCATAAGTCCTTGAATTGTCGGAATCCCTTTAGGGGCATTATCCGCATATAAAGTCAAAATTTTTGTCCCTTTAACTTCATCAGTAAAACAAGGCATATATAAATATGTTTCTTTATCACCACGATTTACTGTAATTCGATCTGGTTGAGTAAAGTTACCCGTTTCATATAACCCCATTGTTTTTTCAATAATTGACACCAATTCTTTATGATCACAAACTTCATCAATTACTTGTTTATTAATATATAACATGTGTCCTCTCTTTCTGTCGCTACTTATAGTAACTACTATATGTTAATGTTATCACAATATCAAATTACTTGTCAATTAATTAATAAGTGTTTATTTACAATTATCTCACTACTCCATAAAGATATCTTAATTATCGTTTTGTGGTATAATGAAATTATTAAAGGAGGTATATATTATGCCAATTTGGTTAATAATTATTATTGCGGTAGTTATCATTTTAGCTTTATGGTTTGTAACTACTTACAACAGTTTAGTTCGCTTAAGAACAATGTGCGAAGAAGCCTTTTCAACAATGGATGTCTATCTAAAAAAGAGATTTGACTTAATCCCTAACCTAGTAGAAGTAACAAAAAGTTATGCAAAGCACGAAAAAGAAACACTAGAAAGTGTAATTAGTGCTCGTAACACTATTCAAAGTTCACCTAGTGACGACAAACGATTAGAAGCCGAAGGCGAACTAACAAAAGCCTTAGGACGCTTAATGGCCCTAGCAGAAGCTTATCCTGATCTAAAAGCTAATGCTAATTTTATGGACCTATCAGCACAATTAAAAAATATGGAAGATGAAATCAGTAATGCCCGTAAATACTATAATGGTGTAGTAAAAGAATATAACATTAAAATTCAATCTATTCCAAGTAATATCGTCGCAAATATTGGTGGCTTTAAAACTAAATCTTTATTCGAAATCACTAATACCGAAGAAAGAAACAATGTAAAAGTGGAATTCTAATATGAAACGTTTTTTTAAGTTAATACTTGTTCTAACGTTCATTATTCCCTTTATTACTAATATTCACGCCCAAGAAGCCTTTGTCATCAATCATTATGACATCAAAATTGATGTTCAAGAAGATGGCAAAATATTAGTAAAGGAAAAAATCGCAGTAACCTTTAGTCAACAAAGACACGGAATATATAGTAATATATCAACAAAGTATAACGTCAACATTGACAACATCAACAAGACCTACACTTTCCCCATAACTAATGCCAAAGTGTTATCGAATCATCAATATGATGTCGAAACACAAAACAACGGCATCAGTTTCAAAATAGGAAGCAAAGATTCTTATGCCAATACTAATGAAGTATATGAACTTTCTTATGTTATTAATACTAACAACCTTAACTTTGAAGACTACTCATTATTTTATCAAAACTTAATCTATCGATGGGACACAACCGTAGATCAATTTACCTTTGAAATCAATTTTCCCAAAGATATAAACAAAGATAAAGTAGCATTTTATATCGGAAATGACATCAACAACAACAACTATTTAAAATACACTGTTGATCAAAAAACGATAAAAGGAGTATATGATCATACCCTAAAAAATAATGAATCAATTACACTAAGTGCTATATTAGATAAGAACTATTACACTTATCCAACCTACACCACTTATTACACTATCTTTTCCCTAATCAGTGGACTAGGATTAGTCATCGCTATCTTACTATATTTAAAACATAAAAAGAATGCGACTATCCTAACAACAACAGTAATGTTCCAACCACCAAAAGGGGTAAGCAGTGCCGAATGTGGATTCATCATCGATAACCAAGCCAACAACCATGACATTATATCTTTAATATTAGAATGGTCAAAAGATGGATATCTAAAAATAAAAGAAATCGAAGACGGTCTACAATTCACAAAGATCAAAGAACTAGATGATCAACCAGAATACCAAAAGAAACTATTTATGCAATTATTCTATGAAGGCGATGTTGTCAGCACAATTACTCTAAAAGATAAATTCTATCAACACATTAATTCATGCATCAACAACCTAACATTTTATATGAACCGAAAAGAAAACCGAGTCTATGATGAAAAATCACAGGCTATAGTAATTCTCTTTTCAATTATTGCCATAATGTTATCATTTGGTTATGCTTTTATGAATAATTACTTTAAAAATTTAATGATTATTAATGGTATGTTCAGTATCGTAATTCAAAATGTTCCACTAATTGTCTTAATGTTGCTACTATTAGTATACAAAGATAAAAAGTATGCACTTACTAAAATTAATAAGTCTGGGTATGCGATATTATCAATAATATTATCTGTAATTTATATCGTTTTAGGAATATTATATAGCGAAACTAAATACTTGCCATTTACTATTATCATCAATTTATGCTGTTTAATTATGCTGTTCATTGCACCTAAATACTTAGAATTCAGTGGCAATGGAGCGAAAAGACTAGGCGAAATTTTAGGACTTAAACAATTCATTGAATACGCCGAAAAAGATCGCTTAGAAGCCTTAGTCAAAGACAATCCTTACTATTTCTTTGATATTCTCCCCTACGCTTACGCCTTTCAAATGGTCGATGTATGGAATGAACACTTCAAAGACTTAGAAACAATAGCTCCTGATTGGTATGAAGGACAAAACACATTCATAAATAACTACATACTAATTAGCGCCCTAAATAACTCCTTATACCATGCATCTCATGATATGACATCAATACCAGTAACAGCATCAAATGATGTTGGTGGTGGCTTTGGATCAGGCGGAGGAGGCTTCTCAGGAGGCGGCTTTGGTGGATCAAGCGGTGGTTCTTGGTAACAAGAATAATCATAGTCTAGCAAATTAATTTATGGTTTTAGAGACTGTATGCTAAAAATACAGTCTCTTTTTTAACTTTTAAACTATTTCCAAAATAAGGTTAACCCATTTTTTTGACAAATAGATTAACCTAAACCAACTTTTACTTTTACTTAGAGTTTAAATATACAAATACTAGCAGTAAAACAATAGGTACCAATATTCTCACTAATTTATTAGTTTTGTCTGATGCATTCATTATACTACCTTCAAGCAACTCATAGGTAATCGGCAATAAACTAATCGCAAACAATAAACCTACAAATCCAGAAACAAAATTCGAAAACATTATATTAAAAAAACCTACTATTGATATTGAACCAATAACATATAATATTATATCCCCAATTTTATTAAAATGATTAATAGAATAAGTAACCTTCTGATTATTATAATAACAACTTCCGCATTTTGGACAAAATAAATATTCATCTTTAAATTCATTTTTGCATCTTTTGCATTTTCTCATAATTTATCTCCATACCCTACTTATTATTTGTTGTATTATCAAATTCAGAGCCATTTTTGACTTTTTCTATTTTTTCAATTTCTTCCTTAATTTGAATATCGTATTTTTTCACCGATTCCTCTTCCTCCACCTTCAAAAATTGGGTAGGCACCGGTAAAGAAGATAAATAACGAAGTTTCTCTGCAATCTGATAAGCAGTTGAATATGCATCTCTATATTTAATATCTGATGTATCAACAGTTGATAACAATAAAACGATTTCTTTTGAAGCATCATTATTTATATCAATCAAAACCCCTAAATGAGTGCAAGTCGAAACAGAATTTACAGTTGATTTTGCCTTTGTAGTCGTTTTCCCTAAAGCAGCCCCACCTATCACTGCCCCTAAAGGTCTTAAAATATCAGCACCTACAACACCACCGCCTAAAGAAATATGTTTTTTTGATGTTCCAGTTTCAATTATTTCTGTTCGTGACGCATTTTGGCAATTAATCTTAACACTTTTAATACTAGAAAAAGGTACAACAGATTGATTAAATTTAACTATTCCTTCTGTCATATTATAAGCAAAGCGATTTCCAATATTAACCCACCTAGCTTCTTCAATTTTTTTAATTGCCTTCGCTCTTCGTTTCTCCAATGTCAAGATATTATTTTCATAAGTTTTGATCTTATGGAAATAATCCTTGTCTTGCATTCTTTTAGTTTTATTACCCACTTTATCTAAATATTTCTTAAAGTCGGATAAATTAATCCCACAATATCCACAATAATTGTCATTATCATCAATTTCTTTTTTACAATTTAAACATTGCATTATATTTTAACCCCATTAATGTATAACAAAATACACCATTATTTATATACCGAGTTTAGATATAATTGTTATTTTACTGTTATTCATATATAATTAAAGCGTTAGGGGGTTTATATGGAACAACTACTACAATTAATGAAAAAATACAACTTTACCGAATATGAAACTAAAGCCTATGTTACCCTATTACAAAACGGTAAATGTAACGGCTACGAAGTCAGCAAACTATCAAGCGTCCCCCGTTCAAAAATATATAATGTCTTAGAAAGCCTCTTTATGAAAGGATTAGTCAATAAAATTATTGACGAACAAACATCATATATTGCCCTTCCCATTGAGCAATTTATCAAATCATTAGAAAACAAAATGCACAATGATCTTAAGGAAATAAATCATAATTTAATTCTCTTCAATCAACCATTATATCAAAATGAAGAATTAATAAATATCAAAGGTTACCAAAATGTTATTAATAAGGCCAAATATTTAGTTAATCAAGCTCAAAATGAACTACTAATCCAATTATGGGAACAAGACGTTGATGAAGAACTACTAGCCCTATTACAAGAAGCTGAAAATAGAATTGACAAGTACATCCTTATCCTTTTTAGTGAAGAAGAGCAATATAATCTTCCACTAAAACGCTACTATAAACACCATTTTGAAAAAGAAAAACTTCAAGAAAATAATTCTAAATGGTTAAACATAGTCAGCGATAATGAAATGTTAATGTCGACAATCTATTCAAGCAGTGTGGCAAGTGCCATTACCACAAAATTTACTCCGATGGTTTTCTTAAGTAAAGAATATATCATCCATGATGCCTATACCGCAAATATCCTAGAAATCTTAGATAATCAAAACTTAGAAGTATTTGGAACAAACATGTCAAAAATACGTGACATATATAAAAACAAATAACGAGTGATCTTCACTCGTTATTTTATTATTTGGGTTAAAAGCACTAGGACTCTTTATAGTTTCCACCAGTATCTTCATTTGTTTTAAATCAAGCTTATTTACATCGACATTATAGTAATGTCTAGCAGCTTCTTTGATACCATAACATTCTTCTCCAAAATAGATTATATTTATATACAATTCCATAATTTCGTTTTTAGTTAATTCTCTTTCCATCTTTAATGCCATTAACAACTCACCCACTTTTCGCTCCAAAGTCTTTTCAAAAGAGAAATACATATTCTTCGCTAACTGTTGGGTAATAGTACTTCCACCTTGAACAAAACCACGTGCTTTTATATTATTATAAGTGGCCCTAATTATCGCTATAACATCAAATCCAGGATGGGTATAAAACCTTTTATCCTCGCTCTCAATT
>JBATBW010000068.1:0-32066 GCA_049662565.1 Erysipelotrichaceae bacterium | reverse complement strand
GAATATAGTGATGATGAAATGGATTCATCGATTAAACGTTTTAGTTTAAGTGATGCGACTACTTATTTAAAAGTGCGAAAAAGAGCGGCTTATAAAATAGCTATCGCTACTTTTATGTGTATTCTTTCACCAATACCCCTACTTTTATTAGGGGGAGCTAGTGAAATGAATATGTGGGATATTAGCGAAAATATTGCTGGTGTTTTAGGATTGATACCATTATTGATTATTGTGACAATTGCAGTAGCGATCTTTATTATGACGGGTTTTGAAAATCAACCTTATGCTTTTTTAGAAGAAGGACCGTTTAATAATGAATATGGCGTTAAAGGTATGGTTAGTGAAGCGAAGAAAAATTATCATCCTACTTATGTTAGATCAAATATAATTGGGACTTGTTTATGTATCTTATCACCAATACCTTTATTTATTGGGACATTTCTTAATGATGAATTCTTATTAGTAGTGATGTTGTGTGTTTTATTGTTTATGGTTAGTATTGCGGTAATATTCTTTATTACTGCGGGAGTGCGTTATGCTAGCTTTCAGAAGGTGTTAAAAGATGACGAATATTATGTTACGGATAAGAAGAAACATGGTTTGATTGAAATGATTTCAACGGCTTATTGGTTAATTGTTGTAGGTATTTATTTATTGATTAGTTTTGTGGGCAATGATTGGAAAACTAGTTGGTTAGTATGGCCTGTATCGGGAGTTATTTATGTCGCAATAGTGACAGTTGTCGGATATTTTGGCAAAGAAAAATAATAGGGTATCTTAATAATAGGCAAATCGTGTTTTTTTCTATATAATATATGAGAGGTATATTATGAATAAATATGATAAAGGATACATGTTTATAGTGATAATAATGGCGATTAGTGTCTATGTCGCCTTTTTCTTTTTTATTGATAATACTAATCAAAATAATAAACAGGCAATTGTGGAATATAAAGGGAAGGAAGTATTGCGCATTGATTTAACGATTGATGGTCAATATGTTGTTTCGGGAACTTTAGGTGATGTAGTTATTGAAGTGCAAGATCAACAAATTAGAGTTACTAAAGAAACATCAAACTATCATTTATGTTCATATCAAGGCTTTGTTTCTAATAATGCGATACCAATTATTTGTTTGCCTAATGATATCGTTATTACGATTGTTAGTAATGAAAGTAATGTGGATACGGTGATATCATGAAGATAAGAAAATTAACGACATTAACGATGTTACTAAGTATTAGTATCATCTTAAATATTATTGAACCAGTTATTCCTATTCCAGCGATGGGAGTAAAATTAGGTTTGGCTAATATTTTAAGTATTTTAGCTTTATATATGTATGGATCAAAAGAGTTTATTATGATTAATTTTTTACGGGTATTTATGAGTCATCTATTAAGAGGATCATTATTTTCGGTTGGTTTCTTTTTGTCTAGTAGTGGAGTATTATTAAGTACTTTGGTTTTATTATTGGTTTTTCCTTATAAGAAATTTAGTGTTTTTGGGATTTCAATGGTAAGTGCAACAATGCATAGTATTGGTCAATTAGGGATGGTATGCTTTATTTACCAATCGATATATATAATGAATTATTTACCCATTATGCTTATATTGAGTATGATTAGTGGTATAATGTTAGGAGTTATTATTAAAAGGGTATTGAGAATATTGAGGGTGGATTATGAATGATATTAAGTTTTTGAATAAATACGTTAAGAAATACCAAGGCTATTTATTTTTATTAGTGTTGGTAATTTTGTTGTACTCTTTTTTCAATTTGATTGGTCCGTTAGTTATTAGTTTTTATATTGATAATGTGATTAATTTAATTCCCATTGAAAATGAGTTTGTTTTGAGTGTGGTGAATTATTTTGGTGGGATTAATAATTTACATGTAAATTTGTGGATGTGTGTACTGTTAGTAGCTTTAATTCGGATTATTGTTTCATTAATTAGTTTTGTGCGTATTCGTTTAAATAGTTATATTAGTGAAGGTATGGTTAAACAGATGCGTGATGACTTATATTATGCGATTGAAAATAGTCGTTATGAAAATATCAGTGAAAACAAAACGGGTGATTTAATTCAAAAGTGTACTAGTGATGTGAATACGATTTTTCGTTTTTTCTCGGGTCAGTTGAATCAAGTAGTTTCTACTTTATTTACTTTTATTGTGGCTTTTACGTTGATGTTGAATATTAATGTTTTATTATCGGTAATTAGTTTAATATGTGTGCCTTTTATTTATTTATCGGCATATAAGTTTTCGCAATATAATAAGGATTATTTTACGAAGAGTGATGAAAGAGAAGCGGAAATGACGGATGTCTTATCGAGTGATATTAGTGGTATCCGGGTAATTAAGGCTTTTAATAAAGAGGAGTTTGAGTATTCGCGTTTTGATAAATATAATAAAAATTATAAAGATACGACTTTTAAGCTTATTCGTTTATTGGGTATTTATCATAGTTTGAGTGATATTATTGTTTGGTTTCAAACGATTATAGTTATTGTAGTTGGGGTTATTTTGAGTAAAGATAATATTATTACTTTGGGTCAGTTCTTTGTGTTTTTAACTTATATGGAGATGGTTTTGTGGCCAATTAAAAGATTAGGACATGTGGTTGGCGATTTTAGTAAGATGCAAGTATCTTGTCGTCGTCTACAAGAAGTCGTTGATTTACCTTTAGAGGATTTAAAGAGTGGTAGTTGTGATGATTTAAATGGTGATATTGTTTTTGATCATGTGACTTTTGCATATCCTGATAATTTGGATCACAATGTTTTAGATGATGTCTCTTTTAGAATCAAAAAAGGGAGTACGGTTGTGATTATGGGTAAGGTAGCGAGTGGTAAGAGTAGTTTAGTTTCGTTGTTGACGCGTTTATATGATAATTATAGTGGTGCTATTTCTTTAAATGGTCATGATATTAAAGATGTGAATAAGAAGTATTTAAGAGATAGAATTTCTTTGATCTTACAAGAAACATTTTTGTATTCGAAGAGTATTAAGGATAATATTAATATTAAAAATAATGCGAACGAAGATTTATTTAAGAAAGTTAGTGAAATTACGATGGTCGATGATTTTGTCAAAGACTTTAATGATAGTTATGATACTTTAGTTGGTGAAAAAGGTGTTACTTTAAGTGGTGGTCAAAAACAAAGAATTGCTATTGCACGTAGTATTATCAATGATATTGATGTTTTAATTTTTGATGATTCTCTTAGTGCCTTAGATAACAATACTAGTAAAGTTTTAAAAGAGAATATCCATCAGTTTAGTGGGAATATTACTAGTGTTATTATTACTAGTTCGATTGTGAATGCTTTAATGGCGGATGAAATTATCATTTTAGATCATGGTAAAATTATTGAACAAGGTGATGTGAATACATTGCTTAAGAAGGGTGGATATTTTAAACATATCTATGATATTCAAAAGAATTATCAGGGTGATTTTGATGAAAAATAATGTGTTGTTACGTTTATTTAAAATGTTAATGAAGAATAAGAAGCATGTCTTTTTATTAATGTTTTTTATGTTGTTGACGGCATTGGCTGATACGGTTTTTCCGTTATTGAATAAGTATGCTTTAGATAGTTTTGTGGGACAAAACTTTAATAATTCGCATTTAGTTATCTTTAGTGTGTTTTATATGGTTGTGGTTTTGTTTCAATCGTTAAATATTTATAAGTTTTTCTATCATGGTGGTAAATTAGAAATGGAATTTGGTTATCAATTGCGGGAAAAGGCTTTTAATAAGTTGATGAATTTATCTTTCTCTTATTTTGATAATAATGATAGTGGTTGGATCGTATCACGGGTTACTAGTGATATCTTTCGAATTTCGGAAATTATTTCTTGGGATTTAATGGATATGGCCTATAGTATCTTTATGATTATTGTGGTTGGGACTACAATGTTATTAGTGAATTTTAAGATTGCGCTGATTATTTTATTGGTGTTTCCATTATTATTGTTAGTTAGTTATTGGTTTTGTAAGCGGATATTTAAGGAACAACAAGAAGTGCGTAAATTAAATTCGATTATTACGGGTGATTTTTCTAGTAGTATCTTTGGGAATAAGACTAGTAAGACTTTGTCGTTGGCTGATATTAATTATGAAGCCTTTATTAAGGATAGTGAGAACTATCGTAAACGAAGTTTTAAGGCTAATTGGTATCAATCTTTGTATCATCCTTTAGTGTTTGGTTTTTCTTCAATTACGATTGGTTTTGTATTATGGTATGGTGGTGTTTTAGTTTTAGACCAAATGTTAGCTTTTAGTACTTTAGTACTATTTATTCAATATATTAGTGCTTTATATAATCCGATCTTAATGATTGCGGATATCTTAAGCCGTCTACAATTAGCGTTAGCTTGTGGTGAAAGAATTTTTAGTTTATTGGATAGTAATATTGATATTGTGGATAAAGAAGAAGTAGTAGAGAAGTATGGTACGATATTAAATCCGAAGATGGAAAATTATCATGTATTAAAAGGAGATATTACTTTTAATCATGTGAGTTTTGCCTATGTGGAAAATGAAGAAGTTTTAAAGGATTTTAATTTAGTAATTAAAGAAAATACGAGTGTAGCCATTGTGGGGAAAACCGGTGGTGGTAAAAGTACGATTGTGAATTTGTTATGCCGTTTTTATGAGCCGACTAAAGGTGAAATACTTATTGATGGCGTTAACTATCAAGATTATTCTTTAGGTTTATTGCATTCTAATTTAGCTTATGTTTTACAAACACCGCATTTATTCTATGGTAGTATCATGGAAAATGTGGCTTATGGTGAAAAAGATGTGGATAAAGAACGAATTATTGAGTGTTGTAAGTTAGTTAATGCGCATGACTTTATTATTGAATTAAAAGATGGTTATGATAGTAATGTTGGGGAAGGCGGTAATCGCTTAAGTAGTGGGCAAAAACAGTTGATTAGTTTCGCAAGGGCATTATATGCCAATCGTCCAATACTTATCTTAGATGAAGCTTATAGTTTTGTGGATAGCGATAATGAAAAGATGGTTCAAGAAGCAATTAGTCAATTGATGAAGAATCGGACAAGTGTGATTATTGCCCATCGTTTATCGACAATTGTCGA
This sequence comes from Erysipelotrichaceae bacterium, assembly GCA_049662565.1. Classification (GTDB taxonomy): domain Bacteria; phylum Bacillota_I; class Bacilli_A; order Erysipelotrichales; family Erysipelotrichaceae; genus JBATBW01. Next base: position 26,950 of record JBATBW010000068.1, on the reverse strand, counting down.
TTGCGATAACATTGTAGTCTTAGATCAAGGTAATATTTTAGAACAAGGTAATTTTGATCAATTGATGGCTCACAATGGACGTTTCCATCAATTATATCATCAAAAATAGGAGGTAGTTATGAATTTAAAGATGTTGAAGGATTACTGTTTTGCCTTAGGGGTAAGTGGTAATGAAAAAGCAGTATCAAAAGTAATGAAGAACTATTTAGTTAATTGTGTTGATGAAACTTTTTATGATAATTTGGGTAGTTTAGTTAGTTTGAAAAAAGGTGATAGTCAATTTAAAGTAATGTTGATGGGGCATATGGATGAAATTGGTCTTATTGTTAGTCGCATTAGTGACGATGGTTATTTATTTGTTTCACCAATTGGGGGTATTAATCCAACGATTTTATTGAATGAATTAGTTGATATTACTACGAGAGATAATCAAGTATATAGTGGTGTAGTTGGTAGTGATTTTGGTAAAAATACGCCTACAATGGATAAAATATATATTGATTTAGGACTTAGTAGTAAAAAAGATGTTTTAGATAAAGGGATTAAAGAAAATGATGTTATTACTTTTCGAAAACATTTTGAAGTTTTAAATGGTAGTAATAATATTTTAGGTAGTTGTTTTGATGATCGAATCGGTGTGTATATTATTACTAAGGTTATGCAAGAAATTAGTAAAGAAAGATTTGAATATGATTTGTATTGTGTAGGTAGTACGCAAGAAGAAGTTGGTTTAAGAGGATCGAAGACATCAACACATTTAGTTGATTGTGACATTGCGGTGAATGTTGATGTTACTTATGGTGATGATACTCCTAATAATATGGGAAGTATTAAACTAGGTAAAGGGGTCGCAATTGGTTTATGTGATGGTAGTGTTTTGGGTAATAGAGGGATGGTCGACTATTTTATTGACTTATGTCAAAGATTAAAATTGGATTATCAATTTGATAGTATTCCTTTAGGTGGTACGGATAGTGGTAGTATTTTTAGTCACAATATTGGTGTATTTACGCTGACTTTAAGTATTCCACAACGTTATATGCACCAAGGTGTGGGTATTATTAATAGTAAAGATGTCGATGATTGTGTTAAAATAATAGTAGAGTTTTTAAAGGAAATCGATTTTGATTTATTGGAAAAGATTAAATTAAGTAATCGTTGATAGGAGTGAACATGAAGAAAAGTCATATTTTGATTATTATTAGTGGTTTAATTATTGATCAACTAACGAAGTTTTATTTTGCGAGTAATTTTGATGTGAATCAAAGTAAAGCTATTATTGATGGATTTTTCTCTTTGACTTATGTTCGTAATACGGGTGTTGCCTGGGGTATGTTTAGTGGTAATGTGATGATGTTGATTTTAATTGCCTTTGCGGCTTTGGGTTTTTTATGTTATTTGTATTATACTAATTTTCATTTAAAAATTACTTCACTAGCGATTGTTTTAATGATTAGTGGAACTTTAGGTAATTTATTTGATCGTTTAGTACGGGGATATGTTGTTGATTTTTTAGATTTTATTGTCTTTAATTATGATTTCCCGGTATTTAATGTGGCAGATATATTATTGTGTATTGGATGTGGTTTGTTATTTATCGCAATACTACTAGAAAAGGATGAGATCAATGGAAGTAATTAAACTTATAGTAAATGATGGAGAAGAAAATGTTCGTTTAGATAAATATTTGTCGGATCAAATCGATGAATTATCGCGAGCGTTTATTCAACAAGCAATTAAAGAAGGACATGTCTTAGTTAATGGTGAAGGGCAAAAAGGTAGTTATAAGATTAAAGTTGATGATATTATTGATGTCCAAATGCAAGATAATGTCGACTTAGATATTAAACCTGTTAACTTGAATTTAGATATTGTTTATGAAGATAGTGATGTTGTAGTGGTGAATAAACCTAAAGGGTTAGTAGTACATCCAGGAGCTGGTACTAATGAAGTTACATTAGTAAGTGGCCTATTATACCAAATTAGTGATTTAAGTGGAATAAATGGTGTTAATCGTCCCGGTATCGTTCATCGTATTGATAAAGATACGAGTGGTTTGATTATTGTAGCGAAAAATGATCAAGCTCATAATAGTTTGGCAAGTCAACTTAAAGATAAGACTTTAGGTCGTAAGTATTTAGCGTTAGTTCATGGTGTGTTAGCGCATGATTTTGGAACTATTGATGCGCCTATTGGTCGTGATGATCGTGATCGGACAAAGATGTGTGTGACAAACAAAAATAGTAAAAATGCATTAACTAATTTTAAAGTAGTTAAAAGATATAAGAATTATACTTTAGTAGAGTGTGTTTTATCGACTGGGCGAACACATCAAATAAGAGTTCATATGCAATATATTGGTTATCCTTTAGTTGGTGATCCCAAGTATTCATTTAAAAAGCATATGGATACTAATGGTCAGATGTTACATGCTTTTGAATTAAAGTTTGTTCAACCAAAAACCAAAGAAGAAATAGTCGTTAATTGCGATTTACCTACAGATTTTAAAGATTTGTTGGAAAGAATTGAGGAAGAATAAAAGATGGAGAAAGAAAGTAAGATAATTGCCTTAAAGGTGGTAGAAATATTAAAAGATAAATATGATTATCAAGATATTATTTTTAATATGAATGATAAACAATTTTCGAAAGAGCGTAGTCAAAAAGAAATTTGGTTACATAATTATAATAATCAGAAGTTTCCCATTATTCGGGTTTCTTATTTAAATAGTAGTGATACCTATTTTAATGATAAAGAAGCTCCAGTAATGATTAAAGCGTTTGATGAAAATCAAAATGAAATTGAAGTTAAAGTCTTGAACATTTATACGGGTAATTATGTTAGTGAATATAGTAATGATGTCAAAAGTATTACCGTTGGTGTCAATGAAGAACTAAGCTGGCCAATAGAAATATTAGATGTTTTTCCGGCATTGTCAGAAATTGTTATTGATAAAGAACATATTGATGAACAATTAAAACAAACTCAAGAGAAATTGATTAGCCAAAACATGAAGAAGTTAAAAGCATTAATTAAAGAACAAAATCGCATTCCGAAGGTTACTTTAGTTATCGCAGTTATTTGTGGTGTTATTTATGGTTTAAGTTTTATCATTAATAATATGACGAAAGATTTAGTGACAACTTCAATTGTATTAGGTGGTTATTATAAAGCTTTAGTATTTGGAGCTAATGAATATTGGCGTTTATTTACATCAATGTTTGTTCATGTTGATTTTGTACATGCATTTTTTAATATTTATGCCTTAATCAATGTGGGTCGAATTATTGAAAAGATTGTGGATAAATGGGTTTATTTAGGTACGTTATTAATTAGTGGGTTTGTAGGTAGTTTATTTGTTTTGATTGGTAATGGTAATATTGTTTCTAATGGTTTAAGTGGCGGTTTATATGGTCTATTGGCGATGATGATTGTTTTCTTTATTAGTAGTGGAAGAATGAAGGATCCTTATTTAAGAAGACAAATTTATTCTTTATTACTGATTAATATTATGATTAGTTTATTGCCTAATATTAGCTTTTTAGCTCATTTAGGTGGATTTGTAGCGGGTTTATTATGCGGTTTAGGTTACTTCTACTTTAAGTCGATGAAGTCTTTAGCGATCAATTCTTTAATTGTTCTTTCGTTACTTACTAGTGGTTTATTTGGTTATAGTTTGACTAATCGTCAATTAGATGAAATTTATCCGGGTACTGATATCAAAGTAGTGGAAACTTATGGTAAACTTAATTTAGGATTTTATGGTGATTATTTAAGTCAAAGACTAAGTGATTTTTATCGCCAATTAGGAGAATAATATGAAAAGATTAGATGTGTTAAGCTGGGATGAATATTTCATGGCGCTCGCATTTCTTTCGGCTAAAAGAAGTAAGGATCCAAGCACTCAAGTAGGAGCGGTTATTGTCAATAAAGAACATAAAGTGTTGTCTATTGGTTATAATGGGATGCCTATTGGTTGTAGTGATGATGATTTTCCTTGGGGAAGAGAAGGCGAAACTAACGAAACTAAGTATCCTTTTGTCGTGCATGCGGAATTAAATGCGATTTTAAATGCACGTAAAGACTTAACCGATGGGATTATTTATGTTTCTTTATTTCCTTGTAACGAATGCGCAAAAGCGATTATTCAATCAGGAATTAAGGAAATTGTTTATTTGAGTGATAAGTATGCCCATACAGATAGTGTGAAAGCTAGTAAGAAAATGTTAGTGGCAAGTGGTGTTCTTTTACGTCAATTAGATTTAGATATGGAAGTAAATGTCAATATAAAATAAAAGGGGGATACCCTTTTTATATGTAACAATAAGGTAGGTAAAATATGCTTAAACTGGAGAATGTTTCAAAATTTTATTATCAAAATAATATGATTACAACCGGCTTTGCGAAAGTTAATTTACAATTAAACAACAATGAGTTTGTTACTATTGTCGGGGAATCAGGTAGTGGGAAGAGTACATTATTAAATGTCCTTTCGGGTTTAGATACTTATGAAGAAGGCGAGTTGTATATTAATGGGCAACCGACAAGTCATTATGAAGAAAATGAATTTGAAGAATATCGCAAAAAATATGTAGCGAATATTTTTCAAAACTTTAATTTGATTAATAGTTATACCGTTTATCAAAATGTCGAATTAGTGATGTTGTTGAATGGATATAAAAGAAAAGAAATTAAAAATAAAGTTAATCAAATCTTAGTTGATGTCGGTTTAGAAAAATTTAAACGCCAAAAAGTGTCAAAACTTAGTGGTGGTCAAAAACAACGAGTGGCGATAGCTCGTGCTTTAGCGAAAGAAACACCGATTATCATTGCGGATGAACCAACGGGTAATATTGATGTGAAGGCCGCTGATGAAATCATCGCTTTGTTGGCTCAAATCGCGAAAAACAAATTGGTTATTGTCGTTACTCATAATTATGAACAGTTTGAACAATATACGACTCGTAAAATTAAAATGAGCGATGGTCATATTATTGAAGATGAAGTAATCAGAAATGTGGACAGTAGTGAAGTAGCTGTTTATCGTGAATTTAAACAATTGAGTATTTTTAATACAATTAGAATTTCTATGCGCAATACTTTTAATATTTGGATGAAGTTTGTTTTGTTGTTGATTGTGTATTGTTTTTTGAGTGGTTCGGTTTTATTTGGTTATTCATCAATTAATGATAATGATAAACAAGTGTTGAATATGGGGTATAACAATTATTTTAAATCTTATGATGGTTTACGAATTATTGTGAAACAAAAAAACAGTTTATCTTTTAATGAAGAACAACTTACAAAAATGGAACAGATTAAAGGAGTAAATTATATTAATAAAAATGATTTATTGTTGGATAGTAATATTACTATTTCTTTAGATTATTTATTTATTAGCGGTAGCCCTTTAGCGATAGAAGATATTAAAGGCAAACAACTAATGGCAGGTAACATGCCAACTAACGACAATGAAATTGTTGTTGGTTATCAAAATGAATTTGATATTAACGAGAATACGAAGAAAATGATTGGTCAAGAAGTGTCTTTGACTGATGAGTATAACAATAAAATTGGGACATGTGTAGTTAGTGGACTATATTATGATAAGAATATGCCTACTTATTCGGCATTATATCTTTCTAAAGCGAAAACTGATCAAATATATCATGGTGTAATAAGAAAAGTTACAAAATTGAAAAGTTTATTCGCATCACATTATTATGTTGGTGAAAACGGAATGTCACAAAATAATGTTATGCCTAGTCCTAATGTAGCGCCTGGCGAAGTATTGATTAGTGAAGATTTAGCTTATAACTGTAAGAATTTTAAATGTAAAGGTTATGGGTTTAAAGTAGAAAGTTCCAATATTTATAGTAATGGCGAACTTAATTTAACGGTTAGTAATCAATATAGTAAAAAGACGTTTACTAAATTGACGGGTTATGGCGATTATGACATGAATCAAGGGGCTTTCTTTATTAGTAGTGCCGATTTTGATTCTTTGTTTAATACCTCACCTTTTCAAATTAGTGTGTTTGTTGAAAGTAAGGAAGACGCTCATAGTGTTTTAAAAGAATTGAATGATTTAGGTTATGATGCTTTTTATGTGGAAGATCATAATATTAATCCTTTTCAAGATCTACAAAAACTTTCTAATTTATTCCAATACTTTGTTTATGGTTTAATCGGTTTGGGTATCTTCTTTATTTCATATTTTATTATTCAACTTATTATGAAGAGTAGAAATGTCTACTATTCAACATTACGTATTTTAGGTACGAATAAGAAGGTTATTAATCGTTTATTAGCTATTGAATTGATGGTGATTAAGAACATTGGTTTTGTTCTGATGGCGGGTTTATTTATCTTGTGCCGTTATGAATATTTATCAATTGAAAAGATTTATCAATTGTCATTATTATTAAAACCAATTGACTATGTTATTTTATGGGTAGTAATTAGTATTATTTCTTATTTAATTACTAAGAAGTATAGTAAGAAATTGTTTAAAGAATCAGCGATGAAGACTTATCGCAATAAGGAGTAAGGTATGATTAAGTTACAAAATGTTAATAAGTATTTTAACCGTCATAAGAAAAATGAAATTCATGTAATTGATAATACGACTCTTGAACTTGGTGATAATGGTTTAGTTGCTTTACTTGGTCCTAGTGGTTGTGGGAAGACGACATTATTGAATGCCATTGGTGGTTTAGATAATATATCTAAGGGTAGTATAACTATTGATGGTAAAAAGATATCTAGTCGTTTACATGGTAAAAAAGATAAGATAAGAGCTTTGAATATTGGGTATATTTTTCAAGATTATCATTTAGTCAATGATATGAGTGTCTTTGATAATGTTGCTATTGCCTTAAAGATGATTGGTGTTAAAGACAAACAAGAAATCAATGATAAAGTAAACTTTGTTTTAGAAACGGTGGGAATGAGTCGTTATAAAAAACGATTAGTAACGATGTTATCAGGTGGTCAACGTCAAAGAGTAGGTATTGCACGTGCTTTAGTTAAAAATCCAAAGATCATTATTGCGGATGAACCCACAGGTAACTTGGATAGTGCCAATACGATTGAAGTAATGAACATTATTAAAAAGATATCACAAAGTTGTTTAGTAATATTAGTTACTCATGAAAAGAAATTAGCTCATTTTTATGCGAGTCGAATTATCGAGTTAAAGGATGGACAAATAGTTAATGATTATGCCAATGATCATGAAAATAGTTTAGATTATAAGATCGATAATAAGATTTATTTACGCGATATTGAAGATAAAACTCGGGTAGTGCGCAATAATATTAAATTTGACTATTATAATGAAGATAATAAAGAGTTAAATATTAAGGTAGTAAGTAAGAATGGTTCGATATACATTCAAATATTAGGTGAAAACAACGTCGAAATTCTTAATGATAACAGTGTAGTACAATTAATTGATGACAATTATAAGTCGATGACAAAAGAAGATTATGAAGATTATAATTTTGATTTAACGCGTTTAAGACATCTTAAGAAAATCAAATATCGCAGTATAGTTTCAGTTTTTGATGCCTTTAAATTAGGGGTAAATAAGTTGATGAATTACTCATTAATTAAAAAGTTATTAATGGTTGGCTTCGTTATTAGTGCGATGAGTACTTTATTTGCGATTAGTAGTGTGGCTGGAACATTAAATATTAAAGATACTTCATTTACGACAACTAATCATAATTATCTGCAAATGAGTGTTTCTAATTTAACTCCAGAACAATATCAAAAGATTGTTTCTTTCGCGCCTAGTGCTCAATATGTGACAATTAAGAGTAGTGTAGCTTTACCAATTACTTATAAAAAATACTATCAAACAAGTAATTTAAATGTGCGGATGATTGGTGATTTAGTGGATTCTAGTGTCTTAAAGGGCAGTGATATCATTGCTGGTGCTTTACCATCTCAAGATAATCATTTAGTAGTAGATAAGAAGATAATTGATAAAATGATCAATGATAATCAACTAAGTACAATTGGTTTAGATAGTTATGAAAACTTTATTGATTTATCTTTGGACTTTAGTCCGTTAGGTAGTTTTACGATTGTCGGAATTACAGATTTACAAGATCCAAGTATTTATGCAAATAACACGCAATTTACGAATTTACTGAAGTATTTCTCAGGTAAAGGTGGTATGGAAACACCACAATCGGATGGGGTCAATATTGAAGATTATAATGTGGCCTTAAGAAATGGTAATATTGTACTTACTAAGGGTAACTATCCAACAGGTGTTAATGAAACAATCATTCCTGAATCAATGAAAGATTCAAATAAAATTAATACTTATTTGAATGTGTTAGTGAATGGTAATAAGTTAAAAGTAGTGGGTTATTATTCAAGTAATATAAATAGTAGTATCAATTATGTAAGTAATCAAACAATTTATAATCATTTAATTAGTTCAACTAGTGATTTGTATTTTTATAGTAGTGATAAAGCATTAACTATGAGTGAATTGAACAAAAACGAAATTAATGCGATGGACGTTTATCAAAGAGATTATGATCAATATAAAAAGGATAATAAAGATCGCATCAATTCAACTTTATTAGTTAGTGGGATTATTGTCGCGATTTCTTTATTAGAAATTTTCTTAATTATTCGTTCTTCTTTCTTATCAAAGGTTAAAGAAGTAGGTATCTATCGTGTTATTGGAGTCAAGAAACGCGATATCTATAAGATGTTCTTAGGAGAAATCTTAGTTATTACAACGGTTAGTAGTGTCATTGGTATTGGTTTAATGTATTTCATCATTAATGGAATAATTGCCTTACCGTTAATGGGAGATAAATTTGTATTAAACAATCAAGTAGTAGGGGCAACTATTATTATTGTCTATGCGTTTAATTTATTATTTGGTTTATTCCCAGTATTTAATACTATTAGAAAAGTTCCCGCAAAAATTATTAATCGAAATGATGTAGATTAAGCCGATATTTATCGGCTTTTTTAATTCAATAGAGTGATATTATGTTATAATATTAATATGCGAGGTAGATAATATGCGAATTTTACACACATCCGATTGGCACTTGGGGAAGAGTCTAAATCAAGTGTCATTGATCGAAGATCAAAGATATATGGTTAATAAAATATTAGATATAATAAAAAAGGATAATATTGAAGTTTTATTAATATGCGGGGATATTTTTGATAAAGCTAACCCCACTGTTGAGGCATTAAAATTGTTTGAAGATATTTTATACCAAATTTCCAAGTTAGATATTAAAACGGTTATTATTGGTGGTAATCATGATAACTATGCCCGTTTGGGTTATGGTTCTAATTTCTTATCGAATTTTAATATTTATTTATATACTAATTTAGAAGATATTTTAACTCCTTTAAGTTTTGATGGCGAAGTCGGTTTTTATTGCTTGCCTTATTTTTCGACATATAAAATGCGTTCTTTTTTAAGTGGAGAAAAAATTAGTAACGCTGATGAAGGGTATCAAGCTATTATTGCTCGTCAAATAGCAAATAACGATTATCCAATTAAGATTGCCTTATTGCATAATTATGTTATTAATGGGGAAAAGAGTGATTCTGAGAGCATTTTTAGTTTAGGTGGTATTGATAGTTTGAGTCCAAAAGTTTTTAAAGACTTTAACATTGTGGCTGCCGGACATTTACATAAGAGTCAAAAGATGGGGAAGAATATTTTTTATAGTGGATCCATCTTAAAATATAGTGTCAGTGAACATAATCAAAACAAGATGGTGTACATATATGACACAAAATCAATGAGTGGAAGGAAAGAAATGTTAATTCCACAGTACGATGTCGTTGTTTTACAAGATACATTAGATAGTTTATTAACTGATGAAAAGTATGATCAATATATCAATGATTATGTTTATTGTGAGCTAACTAATAAAGAATTTTTGCATGAACCGATTAGTAAACTTCGTAGTAAATTTAAAAACTGCATTGGTTTAAAGCGACTATATTTAGCTTTAAATCCGAATAGAGATAATACGATTGGTAAAGTAGATGACTTGCAAGATATTGAATTATTTAAAAATTTCTATCAATATGTAACTAATAATGAAATGAATGAAGCTTTAATCAATAAATTAGGAGAATTATTCGATGAAATGGGGGGACAACAATGAGACCAATTAAGTTAGAAATTAGTGCTTTTGGTAGTTTTGTCAATCGACAAGTAATTGATTTTACCAAACTTAATGAAAATGGTTTGTTTTTAATTCATGGTCAAACAGGTAGTGGGAAAACTTTTATTTTTGATGCGATTTGTTTTGCTTTATATGGCGAAATGAGTGGTGATTATCGTAAAGTCAGTGATGCTCGTTGTCAATTTGCCAATGAAAAAGAAAAAACTATTGTCAGTTTCACTTTTGATATCAACGGCCATTTATATCAAGTTAATCGAGTTGGTAGTATGCGTAAAACTAATAATGAAAAGAGTATTATTTTTGAATGCAATTTATTAGATATTGATAAAAATGAAGTTATTAGCGACAAGATTATGGGTTGTAATAGTGAGATTGTCTCTTTAATTGGTTTGAATGCGACACAATTTAAACAAGTAGTTATTTTACCGCAAAATAAGTTTTTAGATATCTTAAATGCGAAATCTAGTGAGAGAGAGGAATTATTAACTACTTTACTTGCGACGGGACATTATAAAGATATTAGTGATTTTTTATTAGAAAAAGCAAAAAAACTAGAGAATAGTATTAATGGGTTATATGAAGATATTACAGACTATACAAGTAAATATGCATTGCCGGAAGCTTTTGATGAAGCATTAATACAGTTAGAAAAAAATCGAGATTATGCATCTAAAATATTAGAAACTAATAAGCAAATGAAAGATAAATTACTTAAGGAATTGGAAATTAAAACTAATGAATTAAATGGTGCGATCTTTCATAACCAACAACTTCAGGAATTCGAAAATGTTAGTAAAGATTATCATACTTTGACTGATAAGAAACAAGAAATTGACGATTTAAGAATCTTTGTTAGTCAGTTGAAAGTTAGTAAAGAAATTAATGCGACTTATGAGTCTTTAACTTCTAGTAGAAACGAAAAAGAAATTGTGGTTAACAATTTAAATAAATTGTATAGCGAATATGAGCATGTTAAAGATGAGTATCAAAAAATTAATTATTTAAAAGAAGAAAAAGAACAATTAAAGAATCAAATCGATTATGAAAATCGCAAATTAGAAGAATTAAATAGTATTAGTACTTTAATTGATCAACATGATGACAATAACAAGCGATTACATCAACTAGAAAACGATAAGCAGATTAATAATGAATTATTAATAAATAATGAATTGAGTCTAAATTCGAATAATGAACATAAAGAACAACTAAAAAAATTATTAGAAGACATTGATATTAAAATTGGTAAGTTCCAAGAATTAGTTAAAAATAATGATGATAACAAAGACATTATTGAAGATATTAAAAGTAAAAATACTTTAATGAATGAACGCAAAGATCTTGTCAAAGCGATTAATCGTTATGAAGAACAATTAAATATGAAGTCGAATGAATATATCAAAATTGAAAAGACTTTATCTACTTATGATAACATTGATGATTATGTGGTTTTAGATTCTTTGGGTAGTACTTTAAGAGATGATATTCCTTGTCCATTATGTGGTAGTTATAATCACCCAAATATCTATCATTTGCCACAAGACAAAATTGATTCAAAAAGTGTGTATGAAACCTATAAAACAGCTTTTAATAATTTATCAATTGATATTGAAGGGTTGCGTCGTAATTTAGAACTATGTTCAAATGATTTAGTTATCAAGAATGATCGAATTGAAGAAATTAATGGGAAGTTAATTGGTTTTGATTGTGACCAAATATTGATGGAAAGTGAAAATAGTAGTTTTAATACTCAACAATTAACTTCTTTAATTAATAACCGTCAAGAGAAGGGCAAAGAACTTCAAAATATCAGTGATAAGATAAATGAATTAATGAGTCAAAAGAATGATTTAAATATTAAATATATTCAAATAAATGATGGTATTAATGAAATGATTAAAAATAATGAAATTCTTTTTACTAAACTTTCAAACCATGGATTTACTATTGAATCATTTAAAAATGATTATCATGAATTTATTCGACAAAATGATGAAAAGAAAGAACAATTAAAACAATTGGAAAATAGAATTGAAAACATTCTTGTTCGTCATCAGGAACTGTCATCTTCTATTAATGTGAATGATGAAAATTTAACGAAATTAGATGCGAAAATTGTAGAGTTAGATAAAGAATTTAGTTTAGTTTTAAATGATAACAATTTCGCTTTTGATTTATTTATGGGATTAAGAAAACGGGTAGAAGAAATTCCTGCGTTAGAAATACAGATTAATCAATTTGATAATAGTTATGGTCAAACTAGTGGTATCTATCATAATTTAAAAGAGAAGATTAAAAATGATCAATATTTCGATATTGAGGGTATTACTACTAATCTAAATGAGTTGAAATATCGTCGATCAATGATGGATAATCGTATTTTAGAATTAAATAATACTTTTGTTCAAACTAGTGATGATTACTTACATTTAACGGATTTAGTTAGTGAATATCAAAAGATTGAAAAGGATTATGTTTTAGTTAAAGAATTGTCAGGTATTAGTAATGGAAATGCTGCCGGCATTCATAAAGTAAGTTTACAAAAATATGTTATGGCTTCCAAATTAGATGAAATATTGGCAATTTCATCAAATTATATGATGAAATTTACGAACAATCGTTACTCTTTACATCGTAAACAATTAGCTGATAAATTGAATAATCGTGGTTTAGATATTATTGTTTATGATAGTTTTAGTGATGATAATCGTTCGATTGCTTCTTTAAGTGGTGGCGAATCTTTCCTTGCTTCTTTATCTTTAGCGATAGCGACAAGCGATGTCGTACAAAGTAAAAAAGGTGGAGTTAATATTAACACTATTTTTATTGATGAAGGGTTTGGTAGTTTAGATTCTAATTCCGTCGAACTAGCAATTGATGCTTTAGTGATGTTGCAGGAAAGTGGTAAACTAATTGGCGTTATATCGCATGTTGAAGAATTAGTTAATCGGATTGATAATAAGATTAAAGTTGTAAAATCTAATTATGGCAGTAATATTGTGATTGAATAGTAAACAAGCACATACCTCATGGTACGTGCTTGTTTTTTAAAAAAAAGAACCCTTAGGTTCGATTTGTTAGTATGGTGCCCAAGGCCGGACTCGAACCGGCAAGGTATCACTACCGGTGGATTTTGAGTCCACTGCGTCTACCGATTTCACCACTTGGGCATGTAATTATAATACCATAATTATAAGTCTAAAATCAATGAAAAAATGATATAATATTTAAAAGGAGTGGTGATATAGAATGTTTGATGGATATTTTGATAAAGGTTTGGAACATTTTTTAATCAGTAGTGCATTTATTCTTATCGGAACGATAATTATTAACCGGTTGTTAACTTTCTTATTTAAAAAGATAAATAATAAATTTAAGAATAATAAAACGGATAATCGTTTATTGTTGAAGATGATAAAAATTGGATTAAATGCTAGTGCAGTATATGCTGTCGCAAGCATGGTTATTCCTTTTCAAAAGTTTTCGACAACTTTATTAGCGGGTTCTAGTATTATTGTCGTTGTTTTAGGTTTGGCAGCTCAAGAGGCGACTAGTAATATCATTGGTGGTATTTTTTTAAGTGTATTTAAGCCTTTTGATATTGGCGATTTAATTCATATTAAAAGTTTAGATGTGGCAGGGCGAATTGAAAATATTAATTTGCGTCATACGGTGATTACGACTTTTGAGAATAATCGGGTGATTATTCCAAATTCTAAATTGAATAGTGAAGTTATTGAAAATAAGAATTTAGTGGACCAACAAGTATGTAATTTCTTATATGTTGGTGTTGGTTATAGTAGTGATATCGATGTTGTCATTAATAAGATTAGAACTTTGGCATTGAGTAATCATCTTTTAATTAGACCTGATGATTTAAGTGTTAATATTGTGGATTTAGAAAATAATGCGATTAGAATTAAGGTTTCAATGTATTCGAATAATGCGGTAGATGGTTATGCTTTATTATGTGAGATGCGATATCAAATTATTAAAACTTTTAAAGAAGAAGGAATTGATATACCTTATCAAAAGGTGATAATTGATAATGAAAAATAGCTTAGTGGACTTACATATTCATAGTGAAAATAGTTTGGATGGTCAATTGTCGATTGAAGAGATCGCACAAAAGGCTAAAGAAGCTAATTTACAATTAATTGCGATTACTGATCATAATTATATTAATGATTATTCTAATATTAAAGATATTAATTATATTAAAGGTGTCGAGTTAGATGTTAGTTATTTAGGTATTCCATTTCATTTATTATATTATTATGAAACGATTAATGATAAAATTGTGAATTTAATTGATCGTTATAATCAACAGTTTATTATGGTTAATCGTTTAGCGATTGATAAATTTATTACTTATTTTCAGTTGGATTTTACATATGATGATCTGGCTTTCTTACAAAAGAATGATGTTATTGTTTATGAAGAATTGGGTGAGTATTTATTTAATAGTGAAAAATATCAAAATTATGAGTTTGTTTTAAAACTTTCAGATTTACCTAATCGGGCAGTGGCTTTCTATTGGGAATATTTTAGTTTTGGTAAGATTGCTTATGTTAAGGAAGAATTGATGGATTTTGATGAGGTTTTATCATTAATTAAAGATAGTAATGGTTTAGCAATAATTGCCCATCCTCTTCAAAACTTTCGTAATAATTTAGATCTTTTAGAACAATTGTGTTTGAAGGTGGATGGTTTAGAGTTGTATAGTTCTTATCATCGTTTGGAAGATTTTAGTTATTTGTTACAGTTAGTTGATCGTTTTCATTTGATGATTACTTGTGGTAGTGATTTCCATGGTAAAAATAAGCCTAATATTCATTTAGGAGAGTTTATTTGTGAATTTAATGATGATAAGATCATGGGAAATATTACGCAATCATTGAAAAATAAGGTTGACAATTGATTAAATATCATATAGTATAGTTTCATATTCTTTGATCAAGAGAGTATTTATGATGTTGATGAAGCGATTTAGGGATGGTGTAAGCCTAAAGGTAGACAAAGTAAAGAAGCGCACTTGGGAGAAATTATGAAAATAATCGTTTAACTAGCGTTAATAGTAAAGTGGCCAAAGTTTTTTATTTGGCAATTAGAGTGGTACCACGGATCATCCGTCTCTTTGTGAGATGGATGATTTTTTTGTATAGGAGGGTCAAATATGAAAAAAATCTTATTAATTTTATTATCGTGTCTATTGTTTGGTTGCCAAAAAATAGATGATAATAAAACACCATTACAAAAGGAGTTATTGACAAACAATAAAATAATTATTGGTATTAGTCCGGATTATCCGCCTTTTGAATTAGTTAAACCTGATGGCGAAATATTAGGGTTTGATATTGATATGATTAGGATGGTGGTCGATAATTTTAATCGTAATAACAATTTGAATTTGGGGCTAGTTTTCAAACAAATGGATTTTGGGAATATTGCCGGTGCAATCGAAACTAATCAAATTGATATTGGTGTCAGTGGATTTAGTTATGATCCGGAAAAGAAGGTGGCTTTCTCAACTTTCTATTTAGAATCTTTACAAGTAGTAGTAGTAAAAAAAGATAGTAATATTAAAACTTTAGCGGATTTGGAAAATAAAAAGATTGGTGCGGGTTTAGGAACTACTGGTTATAAAGCGGCCTTAGATATCAAAGGGGCTAAAGTTATGAATATTGGTGATTACTTATATACTTTCGAAGCTTTAAAAACTAATAATATTGAAGCGGTAGTTTGTGATATTGCGGTTGCGAATAAGTATGTCGGTGATAATAATTTTGAAATTTTGAAAGAGAGTTTAGTTAGTGATAATTTGGGTATTATTATTAATACCAAGAAAAAAGTTTTATTAGAAGAAATTAATAAAGCAATTGCACAGTTTAAAGCGTCTAGTGCTTATGAACAATTAAGAACAAAGTGGGGTGTCTAAAATGGAATATTTATTTAACAGTGAGAATTTAATGTATTTTGCCAAAGGGGCGGGTTATTCATTATTAATTGCCATCTGTTCCTTATCGTTAGGATTGTTTCTATCTATTCTAATTACGATGATGAAGATGAGTAAAAGTAAGATATTAAAAGTGATTTCTACTCTTTATGTCGAAATCATTCGGGGTACGCCGATGTTGTTACAGCTATCATTTTTTTATTTAGTAATCCCTTTTATTTATCAAAGTATTACGGGTAGTTATTTAGATGTAAATCCTTTATTGATGGGGATATTGGCAATTTCTTTAAATAGTAGTGCTTATTTAAGCGAACAAATTAGAGGATCGATTATGGCAATTGATAAAGGCCAATGGGAAGGTGGTAAATCTATTGGCTTGAGTTACGCCCAAATTATGAAGAAGATTATTTTACCACAGGCATTAAAGAATATGATTCCTCCAATTATCAATGAGTTTATTGTCTTAATTAAGGATTCTTCATTAGTTAGTACAATTGGGGTTTATGAATTATTAAAGACGGCACAAATTATTGGAGCGAATAACAGTAGTTATTTTGCGCCAATTATGGTGGCAGGATGTGTTTACTTGACTTTGACAATTATTGTTTCATTAATTGGTAGAGCAGTAGAAAGGAAACTAGGAAATGATTAAGATTGATAATGTTTATAAGAAGTTTGATAATAAAGTTGTGGCTTTAGATAATGTCAGTTTAAATGTAAAAAAGAATGAAGTTGTTTGTTTAGTTGGTCCTAGTGGCAGTGGAAAGAGTACTTTGATTCGTTGTATCAATGCTTTAGAAAATATTGATGGGGGTAATATTTATTTTGATGATAAATTAATTGATTATCATGATGAAAAACAAGTAATGAAGATGCGTACTAAAATGGGGTTTGTTTTCCAACATTTTAATTTATTTAATCATATGAGTGTTATGGAAAATCTTATTTTAGGTCCAATGGAAGTACTAAAGATTAGTAAAGAAGAAGCGGTTAAAACGGCTTTAGAATATTTAGAAGTTGTGAATCTGGTGGATAAAAGAGATGTTTCAGTAACTAAACTTAGTGGTGGTCAAAAACAACGTATTGCGATTATTAGAGCTTTATGTATGCATCCTGAAGTAATGTTGTTTGATGAGCCTACTAGTGCTTTAGATCCAGAAATGGTAAAAGAAGTATTGGATGTTATGGCTAGTTTGGCCAAAAATAAGATGACAATGGTGATTGTTACGCATGAGATGAATTTTGCGAAAGAAGTTAGTGATAGAATTATCTTCATGGATCATGGTAAAATAGTAGAAGAGAATAGTAGTGATTTATTTTTTACTAATCCGCAAAGTGAAAGGTTAAAAGAGTTTTTATCGAAGGTGTTATAATGAAAATATTTATTAGTGATATTGATAGTACAATTTATAGTCATAATAATAATAAGATTTGTGATAGAACGTTAAAGGCATTACATCAATTACAAAAGAGTGATCATTTAATAGTTTATGCGACAGCTCGGGTTTTGTATGGGATGAAAGAGATTTTGACTACTTATGATTTGATTGATGATAAGACTTATATTATTGGCAGTAATGGTAGTGAAATTGTGAAAGCTAATGATTTTGATAACTATTTATATCATGATATATTTTCTATAGATACTGTGCGATTATTAGAAGAGTTATCTTTTAAATATCATTGCAATTTAGTTTTGGAACAAAAAGATACGTTATTGACTAATGGTTATGATCAATATATTGATGAGGATCGGAAGTGTTTACCAATCAAAGTATTAGTTACAAATAGTGTCTTTGATGAGTTTTCTTTAGTTACTAGCAAAATATCTTTAACTACAACTAAAGAGCGTCGTGATGATGTTTATGAGGATTTAGTTAGTAATTATAATCATTTGTTTACGGCTACTAAAGCAGGGGATGGTTATATTGATATTACGCCTTTAAATAATAATAAATTAAGTGGTGTTAAACATTTGTTGGATCATTTAAATTTATCAATGAAGGATGTTTATTACATTGGTGATAATCATAATGACTTAGAGATGATTAAAAGTTCTTATGTTGGTGGGTGTGTTGGTAATGGTGAACAATGTTGTCTAGATGTGGCTGATTTTCAGGCTTTATCGTGTGAAGATGGCGGAGTTGGACAGTTTATTGAAAAATATTTGTTAAATGATTGATTTGTTATTGCAATTAATGATTGTTTACTTTATAATATTAACGTACTCAGAAGGGAGGTTGTTTGATGCCAAGAGTTGTTTTGAAAGAAAATGAAGTCTTAGATGACGCATTACGTCGTTTTAAAAGACAAGTTTCTCGTAATGGTACCCTAGCTGAGGCACGTAAAAGAGAATATTATGTTAAACCTGGTGTAGCACGCAAATTAAAAAGCGAAGCTGCTAGAAAAGCAAAACGTAATAAATAATTGAAACAAGTAGAACTTGTTTCTTTTTTTATATATAATTGAAGTAGAGGTAGACTATGGAAAAGATAATTGTGAATAACTTAATGAATGTTTGTGGTGTTAATGATGAATATTTAAATTATTTGAGAAACTTTTTTAATGTAGATATTAGAGTAGTAAACAATGAGATGGAAATTGATGGTGATTATCGTACTTTAATTATTAAAATTATTAAGGAATTGGATGTTCACCATAATTATACGATTAAGGATGTTATTTATTTAAGTAATTTAGCTTTAAAACAAGATAATATTAACTTAGATATTTTATATAAAACACCAATTGTTAGTAGTTATAATGGTAAAGTTATTTATCCTAAGACTTTTAATCAATTAAAATTAGTGCAATCCATCAAAAGTAATCCTATTACTTTTGCCATTGGACCGGCAGGGACGGGTAAAACTTATGTGGCAGTTAGCTATGCCATAAGTTTATATAAACAAAATTTAATTAACAAAATAATATTAACTAGACCGGCTGTGGAAGCTGGGGAAAACTTAGGCTTTTTGCCGGGGGACTTAAAAGAAAAGATTGATCCGTATTTAATCCCTTTGTATGACGCATTATATGACATTTTAGGGGCGAGTAAGGTTGAAAAGTACTTGGAGTTAGGTATTATTGAAATCGCGCCACTAGCCTTTATGCGGGGTAGAACACTAGATAATGCTTTTGTGATTTTAGATGAGGCCCAAAATACGACTGATAATCAGATGAAGATGTTTTTGACTCGTTTAGGGTTTAACTGCAAGATGTTAATTACGGGGGATGTTACGCAAATTGATTTACCAAAGAATAAGGATAGCGGGTTGATTAATGCAAGTTGGCGTTTGAAGGATATTGATGGTATTAGTTTTGTTTATTTAAATACTTTAGATGTTGTTCGTCATCCAATTGTCCAAAAGATTATTGAGGCTTATGAGTAGGAGATAGTTGTTTATCATTTTATAATTTAATGAGGTGATAAATAATGAATTGTGGTGTTGCTTGTATTATGGAATATCTACGAATTAATAATTTGAAAAATGAAGTGTTAGTTAATCAGTTAAAAGATCGGGTAAATAAATCGGGTATTAGTGTTGGTGATTTAGTGATGATATTAAAAAATAATGGGATTAGTTGTGATGCTTATTTTAAGAGAAAGGATCATAATTATCCTTTTATTGCCTATTATTGGTATCAACATTTTGTTTTAGTTCTAGCGGATGGTCGTTATGTTGTTGTCTATGATCCATTAAAAGGAGTCATTAAGCTTTCTAAAAGGCGCTTTAAATGTAAATATAGTGGCATATCAATTGATTTTGTATTAAAATAAATTAGAGGTATATTAAATGAAAAACGGAATACTTTTTGGACGATATTTACCATTACATCGGGGACATATGTTTCATATTTTGACGGCTGCGACATTATGTGACAAACTTTTTGTTTTTGTGATGGAAGATTATCAACGAGACAAACAGATATGTGAGGATAATCATATTGATTATATTGAAGGTAAATTAAGATGGCGGTGGTTGTGTGAACAGTTACAGGATATGAGTCATATTAAAATTCAATTGATTGAATGCCCACATAATAATTATCAATTGATTGAACAAAAGGTATTAGAAACCGTTCAAGATGTTGATGTAATGTTTGTGAAAAAGGAAGCGGATTTAGATCGTTATCAAGCTATTTTTAAACAAGCAGTTCATTATGTATTGCCTAATCGTAGTTTGCGGTTTCCTTTGACATCTAAAGATATTTTATTGAAACCTTTAACTAACTGGAATTATATCGTGGGTAGTTCTAGGACGCATTTTGTTAAGAAGATTTTAATTACGGGTACAGAAAGTTGTGGTAAGACAACTTTAATTAAATCGTTAGGGAAGTTTTATAATACGAGTTGGTGCGAAGAGGTGGGACGTTTTTATAACCGGGATTATATGGGTGGCAATGAAAATGTTTATACTGATTATGACTTTTCACGGATGAGTTGGTTACAAAAAGAAGCGGAGTTAGAAGTGTATCGCAGTGCGAATAAAATTGCTTTTGTGGATACGGATGCCGTTGTCAATCAGTATTATTCGCAATTATATTTAGGTCATGATAATGATATTATTGAGTCGATTATCAGCTTACAAAAATATGATTTAATTATTATGTTATCTCCCGATACTAAATGGGTTGATGATGGTCAAAGGTTAAATGGCGATCAAAATAAAAGAGAGATGTTACATGAACATTTAAAAAAGATGTATATTGATCGGGGATTTTCGATTGTCGAAATATGTGGCAATTATAATGAACGTTTGAATAAGGCAATTAGTATTGTGGATGAATTATTGGAGAAATGGTAATGGAAATAACGATAATAGATAACTTAGATAATAATAATCAACAAAGATATGGTAGTCAATATCTATCGATCAGTGAGAAGGTTGAAAACTTATTAAAAGTTGATGCGAATAAGGAAGTAAGTGTTATTTTTGTTGATGATGAAATGATTCATCAAATAAATAAGGAGTATCGTAATATTGATAAAGCGACTGATGTTATTAGTTTTGCCTTAAATGATGCATCTGATGATTATCAATGTTGTGAAGAAGTATTAAATGAATTAGGAGATATATTTATTAATGTTGATGCGATTGTTCGACAAGCATCGGAATATGGTCATAGTGAACAAAGAGAAGCTAATTTTCTTTTTACTCATGGGTTGCTTCATTTATTAGGTTATGATCATATGACTAGTAGTGATGAAGCAATTATGTTTGGACTACAAAAGGAGATCTTAGGTGAAAGATAAGTTTAAAGTTTCATTTAAAGGACTTATTGGTGTATTTAGTCATGGTAGTTTTTTAATTCAAGTTATCTTAGGGATATTAACTTGTATCTTTTTTGCTTTTTTAAAGATTAGTTATGTAGAATGGTTATTAGTTATTATGTTAATTACTTTAGTGTTAGTATGTGAGTTTATTAATACGATTATTGAGATGATTATTGATTTATATACGCCTTATTATGACGAAAAAGCGGGTAAGATTAAAGATTTTGCGAGTGGTATGGTATTATTAAGTTGTATATTTAGTTTAATTGTCGGATTGTTGATAGTTTTACATCATATGGAGGTTTGGTTATGATTAATGAAAAAGAATTAATTGCTTTAGCTTTTAAGGCGAAAGAGAATACGTATTCGCCATATTCACATTTCCCTGTAGGGGCATGTGTATTATGTAAAGATGGTAGTACTTTTATGGGAGCAAATATTGAAAATGCTTCTTTTGGGTTGACTAATTGTGCGGAAAGAAGCGCTTTGTTTGCGGCTTATTCGGCGGGTTATCGCAAAGGAGATATTGAGTCAATTGCGATTGTAAGTGATGCGAAGAATTTGTCGGCTCCTTGTGGCGCATGTCGTCAAGTTTTAAATGAGTTATTGAGTAAGAATACGCCTATTTATATTTCTAATGGTAAAGAAAGTGTGACTAAGACGATTGATGATTTGTTGCCGATGTCTTTTGGTCCGGATGATTTAGATGTTTAAGAGTGGTTTTGTTGCTATTTTAGGACGTCCTAATGCCGGTAAGAGCACATTAATAAATACGATATTAAAAGATAAGGTGGCAATTGTTTCTAGTAAAGCCCAAACTACGCGTAATGCGATTAGAGGGATTTATACGACTGATGATAGTCAAATTATCTTTATTGATACGCCTGGTGTTCATAAACCTATTAATAAATTAGGTCAACAAATGAATAAGACAGCGATTAGTAATGCCGCTGGGGTAGATATTATTTATTTGTTGTTGGATGCTAGTGTAGAAATTGGTAAAGGTGACCAATTTTTATTTGAACAAGTTAAACAATTGCGTCTTCCAACTTTTTTAGTAGTTACTAAAATTGATTTATTAACTAAAGAACAATTAATGAAATTTTTGATTAAGTGTTCAACAATCTATGATTTTGAAGAAATTATCCCGATTTCTAGTGTTAAAAATGATAATATTGATAAGTTGTTAGAACTGACTGTCAATAATTTAGAAGAAGGGGTTAAATATTATCCCGATGATCAAATAGTTGATTATCCGGAACAATTTATTATTAGTGAAGTAGTAAGAGAAAAAATCTTATATTTAACTAGTGAAGAAGTTCCGCATAGTGTGGCAGTAACTATTGAAAGTATTAAGAGAAGTAAAGATAGTTATTATGTCAATGTTTTAATTCTAGTGGATCGAGATTCGCAAAAAGGAATTATTATTGGTAAGCAAGGTCAAATGATTAAAAAGATTGGAACCCTAGCTCGTAAAGATCTACAAAATATTTTAGGGGTTAATTTATTTTTAGAATGTTATGTTCGTGTGGAAAAGAATTGGCGTGATAAAGAAGATAAATTAGCGAAATTAGGTTATATACAAATCGATGAAGAGTAAAACAATTAAGGGATATGTTCTTAAGACAACAGCTTATCAAGAAGATAGTTTATTGATAAAGGTATTGACAAGCGATGGGTTATTAACAATTAACGGTCGTCATTTTCAAAAGGTTAGTAATAAAAATCGTTCATTAGGTTATATATTTAATTTGTGTGAATTTAATATCGCTTTTGGTAAGGGATATCCTTTTATTGTAAACGGAAATATTATAAATAATGGGTTAGCTATTTTGGATGATTTGTCATTATATGCTTTAGTTAGTTTAGTTAATGATATGATTGTCAGTAATCATTATCAAGAAGATATTTGGGAACAATATAGTAACTTTTATCATCATGTTTTAATAAATAAAGTAGTTTCTACTACTTTATTGGTAAAAGATTTATTAAATATTTATGGGGTTATACCTTATGTAGATGGTTGTTATTTATGTAATAGTAATTTAATAGTTGGTATATCTAATGAAGGTGGTTTAGTTTGTAGTGATTGTTTGGGTAGTAATGATCTAATTTTTAGTAAAGAAATTCTTAAACAATTTCGGGCGATTATTAAGTTGGGTTATGATCATTTTGATTATTTATGTGATTTAAATATTGATAATAAACTTTTGGGTTTATTAGTTGATTATTATCAATATCATTTGAGTTGTCATTTTAAAGCTTATGATTTTTATAAGGAGGTAAGTAATGAAAAATAGGAAAATATTGTTAAATATTATTTTAGTCTTATTGGTAGTAATATTTTTGTGTTCTTCATATATGGTGATATCTACTTATTTGTCGAAAAAACAAGAAACACAACAATTTGATGTTTTGATTGAAAAAAACAATATCAATAATATTGAAACAAAAGAAACATTGGTCGATAAAGTTAGAGTGATGAATAAAGATAATAGTGATTTAATTGGCTGGGTTAGTATTGATGGAACGAATATCAATTATCCGATTATGTATACTCCTGATGAATATGATTATTATTTACATCGTAATTTAGATAAAGATTATTCTTATAGTGGTGTTCCTTTTGTGGATGGTAATATTTTAGATAAACGGGATGATAATCCTTATTTATATGGTCATAGTATGTTAAATGGTACGATGTTTAGGGATTTAAATAATTATCATAAAGAACAATATTTTATTGATCATCCAATTATTAACATTGATACGGTTATTCGTAGTGAAAAGTATGCGATTATTGCTGCTTTTGATGCTTATATCTTACCTGAAGAATCGAAAGATTTTAAATTTTATCATTATATGAATTTTAACGGTGAATTTGTTTCTTGGAAAAAAGAGATATTGAATCGATCTATTTATAATTGTGGACAAACTTTTGATGAAAATGATGATTTTATTACTTTAGTTACTTGTAATGATGATACAAAAGATGGGCGCATGGTAGTAGTGGGCAAAAGGATAAAAGAATGAATTTAATAGTCAAAAAAGCTTTGAATTTATTAAATGATCAAGGATATGATGCTTATTTAATTGGTGGTTGTGTTCGTGATAGTTTATTAAGTCGTCCTTTTAATGATTATGATATTACTACTAATGCCTCACCTAGTGAAGTAATGAAGGTGTTTCATAATTATCAATTAGTGACTACGGGTATTAAGCATGGTACGGTATTAGTTATCTTTGATGAATTACCAATTGAGATTACGACCTTTCGTATTGATGGCGATTATAATGATAATCGTCATCCCGATAAGGTAATATATACTAAAAGTTTAAAAGAGGATTGTGCACGTCGAGACTTTACTATTAATGCTCTAGCTATGGACATAAACGGCGATATCCACGACTATTATGAAGGATATAAAGATTTATCTAATAAAGTTATAAGATGCGTTAACGAGCCTAATAAGCGCTTTAAAGAGGATGGTTTACGCATCCTAAGAGCATTACGCTTTGCGAGTACCTTAAACTTTGATATTGAAGAACAAACTAAACAAGCGATATTCAATAATAAAGAATTATTATTAAACATTTCAAAAGAACGAATTCAAAGTGAACTATTAAAACTATTATCCGGTGATAATGTATATCAAGTACTGAAAGAATATGTTGATGTTTTATCAATAATTATCAAAGACTTAAATAAAATGGTAAATTTTGACCAACAGTCTAGTAGTCATTGTTTTGATTTATATGAACATACAATACGTAGTGTAAAGGCGATCAATAATGATCCAATATTACGCTTAACAATGTTACTTCATGATATCGGTAAATTGGACACTAAACAAATTATTAATAATGAAGCAAAGTATCCCAATCATAGTGAATCAAGTATAAAAAGAGCTAGAACAATCTTAAATGACTTGAAGTTCTCTAACAAAGATAAAAAAGAAATCATTACGTTAATTGAATATCATAGTTGTTTTTTAAAAACTAATAAAATAGATATAAAACAATGGTTAAATAAGTTAGGTTTAGATATGTACCAAAAACTATTATTAGTTCATTATGCGGATACTTTTACTCATCATCAAAGTTATCATACTTATTTAAAAGACTTTGATGATATCCAAATATTATTAAAAGAAATTATTGGTAATAATGAATGTTATAGTATTAATCAACTAGCGATAAATGGTAATGATTTAATTAAATTAAAGATAAATGGATCAAATATTAAAAAAGTTTTAGAAATTATGTTAGACTTAGTTATCAATAATAAAGTTGATAATGACAAATATCAACTAATTACTTATATTCAAAAGAATTTAATGGATTTGTCTTGACATAAGTAGGGGTGTAGTATAAAATTGAATATGGCATTTTATGCCAATTGTAGCCCCGGAAACTACAAATTGGAGGAAATTAATTATGCGCCAAACAACAATGGCAAAACCTAATGAAGTTGTTCGTCAATGGTATATCGTTGATGGAGCAGGAAAAACTTTAGGTAGATTGGCTACCGAAGTAGCTACTGTATTACGTGGAAAGCACAAACCGACATTTACACCAAACGTGGATACTGGTGATTTTGTAATTGTCATTAATGCTGACAAAATTGTAATAACAGGAAACAAAGATGAAAACAAAAAGTATTACAGCCACTCATTGTATCCAGGTGGATTACGTGTGAGAACTACACGTGTTATGCGTGAAAACTATACTGTGGAATGGGTTGAAAAAGCTATTACTGGTATGTTACCACACACAAGATTAGGAGACGTTCAACGTCGTCATTTATTTGTTTACACTGGAGATAAGCATCCACATGCTGCTCAACAACCAGTAGAATTAGTGATTAAAGGGTAAGGGAGAATATAATGGCAAAGAAAAATAATGTAGTATATCTTGGTACTGGACGTCGTAAAACTTCAGTTGCTAGAGTATTCTTAACTTTAGGTACTGGTGTAATTACAGTTAATGGTAAATCATTAGATGAATACTTACCATTAGAAACATTAAAGATGATTGTTCGTTCACCATTAGAATTAACAGAAACTTTAAATCAATTTGATGCAAACATCAACGTAAATGGTGGTGGCTATACAGGTCAAGCTGGAGCTATGCGTCACGGAATTAGCCGAGCTTTATTAGAAGCAAGTAGCGATTATCGTCCTGCTTTAAAAGCAGCTGGATTCTTAACAAGAGATCCACGTGCTAAAGAACGTAAGAAATATGGTTTAAAAGGTGCAAGACGAGCTCCACAATTCTCAAAACGTTAATATTTATCGTCCGAGATTATCAAGATCACTCTTATGGGTGGTCTTTTTATTTGGTCTATTAGTAACAAAAAAAGAGATGTTGTTAAACATCTCTTTCATTACACATTCCTTACGTGCCTATTTAATATACCACTAATAATTTCTTTTGTATACAATATATTATTTATTTTTCTTTTTTAAAGCACATGAACCAATCTAAGCAATAGGTGTCATCATCTTTTGATTCCATTCTTTCTTTAGC
>JBATBW010000067.1:0-2033 GCA_049662565.1 Erysipelotrichaceae bacterium | reverse complement strand
AATATATACAGAAAAATAATTCATTTAGCTCTCCTTTAGTTTTTGGTATTGTTGATAAATTGAATAATATTAGAAGCATTCGCATACATTTCAAAACCGTTATCAGTTTTATTAATTAATGTCGGCGCACATTTTATATCATATTGTCTAACTAGTTCTTCATTCTCATTAGCGTCAACAATTTCATAAATAACATAATTTTTATTTAAAAACTCTTTAATTAATGTACAATTTGGACAAGTTGAAGTCGTAAACAAGAACAACTTACCCTTACTAACACAGGTATCATTATACACTACTTTTTCCCCATTATCTATTTTTGGTTCACAAATGCTTTCATTCATTTTATATTCTTTACGATCAACATATTCTTGTGATTTACCACTATTCCAATTCTTTATTGGACGATAATATCCCGTAATCCTACTATAAACTTCCGTCTCTCTACCACAAATTGGGCAAACCTTTTCTTCCCCGACCAAATAACCATGATCTGCACAAACAGAATATGTTGGAGAAAGCGTATAATAAGGCAAACGATAATTAGCCGCGATTTTCTTCACTAAATTAGCAGCTGCTTTCCAATTAGGCAATTTTTCACCCACAAAACTATGGAAAACAGTCCCTGAAGTATAAAGCGTTTGTAACTCATCTTGAATATCTAATGCAGCAAATATATCATCTGTATAATCTACTGGCAAATGTGAACTATTTGTATAGTATGGGTTTCCATTTTCATTAGCGCAAATGATATTAGGGAATAACTCCTTATCTTTTTTAGCTAAACGATAAGTTGTACTTTCCGCAGGAGTAGCCTCTAAATTATATAAATCTTCATATTTTTCTTGATAATCTTGTAGTCTTTCGCGCATATAATTTAAAACTTCTTTAGTGAAGTCTTGTGTTTCTTTATTAGTTAAGTCTTTTCTTAACCATTTAGCGTTCAGACCAACTTCATTCATCCCAATCAAACCAATTGTCGAAAAATGGTTCGCAAAAGTACCTAAATAACGTTTAGTATACGGATATAAACCTTCTTCTAATAAGCGCGTAATTACAGTTCTCTTCATTTTTAAACTACGAGCACTAACATCCATCATCTTATCTAAACGTTTATAAAAATCCTCTTTATCGCTAGCTAAATAAGCAATGCGCGGCAAATTAATAGTTACCACACCAACACTACCCGTAGATTCACCACTACCAAAGAATCCACCACTTTTCTTTCTTAATTCTCGCAAGTCTAATCTTAAACGACAACACATACTTCTTACATCACTAGGTTCCATATCACTATTAACATAATTACTAAAATAAGGTGTACCATATTTGGCAGTCATTTCAAATAATAACTTATTATTTTCTGTATCTGACCAATCAAAATCACGCGTGATAGAATATGTTGGAATTGGATATTGGAAACCACGACCATTCGCATCACCTTCAACCATTACTTCAATAAAGGCTTTATTAACCATATCCATTTCTTTTTGACAATCGCCATAAGTAAAATCAACTTCCTCACCACCAACAATAGCCTTTAAATTCTTAAGATCATTTGGCACAATCCAGTCCAAAGTAATATTAGAAAACGGTGCCTGTGTCCCCCATCTACTAGGCGTATTTACGCCATAAATGAATGATTGTACACCTTGTTTTACTTGTTTATATGATAAATTATCAATTTTTACAAAAGGTGCCAAATAAGTATCAAAACTAGAAAACGCCTGAGCACCGGCCCATTCATTTTGCATAATCCCCAAGAAATTAACCATTTGATTACATAAAGTTGACAAATGTTTTGCCGGAGCAGAAGTGATTTTTCCCGGTACTCCACCTAACCCTTCTTGAATTAATTGTTTTAATGACCAACCTGCACAATACCCAGTCAACATCGATAAATCATGAATATGGATTGCGGCGCTTCGATGCGCATCCGCAATCTCTTGATCATAAATTTCACTTAACCAATAATTCGCCGTAATTGCTCCACTATTACTCAAAATTAAACCACCAACTGAATAAGTTACCGT
>JBATBW010000066.1:0-3875 GCA_049662565.1 Erysipelotrichaceae bacterium | reverse complement strand
GGTATGGGTATAGGAGTTTTGGAATATCATTTAAGCAACGAAAGCTTTGGTTTAGAAATAGAAAATATAATAATCGGGTTTGATAATGATCCAGCAGGCATTATGGGTGCTGCTAAATTAAAGGATTGGATAAAAGAAATGAATATTAACAACTCTTTGTATTGGCAAAAATTTCATAAAATACCTAATGTGATAGATATTAAATCCATTAATAAAGATTGGAATGATGATTTAAAAAATAACAACTATCAAGATTTTGATTTTATTAAAAAAAATAAAATAGACGAACTAGAGATAATAAATAAAATTAAAAATTATCAATTTTCTGACAAGGAAATTACTGGCGAAATTAGTAGGAATAAAAACATAATAAAAGAATTGCTGGCAATTAATGGAAATCTTCTGAAATATGCTTGCGATAAATATAAGGACGATGAAAAGATGGTTGATATTGCTATTAATAATTGCCCGTCGTCTTTAATTCATGCGAGTGATAGAATAAGAAATGATATAGATTATATAAACAGCATTATCAAAGATGATGGTTGGATTGTTAAAGGAGTGGGTTCCAAACTAAAAAATAACGAAGAATTTATGATGGGGATGATAGATAAATACAAATGGGTGTTTTGCTTCGCTAGTGATTTTTTAAAAAACAAAAAAGATTTTGTAAAAAAAGCGGTTGATATATATGGACTTAATATTAAGTTTGCCAGCGAAGAAATGAAAAAAGATCTTGATGTATGTAGGGTTGCGTACTTCAATAATAAAAAATCTATCCAATTTTTTGATAAAAGTATTGTTGAGTCGATTGTTGATTTAGATGAAGATAATAATGTAAATATGTAGGTAATCTCTTAAATGAGGTTACCTATTCATTTTGAAAGGAGATAAATGATGGGTAGCCCTAATATCGTTAATATGATGGCGTATGTTCAAACTGGAAGGCCATATCCTAAAAAATTAAATATAAAAGGTATAGTAACAGCTGAATCGGTTGTTGGGTATCTTGGTTATACTAAAAGAAAAGAAAGTAGAAGCAATGATATTTATGATATTAAAAAAAATAGAAATGGTTATTTGGAATATACTAAAAGAAAGGAAAGTAGAATTGACCGAGAAATAAAAACATATACAAACAAGGGTTGGATTAAAACTGATGAAGAATATAAAGAGTTTAAAAAAGAAACAAAGAACTGTTTAAAAAATAAAGGCGATATTGCTTGGTTTCCGGTGTCAAGTTTTAAAGATTATTTTACAGCTCGTCAGTATCAATTGTTTAATGAAGAAGACTATGCAGTTGTTTTTGAAAAAACATTAAATAAATTTTTTGATAAAGCTGGATTTGATAAAGAAAATATGTTGTGGAGTATGGATTATCATAATAATAAAAATCACCCACATGTGCATGTAATTTTTACTGAAAAAATCAAAACGAAAAAACACGGGGAATTTACTTTAGAAGAACTTAATTATTTTAAATATCAGTTATTTAGCAATGCCACGATGAGAGAAGAAAGAATTAACAAAAATGAAAATATTGAGAAATTAAAAACAAAGGATAGGATTTATAAAAAAATGGATCACGATATTAAAGAAAAAATAAAAGAAAAAAAAGATGGCTTGTTAATAAAAAAAATAGTGAGGTTGTACCAACATATGGATGAAGATAAATATAGCGGGCGATTACAATATAATTCTTTTTTGATTAAACCATATAAAAAAGAATTAGATGAAATAATTGATTTTATTTTGGATGATGAGATCATTAAGGGTGACTATTTATGTTTTGTAGAAAGTTGTAAAAAATGTGATGCAAAATATAAAGAAGAAACAAATTCTGATTTTAGTAACATACTTAATATTGAAAACGAAAAATTGTGCAGTTCTATAGGTAACTACATTTTACAAGAAAAGAAAAACACGAAAACCGTTGTTAATAAAAATAAAAAAGGCAGTGTCAGTAAAAGAGTTGCATTGTCAACTAGCAAAAAAGGATTTAAAAATAATGCAATCGAACAAGCTATGAAAATCATTTTGAGCAACAGCAAAAAGTTAGATTATGAAACCAAAAAGGCAATTGATGAATTTTACGATCACTACCGCGCATTATAAAATTGTTGCAACGTTGCAACACAATATGTGAAATTATGTGATTAGATGTCCGACATGCCTCTATTGCTATCAATTGATAAATAACTAGGCTTATTCGATACAACTTATTATAAGCCGTTTTAAGCGGTATTCCGTATATTGTGACAAAAGATATGTAAACTATATTTACAAGTGAATTAAGCCCCTTAAAATGGCTGTAGTGCAATATTATATATATTTTTTTCACGTTGAGTTTTTTACTGATAATATATAAATTGTAAAACAGGAGGTTAGTTATGGAGAAAGTATTTATTTACATTAGGGTTTCTACAGAGAAACAGGTTATTGACGGAAATGGTTTAGACATGCAAAGGAACGAACTTGTTAAATTTTGCCGGCAAAAGAATTATGAGATTGTAGGGGAATATATTGACAAAGGAAAAAGCGCACTAAAAAATCGACCTCAATATAATCAAATGATTGAAGATGTATTTGTTAAAAGTGTGAAAAGAGTTGTCGCGTATAAACGTGATAGATTAATCAGAGATGTTTTAGATTTGTATGAAATTATATTGATTTTAACGGATCGTTATCATTGCGTTATTGAAACTGTAAAAGATGGTGCAATAACAATGGATAATGCCAATGAAACATTTTTACAAACTATTTTATCGGCAAAAGATCGGCTAGAGTGTCAACAAGTCTCAGAAAGGACTATTGACTGTCTAAAAGCATCCGCACAAAAGGGTAACTATACTATAGGTCGATTACCCTTAGGCTATAGGAGATGTATTAAAGGGATTGCACAAAAACATATTGAACCAAATCCAATTTATATTGATGACATTAAGCAAATATTCGAATTGGTTGCTAGCAAAAAAATGCCTAAAGACAGTATTGTTAATTATTTAAATAAGAATCATTTTTGTGGAGTTGAGTGGTATAGATCCAAACTTGATAAGCTAATTAAAAATAAAATATATATTGGTGCTTTTGAAACAACATATTTTATTAAGGATGATTTTTGCAAACCCATAGTTAATCAAGAACTTTGGGAAAAGGCTAATTATGTAAAAAAACATGTACGACCAGAAGGTCAATATTTATTTAGGAATATGGTGTATAACTCTGATGGATTTATTTTGGAAAATAAATCAGCCAAAAGCAAAGGAAAAATACACTACTACTATTATGACAAACTTACAAATATGTGAATCAATCAAAAAATCTTGTTGGAACATGTAGGCGAGGCAATTAATAAATGTCTTGAAAACGACGAACAATTAAGGAAAAACAAAATAATAGCTAAACATAAGACCAGTATAAAGAGAATTCAGTATGATCACAATAAAGGTTTTTTAAATGATGAAATGGCGTATGACCTAACAACAAAAGAATTAAAAAAATATAAAGAAAAAAAAGAAAACATTAAAAGTCAATATTTTTACTTGCAAGAAGAGAACTGTCGAATAGATTTAATTAACAAATATATCGATAAAATAGTAATTAATTGGGAACGGGAGAAAATTAAAATAGTATTAAAATCAATTTAATTACAATAAAAGTAATTAGGTGTTGCAAACTTAAAAAAATGTGCTAAAATTAATTTATCTAATCATGATATGTAATTTGTTCGATTTCTCGGTTCGGTATGGCTCCAATGCATATTTTAACCCTATTTTATAGGGTTATTTTTTTTATGGTGTAACAAATTTGTACCACTTTTTATTTATTTTTATAATAATCATTAATTGTATTAATCATTTCTTCTTTCTTTTTAT
>JBATBW010000065.1:0-9333 GCA_049662565.1 Erysipelotrichaceae bacterium | reverse complement strand
GTATTATCTTTTAGACGAATTATTAGACTTTTGTCTAACAATTTTTTCATCGCAATGCTGACACTTGCTTTTGAAAAGTTTAAATAATTGGCAACATCAATTGAAAAGACTTTCCCTTTATTTTTTTTAATCACTAATATTGCTTCTAAGTAATTCTCCATTGATTCGATTGCTTCCATAATACCTCCGTGGTGTTTCGTGATTTAATTATAACATAATTTATGCTGTAATCAAAAATAAAGTCCCTAAATATGGATAATTTAGGGACACATGTTAATCAGCTTTAAATATTACACCCGCTTGTTTACGACATTTAGTAATTACATTATGAATGCTTAATGATAAAGATAATGGCATTAGTTTCGATTCATTTAGACCATCTTCTATACAATTAATCATTTCTGCTATTTCATAATAAAAACTTTCTTTTACTGGTTGAGTTAATAGTGTTTCCTCTTTAGACAAACGATCAATATAGATGCATCTTTCAGGTTTAGTTGGATGATCAATAATAATTGATCCTAGTTCACCATTTATTTCCATCTTGATTTGAGTGTCACTTGCTTTCGAATAAGATATTGTTGCGACAAAATCATCATAAACAAATAATGATGAACCTGATACATCGGCTTTTGTTTCTAACAATGTCGCTCTTGCTACAACTTCTTTTGGTTCGCCAAACCAGCCAATACAATCTCCAATCGGATATACTCCTAGATCCATGATAGCCCCATTTGATAGTTCACTTCTAAATGTTGTTGGATTTAATCCTTGAAGATACGCATCATACCGAGTTGAGTATTTTGAGAAGTTTAAAGTCACTTGATGTATTTTTCCCACTTTTGGTAAATTGTCTTTAACTATATGGAAATTAGGATTGTATATAGGTACTAATCCTTCATGTAAATAAACATTATTATCTTTGGCACATTTAATCATTTCTTTTACTTCTTGAACATTAGATGCCATAGGTTTTTCGCAAAATACATTAATTTTATTATTCATAAAGAACATACTTACTTCTTTATGAAGAGCGTTTGGTACTCCAACATAAACGCAATCAACTAAACCAACTAATTGTTTATAATCATCAAGTCTAGTTGGTATTTGATATTTATCACCAAATTTATTCGCTTTTTCTAATGATGTTCCTGCTACAGCCACTACTTCACAACGCGATTCTTGAATGGCACCAGCCATAAAATATTCAGAGACAAAATTAGTCCCAATTATTCCAAATTTCATACTATAACTTTGCAGCTGCGGCTTCATCAACTACAAGAACTACATCTAAATGATTTTGTAATACGCTTGCAGGGCAGTCCGTAGATACTGGTCCTTTTACCATTGCATATACTGCGTCAGCTTTGTTTGTCCCGCTTGCAACTATCAAAACTTTTTTTGCCTTCATAATAGAAGCAATTCCCATACTGATTGCTTTAGTTGGAACTTCTTCATTTAATGGAATAAAGAAACGTGAGTTATCTTTAATTGTGCTTTCTTTTAATGTAACTTCATGAGTAACAGAATCAAAACTTGTTCCTGGTTCATTGAATCCGATATGACCATTGCTTCCAATACCTAATAATTGAACATCTAAAGTCACACTATTTAAAGCATCTTCGTACTTTTTAGCGTTTTCTTCAATATTTCCAACCCCACTTGGTAAGTGAATATTTTCTTCTTTTACATTAATATGGTTAAATAGGTTTTCGTGCATAAATGTATAATAACTTTGACTATGATTTTTGTTTAATCCTACATATTCATCTAAATTAAAAGTTACAACATTACTATAGTCCGTATTATTTGTTTGATGATCTTTGATCATTTCTTGATATAATCCTACTGGACTTGATCCTGTTGCTAGTCCTAGAACTGGGTTTTCGTTATCAGTTAATACTGTTTTCATAATTTTAAATGCTTCTTTACTTAGTTCTTCATAATTCTTAGTGATAATTACTTTCATATCTATCCACCTTCTCTTTCTTATATATTATACATACATTAAAAATAATAAACAATACACCTATGTTTTAGTAGTGTTTTATTCTACCGTCATATTTATGATAAATATCATCATTATTGTATCCATCAACATTTTGTGATTGGAAAACCATGACTTTAATGTCTTCTTCTTTGCATCTTTTAATAGCTTCGCTAGTAATCGTATTTACTATGCTGAAACCGACTAAATTACTAGCTGGTCCGGTTTTAATGTTACCAACATTAATCATTGCGTCACCACTTGGAACTAATGTATCAATGACTAAATCAGCACATTCTAATAATCTTTTACCACTACTATGACGACTTTCTTGACTTAATGATTGGGAAATATTCGTAATCGCAATGACATATATTCCTTCTTTTTGACATCTTAACGCCATTTCGATTGGAACTGCATTTCTTCCACTATTAGATGTAATAATCATGATATCACCTTGATTAATTTTATAATTATCATAGATAATATCGGCAATACCTGATAGTTTTTCTAATGCGCAACTTCTTTGGGCACCCATAGCTGTTATAGTATCTGCATCAATCATTGCATTAACATTGGCTAATCCACCAGCTCTTGCAAATAACTCAATGCCAACCATATGCGAATGCCCTGTCCCAAAAGCATGAATAATTTTGTCGTTTTTTATTGTTTCCACAAACTTATCAATTGCCACTTCTAAAGCATCGCTATTTTTTTCTTCAACTTCTTCTAATAAACTAATTATTTTTTTCGTATATTCAAATTTCATGTTATCCCTCTTTCTTTTAAATTATAACATAGTTATTTTTTATTTAAAAACGTTGTTATATTAATAAATAAAGTGCTATAATTTTATAATATTGGGGATAATATATGAAAAAGACAAGAGCACTTGATATGATCAACGGATCATTGTTACCAAAAATAATACTATTTTCTATACCGTTAATGATGTCGAGTATATTACAATTGTTTTTTAATGCTGCTGATATTATTGTAGTAGGACAATATGCTGGTGACACTTCACTAGCTGCGATTGGTAGTACCGGATCCTTAGTAAACTTAATTATCAATGTTTTTATTGGTCTATCAATAGGTACTAATGTAGTTATTGCGAAATATTTAGGAGCAAATAACGAAAATAAAATCAAAAGTTGTTTACAAACATCAATGTCAATATCAGTCGTTTTTGGTGTAATTTTAACGATAATTGGCTTAATTGTATGTAAACCACTGTTACAATTAATGGGTTCGCCAGATGATGTAATTAATCTAGCATCACTTTACTTAAATATTTATTTTTTAGGAATGCCCGGGTTATTAGTATATAATTTCGGTGCTAGTATTTTACGTGCTAAAGGCGATACAAAAAATCCTTTATTATTTTTAACTATCGCTGGTGTTGTCAACTTAGTTTTAAATTTAATAAGTGTCATATATTTTAAAATGGGGGTTGCTGGTGTAGCTATAGCAACAATAATTAGTCAATATTTGTGTGCTTACTTTGTTGTTTCTTACTTGATGAATGAACAAGGAGCATTACATTTAGATATTACAAATTTTCAAATTGATAAAAAAATCTTAGTTGAAATATCAAAAATTGGTATTCCTGCTGGTTTACAAGGAACAATCTTCTCATTATCTAATGTTGTCATTCAAAGTTCCATTAATTCATTTGGGTCATCAATGATGGCAGGAAATGCTGCCGCTGGTAACATAGAAGGCTTCGTTTATGCCGGAACAAATGCTTTTTATCAATCATGTATTAGTTTTACCGCCCAAAACTTTGGTGCAAAAAAGAAGGAACGCATCTTAAAAATACTTATAATTTGTCTATCACTGACTATTTTCTTTGGTCTGTTATTAGGTATCGGCCTTGGTTATTTCGGCGAATTCTTTATTAACATTTATAATAATGACCCTCAAGTAATATCCTATGGCGCAACGCGGTTACGATACATTGGTTATTCATATTTCCTATGTGGAATGATGGAAGTAATGGTAGCGAGTTTACGTGGTATTGGATATTCATTCATGCCAATGATTGTCACTCTTATTGGAGCTTGTGGTTTTAGATTATTATGGATTGCCATTGTTTTTGCGAATTTTCGTTACATTGAAGTTGTTTATTTATCCTATCCGATTTCTTGGGCACTGACAACTTTATTTCATATTGGATGTTTCTTCTTCGTATATAAAAAGACAATTAAAAAGTTGTGATGAACTTTATTGTCTTTTTTTATGCATAACAATAGCACATCTATATCACATAAGTTATAATAAAAATATGAAAAATATAGAAAAGATCGGTTATGTTGGAACCGCTAATGAAAAAACCGGCATTTATCAGTTTACTTATTTAAATGGTATTCTTTCTAATTTACACTTACTTACAAATATTCCAAACAGTAAATATTTAGCAAAAAACAATCACTTTCTTTATTCATTAACTGGTGATAACGATAAGGGTGGTATGGCAATCATTAAAGATAATGTCATTTTAGATCAAATTTTTTATGATCAAATCACCCCAACCCACATAAGCGTAACTGATAATTATATCTATACTTGTAATTATCATGACCATAGTTTAGCTGTATTATCTTTCACGGATGAAAAATTACATTTAATTAAACGCATCCAATATGCTAAACATCTTGGCTTGCATCAATTAATTATCTACAAAAATCAAATTATTGTATTATGTTTAATATCAAACGAAATATTATTTTTAGATAAAGATCTATCAATAACCAACACCTTACAATTTAAACAAAATGTCGGACCTCGTCATGGGATAATTATTGGTGACTACCTATATGTCGTTGGCGAAATAAATAATCATCTAATAAAAATCGATTTACATAATTTAAATATCGTAGATACCATTTTTCTTACTGTGGGGTCTAGCGCAGCGATTAAAAAAAACAATAACTATATTTTCGTTTCTACTCGTGATAGTAATATAATTAGTGTCATCGACATAGTAAATTTTCAATTAATAAAACAACTACCATCACAAGGCGAACATCCTCGTGATTTCATAGTTGAAGATAATTATTTGATAATTGCGAATAGGTTTAGTAATAATATCATCTGTCTAGATATAAATAGTGGTGAAACAACATCTCAACTAACAGTAGATGAAGCAGTTTGTCTAATAAAGGAGAACAACGATGACAAGTAATATTGGAATTATCGGCCTTGGGGTCATGGGTAAATCATTAACTATTAATATGTTAAATAACAAATTTAAGGTATCTGGCTATAACCGTAGCGAAAATTCGGTAAATCAATTAATAAATCTTAATTATCCTAATTTCTTAGGCTTCACCGATTTAAAACAATTTGTTAATTCTTTACAAAAGCCTAGAAAAATACTATTAATGGTGCCAGCCGGTGAAGCTGTTGACTTAGCAATAAATAATTTAGTGCCTCTACTTCAAGAAGACGATATTGTCATGGATGGAGGTAACTCTTATTTTTTAGATAGTGAACGACGTTATAACGAATTAAATAATCATCATATTTATTTTTTTGCAGTCGGTATATCTGGGGGAGAAGAAGGTGCCTTACACGGTCCTAGTCTAATGCCAAGCGGAGACAAAGAAATATATCCTCAAATTAAAGATATCTTACAAACTATTGCCGCAAAAAAAGATAATCAACCAATGTGTGCCTATATGGGGCCAAAGGGAAGTGGTCATTACGTAAAAATGATACACAATGGTATTGAATATGCTGATATGCAACTTATAAGTGAAAGTATTCAACTACTAAAAAACAGTGGTCTTAATTATGAAGAAATTAGTGAACATTTATTAACTTTAAATCAAGGAAATATGAAGAGTTACTTATTAGATATTACTATCGATATCCTGAAAGAAAAGAAAGATGGAAAATATCTTCTTGACCTAATTGTTGATCAAAGTAGTAATAAAGGAACGGGTAAATGGAGTAGTCAAGCCGGTTTAAATCAAGAAGTGAATGTCTCTTTAATTAATGCAGCCTTTATTGCGCGTTTAATGTCTAATGAAAGCATTCTCCGTCATAAATATCAAACATTATCAAAACCTTATAAAATTGATGTTGAAAAACTATTCAATGCTTATCGTATAGCTAAAATTTTAATTTATGCACAAGGCTTTAATATCTATTCGCATGCATCACATAATTTTAATTATGACTTAGATTTAAGTAATATTGCCAGTATCTTTAGAGCTGGGTGTATAATTCAAAACGAACTATTAGAAGATTTAATGGTCGAATTCAAACATAATCCCCAACTTAACAATATCTTATTAAGTGATAACTTTAAAAATTATGTCGATAAATATGAATTAGACTTAAAAGAAATAGCAGCAAATAGTCTAATTCAAAATATTGCAACCCCTGTATTAACATCTGCTGCTTTATACTTAAACCAAATTCAATCAACTAATGTTGGCGCCAATATTATACAAGCACAAAGAGATTACTTTGGGGCACATACATTTAATCTTATTGATAAAATTGGGAGTTACCATCATGACTGGAATAAATAATCGCTATTTGGTATTTGGATCAACAGGTGATCTATCTAAAAGGAAGTTGTTTCCTGCTTTTTATAATATGTTAATAAACAATAACTTAAATAATAGTGATCAAATAATTGCTTTTGGTCGAAAACAAATGACTACAGATGAGTTTTTAGATAATATAAAAGAAAATATTAACGCTTTTAGTCGTTATCACTATAATGAGAAAGACTTCGAAAATTTACGTAGCATCACTAAATATATTATCTTAGATATCGATGATCGTAATCAATATATCGATATATTTAAGCAATTAGGCCCAGCAAAACAGAGTATTGCTTATCTTGCAATGGCCCCATCTTTCTTTTATCAAATAGCTTGCAATTTAGCAAATAGTAATATTTCTAATCTTAATATCGTCATCGAAAAACCATTTGGAGATACTTTGGATGATATTAATATGTTGCACTTGATGTTGTTAGAACATTATTTAGAAGATAATATTTATTATATTGACCACTATTTGGGCAAAGAAATGGTCAGAAATATCTTGACCATTCGTTGTGCCAATTCGATATTCGAAAATCTTTGGAATAAACAGTTTATCGAAAAAATAGAAATCAATGCACTTGAAAAAGTAGCGGTAGAAAATAGAGCCAGTTATTATGACAAAACCGGAGCCCTAAAAGATATGGTGCAAAATCATTTACTTCAACTTTTAACAATCATTGCCTTAAATGATCCAAGCGATAAAACTACTCTTAAAAGTCAACAAAGAACTATTCTTCAATCTCTGTATTACAAAGACATAAAAGATAGTATGTTACTTGGTCAATACAAAGAATATCGTAATGAACCAATGGTAAACCCACTATCAAAAACGGAAACGGCAGCTAGTGTCAAATTATATATCGATTTACCTCAATGGGAAAACATTCCCTTTGTTGTTTCCACCGGTAAAAATTTAAGCGAACAAAAGACCGAAGTAAAGATTTATTTTAAACCTTCATTAAATCACTTACCTGGTAATGTATTGACAATTAATATCCAACCAACGGAAGGTCTGAATTTATCAGTTAATGTTAAAAAAATTAATAATGAAGATAATACTAATATCGTTAATTTAGAGTTTTGTCAAAGTTGTAACTTAGAAAATAAAATTAATACTCCTGAATCTTATGAATGGATGTTAGAGGCTATTAAAAACAATGAACATTACTGGTTCAGTGAACATGAACAAATAAAAACTAGTTGGTTATTAATTGAAAAAATGTTCTTAGAATACCAAAAAGAACAATTAGATTTATATTTTTATGATGATCAAATAAGAATTCTATAAAATAAAAGATTAAATAGCTAAATCCTATTTAATCTTTTTTATATCTTCAATCGTTAATTGTTCAATTTCACATTGTCCAATATTCTTCACAACAACAAAACTAATTTTATCGCTGATATTTTTTTTATCTAATAACATAATATCAATAAGTGATGATATATCATATTTATCATTTATCGCTAAGTCAAATTTTTGAACAAGTTTATCTATTATATTAACAATATCTTTATTTTTACTAATTTTACTTTCAAATATCATTCCTGATGCAACTGCTTGCCCATGAGATATTTGATAATCACTTATTTTTTCCAAAGCATGTCCATAAGTGTGACCAAAATTTAGAATTTGTCGTTTTCCTTGGTCATTTTCATCATTACTAACAAACTCATTTTTTATCGCAACACATAAAGGTACTAAATAAGAATAATCAATATTTTCTTTATTCAAATAATCAATGATATTTTGATCTTTGATAACTCCATATTTAATTATTTCTGCCATGCCATTACTAATTTCCTTTTTGTTAAGTGTGTCTAAAAAGTGATAATCAATAATTACTGCTTGTGGTTGGTAAATACTACCAATTAGATTTTTACCATATGGGGTATTAATTGCGGTTTTCCCTCCGACGCTTGAATCAACCATTGACAATAAGGTTGTCGGTATTTGAATATAGGGGATAGACCTTAAATAAGTACTACTAACAAATCCACTTAGATCGCCAATCATCCCTCCACCAAAAGCAACTATGTAATCATTACGATGAAAGTTATTTTGTGATAAATACCCAATTATATCTAGATAATTTTCATAATTTTTATTTTCTTCACCATGATTGACAACATATAAATAGCCATTTGTTTGATTTATTAGCCCATTAATTTGTTTTTCATACAGCTTTACTACATTAGTGTCACTGATTATCAAATATTTATGGTCTTTCATTTCATTTTTTAAATAATTAAAAACATCTTCAACAAACAATACATCATATGGTTTTTTAGTGTTGATTGTAATTTTATCCATTTTATTATTCACTCTTTAAGTACTCTAATAGCTTATTGACTTTCCCCATTAGGGTTTCATACTGTTTAAAATCAATTTGTTGATTATTATCACTTAATGCACAACAAGGTTGGCGGTGAACTTCGATTTCAAAACCGTCACATCCAGCCATTATCGAACTCAATGTCATTGGTAAAACTAGTTCATCAATACCCGTTGCATGTGATGGATCGACAATCACTGGTAAATGTGTAATTTCTTTTAAAATGCTTATAGCACTAATATCTAAGGTGTTTCTCGTATAATTTTCAAATGTGCGAATTCCTCTTTCACATAATATGACATTAGGATTACCACAACTAATAATATATTCTGCACTTGATAATAATTCTTCAATAGTACATGCCATTCCTCTTTTTAATAAGACTGGTTTGTTTGTTTTACCTATTGCTTGTAGTAAAGAATAGTTTTGCATATTTCTAGCA
>JBATBW010000064.1:0-2783 GCA_049662565.1 Erysipelotrichaceae bacterium | reverse complement strand
GGCTAGATGTTGAATATCAACACCTAGCTTTTTTCATAAAAAAAGC
Source organism: Erysipelotrichaceae bacterium (assembly GCA_049662565.1). Classification (GTDB taxonomy): domain Bacteria; phylum Bacillota_I; class Bacilli_A; order Erysipelotrichales; family Erysipelotrichaceae; genus JBATBW01. The sequence continues at coordinate 2,737 of JBATBW010000064.1, read as the reverse complement.
CAGAATAGCTGGCTTATTGTTTGGTAATTCCTTTTTCAAAGGCTTCTTCATCATTGGCGATAATTACGGAAGCTTTCATGTTTTTTAAAGTGTCCATATTGACAATTTTATTTTGATTAACATATACGCGAATGATTATTTCTTTACTTTCACCGGGTTGAACAGTTATTTTTTTTATCTTATTGTTTGGTTCAAATGATAAGTAACTATTGCCATCTTTAATTTTGAAGTCCATGGCTTTCAATAGTTGTTCATCGCTAGTTACTTTAGATATTAAATATAATACTTTGGCATTTTCTTTATCTTCATTAGTAACTTTTATTGGGTAATAGTGAGTATCTGTATTGGAATCTAATTGATCAGGATTAAATGGTGTTACATTCTCATTTGTATCTAAATTTACTGTTAATAAATCTTCTTTTACTTTTGGTTGGTTTTCTTTGCGATATTGCATATAGAATAAGCTACCAATTACTACACATAGTAATACATTTAAAATAATGTAGAATTTTGCATTTTTTTTCATAATTTTACCTCTTATATATTTTAGCTTAAATATCATATTTATTCAATATTATATGATACAATAAATATGAGGTAGGTTTATGATCAAACGTTTTTATATTGAAATTATTAATTATTGTAACTTAAAATGTTCTTTTTGTTTACCTAATTCCTGTCTTAAACAGATAATGGGTATTGATGATTTTGAAAAGATTTTAGTTAAAATTAATGATAATAGTAAATATATTTATCTTCATATTAAGGGTGATCCTTTATTACATCCTAATTTAATAGCTATTTTAGATATTTGTTATAAGTATCAAAAGCGAGTTGTTATAGTTACTAATGGTACATTAGTAAATGAAGCTACTAGTATGATTAATAGTCATCCTGCGGTATTTAAAATATCAATTTCTTTACATGGGATTTTAGAGTTAGATAATTATCACGATTATTTAGATAATCTAAAAGATTTTATTAATAATCGTCAATGTAATATGGAATTACGCTTATGGACAATTGATAAATTAAGTGATGATAAAAGAATAGCGGTATATGAGTTCATTAATCAATTTACAGATAATGAAATTAAAACAGGTTATGACATAAAATTAGATCATCAACTATATTTAAGCTTTGATAAACAATTTGTCTGGCCAGATTTAAGTAATAAATATTATCAAGGTATAAAAAATTGTCCAGCTTGTAAACTGATGTTGTGTATTTTAGTTAATGGCGATGTTAGTGTTTGTTGTTTAGATCATAATGGTTTACTAAAGATTGGTAATATTTATGAAAATAGTATGGAAGAAATATTAAATTGTGAACGTTATTTAAAAATTAAACAAGGTTTTATGGATAATAAAGCGATAGAAGAACTATGTCGACATTGTAGTTATTGAGGTGGATATGCAAGAAATTATTAGGGAAATACTTAATCAAGATTTTGATAAAATTGTTCTTAGTGATAAAAGAAATAATGATTATATTAAAGCTTTTATTCGTAAGGTAGTAATTAAGAACCAACTGATGTTTCAGTTGGAGCTTTTTAGTGTTAAACAAGCATTTCATCATAATCATGACATTGATGAAATGGAAAGCAGTTTAATGAAATTATTACAAGATAATTTTCGTCAATTAAATGTTGATACGACAAATTATCGTTATCAAATAAAGATTAGTAAGAAAAACAAAGTTTTAACTAGTAAAAAGAAAATTGATAATCAAGTAAATTGTGATTATCAACATAACAAAAACAAGAAATATCTTTTGGATGATTATCGTTGTCAAGTGTTGAAAGAGTTAGATATTATTGATGATAGTAATAATGTAAAAAAGAATAAGGAAGAGAAGTATAAACAAATTAATGGCTTTTTAGAAGTGATTGTGGATGTCATAAAAGGGGAAAAGAAAAAAGATTTAAGAATAGTGGATTTTGGTTGTGGCAAAAGTTATTTAACCTTTATTATTTATGATTATTTAACTAATTATTTGGGGTATAATATTCAAATGATTGGTTTAGATTTGAAGGAAGAAGTAATAAATTTATGTAATGATTTAGCGAATAAATATAACTACCAAAACTTACACTTTATTACGAAAAATATCAAAGATTATACGGATGATCAACCAATTGATATGGTAATTACTTTGCATGCTTGTGATGTTGCGACTGACTATGCTTTATATAATGCGATTAGTTGGAATTGCAAGTATATATTGAGTGTGCCTTGTTGCCAACATGAATTATATTCAATGATTACTAGTCCTTATAGTAGTATATTAGACTATGGAATAATTAAAGAAAGAATTAGTGCTTTATATACTGACACTTTAAGAGGGAAACTATTAGAGTGTATGGGATATGATGTATCATTAGTGGAATTTGTCGACATGAATCATTCTTTAAAAAATATTATGATTAAGGCTAAATATACTAATAATAAATTAGATTATAATCTATTAAAACCTTTTATTAAGGACTTTAATTTAAATATAACTTTATTAAAACTATTACGAGAAAATAATTATGTTAAAGATTAAAAGAAAATATCAATATGAAGATATGATATTAAAATTAAGAGGGATTCAATACCAGAGAATTTTTATTGTGGATACATTATCTTTTGATATTTACAATTTTAAAAAGGAATTAGTAGGGGAATGCGACTTACGACTAATAAATAATGAGGAAAATTATTATGCCGGTAATATTGGATATATGGTATACAAG
>JBATBW010000063.1:0-4731 GCA_049662565.1 Erysipelotrichaceae bacterium | reverse complement strand
ATGTAATAGGCATAAACCATACCGTCAATTCCAAACTAAAAACCGTTTGAAATGATAAAAACACAAATAATACCACCATTAATAATTTAGTAGAAACCAAAAGATTTTTCATCATTCGATAAACTTTATCCCGATTATAAGGAGTAATTTTTACACTTGTATTCCAAGAACTAGGAAAGTACTCAACAACTGTCAGTAAAAAATAAAGAAAGAAAGATATGATAGGAAGAAAAACAATTTCACTCTTATCGCCCCACCTATTTACCTGTCCCATTAAATCATAATGCATCGGAATTTTATCAGGAATACTTTCCCAATACGCAACTAAAAAAATGACCATTCCAAACAATAATATGCCACAAATTATATTAACTACTATATCAAATAAACTAGTTCTTACTCTCATAAATATACCTCAGATTCATTTTATCATCATTTTTAACAAATTAATCACTAAACTTTAACCCTTAGAAACTAAACTATAGAAACAGATTATAAAAAAAATCAATAAAAAGACTAATTATGTGCACAATACAGAATTAGCCCCAATCATTTAACTCCTATTTAACATTAATAAATAATTTATTGCTTTTGAAAGTTTGTTTTTTTCAAACATGTGAACAATAATACTATTGCAACCAACATAATAATATGGGCAATACCAGACATTCCAGAAATAGCCGCACTTATGCCTTTCGAAAGTTCAACCTGAAGCGTTTGGAATATTCCACGCACATAAAACATTACAACCATAAGCGGCAATCCTATATTATAGGAAATCATAAACGATTTAAAACTTTTTTGGTCGTTAATATCCGATATTTGATATAAAATACCGATAATTAAAAACACTAATGTTCCCAACACAAGTAAATGTAAATGTGTAAAAGCAAGTGTGGTTCTACCCGAAAACCCCAACAACTTGGTGAATTCACGATAGAAAACACCACTAGCTAAAGCAAACAATGCATACATAAACGATAAATTTATAAATTTCTTCATTCTCTTTCTCCTCCTCTCCGTCTAATATATAATACATAATTTATATTTATCATTGTAAGTTTGACATCACACTAAGTCAACCATTTTGCACAAGCATTACATTTTTTCTCTTTCACTTATGCTAATGCCTTTATGTAGGGGACAAAGATTCATTAAGAATCTTTTCTGCAAATCTAAGCATTTGGCGTATTGCTATTATCTGTGCCGAAATCTCTTTTCGGCGGGTTTTGAGTTTCACCAAATCTTCCGGCTTTTATCACGTATCCTAATCCGCTTACTCAAATCCAGCGGAACGACCTCCTTTATCCATTCTATAAATGCTTCCAAAATAATCAATATGATTCTTTTTAAGTTCTTTTTACAAAGATTCTGCCATTTGTTCACCCAACGGCGATGTGTACGAGTTCCAGTTAGCGTCAATATCGACGGTATGTTGAATGCCGTTAGTAAAACCATCTTTTATTACGCAGAATTCCAAAACCATAGACCACTTAATGCTGATGGGGATATCACTTCATAAATTAATATCATTACTTAATACATCATTTTTTTCTTCTACTGTAAAAATAATATACAAATCACTTATTAATTTTCATAATATTCGATTGCTTCTTTTTGTACTCCTTCAATAACGTCGCCATACGCTTGTGCTAATTGGTCCTTTTGTTCATTTGTAAGAATACTTACTGCATCTTGTCTTGGCATATTTCTTTCCTCCTATTTGGCCATTTAAAAAGCACCATTAAAGTGCTTCTTTTCTTTTGATTGAGTATCTTTAGAAAAATCTTCGGGCACCTTTCCACTTAATTTTGAATTGATACCTGTTTCAATTGACTTATTATAAGTCTTTTCTAATACTTCAATCTTTTCTTTAACTTTGTTTAAGTCAATATCAACCACAAAATCAACTAAGTCACTAGGTAAACCTTTTTCTTTTAAAAGGTCATACGCTTCTAATTTGCGCTCTCTCATAGTGATTTGATTTTAACGATCCAATATTTCCTTTTCTTTTTTACTACGTGCCTCTTTTTCTTTTTCTTCGGCGGTTAGTTTAGCTTGTCTTTCATATTCCGCAATAGCAGTTTGAATTGCATTTTGAATAGACTGTTCATTCTTAGCCTTTTCTTCATTACGAACCTTACCCGCTAACTTATCTAAATCCTCCTGAGTAAAAGTTTTTTGAGTACCTGATTTGTCCTCATTAGTAGTAGCAGTATCAGTACCTGTTACTTGAGTTACTTGTGTGTTATCTTCCATGTTTGATAACTCCTTTCTTCTGTTTAACGCCCATCGGCTATATGAAAAAGACACCTATCTCTAAGTGTCTTTGTTCAACGGTGGTTGATATTTATTTTTCGCACATAGTCAATGCGGTTTCAATAGTTTTTCGTACTCTTTCATCAAAGTCGGGTGCATCCCAATAATCCAATTCGATCGTGTAAGCTTCGCTCATTAAATAATCGTAAATAGACTCGTCCGAGTTTTTGTGGAAAAACTCCTCCCAATCGTCACCTATACTCCCATTACAAAAGTACTCGTGGATATCATGGGCATTAAAATTTTCCAAAAAATATTCAAGCTGATTTTTTAAAGATTTTTCCATTTTTTATTGACCTCTCTTTGTTTCATCAATGTGACTACTTCCAATGTATTCTCATCAAAGCATATCCCTATGTTATTATAATATTTTATTAATCTACCATTGGTTGAGTCAACATAATTAAATTCACTATTTAATACTCGCAATACATCATCAAACACGTAATTGATATCTCCATTTTTCTTATACATACGTTCGAAATACCTTTCAATAAAATGATTTGTTACTTCGAAATTGTTATTTCTAAAGTTATAATACGTATCAATATCGCGGTCGATATAGTCAGATTTATGATTTATTAAATTAATTGTTTTATATTCTCTTTTTAATACTTCCAATTGATTTATGCTTTTATTATAAACTATGTTTTTATAATTTTCAAATGTACCTACTCTTTTGCTTCCCAAAACACTTACATAATTATCATAATCGCTTTGTAATTTAAACGCATCGTATTCAGCATACTGTATCGTTTTTACTTCATTAGTAGTGATATCTCTTACTGCTCTTTGCTTTGGTTCGTACTCCTTACCAACATAAGGTCTAATTGTACTTCGGCAATTAGGATGTAACGGTGGTAAGTTGTCGCCTTCTTTGGCTTCACTTACTTTTATTTTTTTACCATCCATGTGTTTACATACTGAACTGGTCTTACCATCTAGGTAGGCCATGAATACATACTCTTCTATTCCCATTTCTTTATAGGCTAGTATTTCGGCACTATTATGAAAGTGGTTTAACTCCGTTCTTACTAGTCTTGCCGTGGCATATTTGCCGACTTTCATTATTTCTCGAATGTATCGGCATATTCTTTCTTTAGATGATCCACTCATTACTCCTTTGGCGAACACTTCCCCAAACTTCTCACCTATTATGTCACTATTGGTCCATATTCTATCGCTATAGTGTTTTGGGTTCCATTTGGTAGATAATACTTCATCAATGGTTTTACTGTCTATAGAGCCTATTTTTAGGCTTCTACCTAGTTGTGTAGATGTATCTTCTATTGTTTGGTTGTAGTTGTTGTGTATTACTGCTTTATATATGTCACTAGATGCCTTAGTTTCTTGTATTCCTACTTCTTTAGCTTTAACATACAACTCCCCTTTTAGTTGCTCTAAGCGGCTTATTCTTGATTTGTAGTTGTTTTTGACATATTGCTTATATCCTTTACCTTCAAGAGTGTTCCAATACTCATCGCTTTCCTTTTTACTGAGTAAGGTTTGTAATTGTTGTTTATCTAGTCCTACTTCTTTGGAATAGTTCTTATATACGTTATCAATCATCTTATTGATATCACGATAGGCACTAGTATAAGCATTGGCTATATGTAAATACCCATCTTTTCCGTACATTTCCGATTTAGTTAGTCGTTCAAGGGCTCTACGTTCCCAGTACTTACTAGACTTCGACATCTTCTTCTACCTGTTCTATTGGTGAAGTATCTTCTTTTTCTATTTCTAGCATATTTGGTAAGTCAATTGGTTCTTTTTGCTCTTTTTGTACCAATTCGGTGATTTCTTTTGCATTTTTGATAAAAGATAGTTGAGAAATAAGTGTTTCATTATCAACTACACCTGATAGATTTGATATCATTTGACTAATTTCTAAGTCATTAGATGGTAGATTGCGCTTGAACACGGAATCTACTTCTTCTATTGGTACTACTGACATTAATGATTTAGTCGATAAAAAAGCATTATATAGTTTAAACCGTTCCATTAGGCCCTTTTCCATATAACGCTCTTTATTTTTAATATTTTGTTCAAATGCTAGTAATTTGTATCTAATGGCCACACCACTGGAGTTACCAACAAAGTTGGCATCACTCATATTAGGTGTCATAGATATTTTATGAATATCACTTTCAATTGTCTTTCTCAAGACATCAGTATCCGCTTCATTTAAATTTTTAATTAAGTACTTGATGTCTGCATCACTTGGTATACCTGATATAACACGGTTATCCTTAAGTTGTTCTATCTGATCACGTGTGAAGTTTGCACCAATGATGCAAAGTATTAGGCCATTTGGTTGAAATGGTCAACAAAACTTATGGACATTTATTCGATAAAAAGAAAGAAGAAATGATTAATACAATTAATGATTATTATAAAAATAAATAAAAA
>JBATBW010000062.1:0-26181 GCA_049662565.1 Erysipelotrichaceae bacterium | reverse complement strand
CCCTACGAAAGTTTAAAGAGGGGTGCAAAAACAGGTAAAAAGCCCTACAAAAGTTTAAATCCTTTTTTTAAAACCCTACAAAAATTTAAAGGACCGGTTTTTTCATTATCCTAATAAATCATTAAATGCTTCACTCATTGTAGGATGAGTATAAATTTGATCACGTAATACGGTATAAGGTAATTGATTATCCATTACTAATTTAACCATATTAATAAGTTCAAAACTTTCTTCACAAAGCAAAGCTGCTCCTAAAATTAAATTTGTTTTATTATCAACAATTACTTTCATTAATCCTTTAGGATTTTGTAAAACATGAGCCTTTGGCACATTCGCAACCGCCATCTTAAACACCTTAACATCTAAATTTTTTTCCATCGCTTGTTTTTCACTAATACCAACTTTAGAAAAAGCCGGATCAATGAATACACTATATGCATAAAAACGATCTTTGTTTAAATATGTTCCCCCACTTAGGTTAGAACTAATAACTCGGAAATCATCTAAAGACTTATATGTGAATTGGGCATCGCCAACAACATCACCCATCGCATAAATATGTTTAATGTTTGTTTGTAGATGTTCATCAACCTTAATTCCGCCATTCTTCAGTAATTCTAAACCTATTTTATCTAAATTCAAATCATCAGTATTTGCTTTTCTTCCTGTCGCAACTAACAAAGCATCGCCAAAAATCGTTTGATCATCATTATAATATACAACCACTTCGTTGTTTATATTATCCACTTTTCTCGTATTTACATTGTCGATAATTTCTACATTTCTTTCATTTAACAAATTTTTAATAGTTAAACTAATGTCTTCATCTTCATTAGGCAAAAAAACATTGTCTCGTTGTAATAAAGTAACTTTACTACCAAAATCACTAAAATAAAAAGCAAATTCCAAAGCTATATAACCCGTACCTAGTATTAATAAGTGCTTAGGTAAAACATCTAAATCCAATAATGTTTCACTCGTATATACTCCTTTAGTATCTTTAATTCCATCAATTGGTGGAATAATAGCTTTTGACCCAGTATTAATATAAATATATTCACCATTTATAGTTTCATTATTTACCATAATATGATGTTCATCAACAAAACTACCAACCCCATTATAAATATCAATATTTTCTTGTAAATCCAATTTATCAAAATTCTTTTTACGCAATTTTCCAATCAACTCATTCTTAAGGACAATTGACTTTTGATAAAAATCTTTTTCCATATCAAAACTCCCAAATTCTTTAGTCCTACATATTTTAGCACTATGAACCAAAGATTTAGTAGGAATACAACCAACATTGATACAAGTTCCACCATACATCTTATTAGACTTTTCAATTAAAGCTACTTTTTGACCTTTTAGTGACAAATAATTAGCCAATGTCTTCCCGGCTTTTCCAAACCCAATTATTATTGCATCATAATTTTTCATTTTATTCTCCTATTACCACTTCATATGGCCAATCCTTGATGCCCCCAAAATCATATACTTTTTCATAACCCATTTCTACTAATTTACTACTAGCTGTTGCACTACGATTACCACTACGACAGTACACTAATATTTTTTTATCTTTAACAACATCAATCTTTTCAATTTCATCTAACGGTATATTAATCGCTTTAGAAATATGACCTTCATCAAATTCTTCTTTAGTCCTAACATCAACCACAACAACTTCTTCGCTGTCCATCATTGTTTTTGCTTGTTTACTATCTATAACCAAAGATTTAATAGAATTACTACTACAACCTACTAAAATCACCAAAATAAACACTATTATTGTTTTTTTCATCTATTTTTCCTCATGTATATTGTAAATTTATATATAAAAATAATCAAATGTTTTGCTTATTTATTGTAATGTTATATAATATAAGAGGGTGATACTATGAAAAAAATACTAAGTCTTATCTTTTCAAGAATGGTAATAACATTCTTACTAATCGCAGTACAAGTTAGTTTAATATTTTTACTAATATTTAAATTTATGCATTACAGTACAATTATTTATACAATATTCTACTTATTCAATATCATTTTATTTTTTGCGGTAATTAACAAGTACCAAGAGCCAACACTTAAACTACCTTGGATCATTATAATTATCTCATTACCATTAATTGGCGGAATAATTTATTTAATGTTTGGCAACTATTTCTATAGTTCAAAATACCGAACTAAAGCAAAAGATGTTCGCCAAAAATTTAAACCTTTCCTTGATGAAGACAATATATTAATTGACGAAATCAAAGAACCGCATATTAAAACACAAGCTAAATATTTAGACAAAGTTAATCAATTTAATGTCTATTCAAACACTACTTCAAAATATTTACCATTAGGCGAAACTTTTTTAGAATCATTATTAAAAGATCTAAACAATGCAAAAAAGTTTATCTTTATGGAATATTTCATTGTTCAAGAAGGAGTAATGTTTGATCAAATACTTGAAGTATTAAAAAGGAAAGCTACTGAAGGTTTAGATGTTCGTTTTATGTATGATGATATTGGAACAATCCAGCTATTACCAAGTAATTATCCTAAAACTTTAGAATCATATGGAATTAAAACTGTATTATTCAATCCTTTAACTCCAGCCGTATCTTTATTCCACAACAACCGTGACCATAGAAAAATAACAGTTATCGATGGAAATATCGCTTATACTGGTGGATTAAATCTAGCAGATGAATATATTAATGCCATTACTGTACATGGGCATTGGAAAGATGTAGCCGTCCGTCTAGAAGGTGATGCATGTTTTGGATTCACTTTAATGTTCTTAGAAATGTATCATTTCTATCGTCCAAACGATGAAGATATCAATCAATTCAAACCAACTGTTAATAAAAAAGGCAAAGGTTATTACATACCTTATGGTGATTCACCACATGATAATTTTGATATCGGCGAAAACGTTTATATCAACATGATAAACAATGCCACTGAATATGTTTATATTGAAACACCATATTTAATAATTGACTATACTTTTATGGATGCATTAAGAAATGCCGCCTTCCGTGGTGTCGATGTCCGTATCATTACTCCACATATCGCGGACAAATGGTATGTCCATTTAATTACTAGAGCTCACTACAATCCATTAATAGAAGCCGGCGTTAAAATCTATGAATATACTCCAGGATATATCCACGCAAAAACATTTATTGCGGATGATTTAGTTGGAGTAGTAGGTACAATTAATTTAGATTATCGCAGCCTAATCCACCACTATGAATGTGGTGTATGGATGTATAAAACTCAAGCCATTAAAGAAATGAAAGAAGACTATTTCAAAACACTAGAAGTAAGCCAACTAGAAAAACTAAATGATTCCGAACAAATATCAATCTTTAAAAAGATTACTCGTTCAATCATTAGATTATTTGCCCCACTATTATAAAACAATAAGTAAACAAATTAGTTTTATCTCAGGATTGATTTCATAATATTATGAAACCAATCCTTTTTTCATCTTTAATAATTAATCAAATATTTAGAAATATTTAATCAGATAATCAATGGAGTATTAGTATACAGCCATAAAATTCATTTAAAAACCCTACAAAATAAAGGTTTGTGATAAGGGTAAAAGGTGCAATTTCCATAATCGCACCTCAAATAATCTAATTTAATTTATAATTTTTGATCTATAATGCAATAATTACAAGACATATTATTTTTTAACATCCCCGTTTAATACAAAATCATATATAACTTCTTTTTTATATTCTTCTTCTATTCCCCCCATTTTTTTAGCAATCCCGTGGTATTTTAAAATAGTTTCATTACTTTTTATTTCGATATCTAATTTAATATCCGCTGTTAAAAAGTTATCCCTTAAATATTCACAGATGTCTTCATGACTTTTAACTATCTGATCAAGATTGTTTTCAATAGATTTTGCTGGTGCTATACCATGTCTATCGACAATCGCAATATGCGGTGTTTGAACCTTAATACCTTCTTTACCCGAACTACCTTCACCAATTTTAATATAAATATTAGGATTGTTTGTGCACCATATATAATATCCTCCTGTAGCAAATATTAGTATTAATATTGTACCAATTATAATTAAATATTTTGTTTTTTGCATTTGTCACCTTTTTCTTCTCTAAACTAGTCCTCGATTAATTGTATAAGTAAAGCCTGGTTCACCATATAAACAAGCAATAAAAAATTTAATATATCGTGTAGACGTATAATTTAAATATCTAATAGTATCAACATTACCAAAATCATGATTATTCACTGTTGGTAATTCATACCAATTTCCTGCAACATCACCATATAATCCATTAACTTTAAAAATTTTTGTGGCCAGCCAAGGCATTCCCGAAATTTTCAATGAAGTGGTTTAAAAAAAAGTCGCCCCGGTATATTTATATTTACGTATGGAGTCTCAGCATACCAATTTCCCGCAGATATAATTTTACTATAAGGTGCATTTACAGTTGATGATGGTAAACCCCTTATCACATCATCAAAAACACCAATTTTCGCGTTTATACTCGTTATTGTTTTTATGTCTTTTATTCTATTCTCCACAACAGGCAATGGGATAATATCAATTTGACCTTCTCCCGAATTTCTTACAAAATTACCCTCTACTAACTCAAATTCCACTCCATAATAATTGATTTTATTATCCAATAAATCATATTTCACATATTCAATAATAACATAATCATCACCAATGAAAAATGCAGGTTTTATTTCTTCTGCCATTACGCAAATTTCCCCAAAACATAACATCATTAGTGTCACTACTAATGGAAGCAAAATTCTTTTCTTCATAACAATTACCTCCTTATTTAATTGTGAAGCATAACTAAATATGGCCAATTCACTTATAGTTACAAATCTGTTAATTAATTATAGTCATAGAATGAGAACTATGTCAAAATCATTTTTTCAATTGTTAATTTCTTTATCAATCGAATGTGATATTTTATTATTGTGTCAAATAAAAAAATCTAATCATTATATGTAAATTCACCAATTAAAATAAATAATTATCTTCTGATTGAATACATTTGAAATAAGCACACATAAAAAAGAGTGATATTGATAATCACTCTACTAGATAAAAATAATATATTATACATTTTTGTCAATATTGATAATTGCTTGCTTAACTAAACGAGTAAACTCGTTTTTAACTTTATTTGCCGTAGCACTAACTTCTTCATGATTTAATTTTTGTTTACTCATACCGGCAGCTAAGTTTGTAATACAACTAATTGCACATATCTTCATTTTCATATGGTTGCCCGCAATTGCTTCACATGCTGTGCTCATGCCAACGGCATCTGCACCAAGTGTACGCATCATTCTTATTTCGGCTGGTGTTTCATAAGTAGGTCCACTAAATTGTAAATAAACACCTTCTTTTAAATCTACATTCACTTGTGTTGCGGTTTCTCTAATGATATCTTGCAAATCCAAATCATATGTTTCGCTCATATCAGGAAATCTTGTTCCTAATTCATCAATGTTTTTTCCAATTAATGGAATTGGAATAAATGTCGCAATATGATCAGTAACCATCATTAGTGTTCCTGGTTTAAAATCGTAATTAATTCCGCCCGCCGCATTAGTTAAAAACAATACTTGCGCTCCCAATAATTTCATTACTCTTATTGGTAACACTACATCACTCATAGGGTAACCTTCATAATAATGAACACGCCCTTTCATCACTACTACTGGAACATTATCTAAATAACCAAAGATAAATCTTCCGTCATGTCCAACTACTGTTGATACTGGAAAGCCGGGAATATCTGTATATGATATTTCTTCAACTATTGTAAGTTCGCTTGCAAAATCATTTAATCCCGAGCCTAATACTAATGCAATCTTTGGAACAAAATTTGTTTTTGAACGAATATATTTTACAGCACTATTAATCTTTTCCATATTTACTCCTTTTCTTGATGATAAAATTGATACACTTCATTTTTTGATAATCCATACTTTTTACTTATTTCTTTAATTGCTTCTTTAACACTTAAATTAGAACTAACCAACTGATCAATTTCTAAAACTAAATCTTCATTGATATCTTTCTTCACTAATTCCTTATTTCCTTCAATAACTATTACAAATTCACCTTTAATTTGCGTTAGATTATCAATTACTTCACTAATAACACCAGTAAGAAATTGTTCATGTATTTTCGTTAATTCACGTGCTACACAAATCTTACGATCGCCCAATACTTCTAACATTAACTGTAAAGTATTAATAATTCGATGTACTGATTCATAGAATACCATAGTGTTTTCAAATGACTTTAATTTTTCTAATTGTCTTCTACCTTCATTTACATTGTGTGGTAAAAAACCATGAAAATAAAATGGATGAGGGCTTATCCCACTCGCAGTTAAAGCACACAACATTGCACTAGGACCATTAATAGTCACAACATTAAAACCTTTTTCAATTGCTTGATCTACTAAAAATGTCCCTGGATCACACATTAATGGATAACCCGCATCCGATATCAGCGCAACATTATTACCTTCTTGTAGTAAGTCGATAATACCTTTTGTCGAGTTACCACTATTATGTTCATGATGAGATATAAGTTTTTTCTTAATGTCAAAATAATCTAATAGTTTTTTACCATTTCTCGTATCTTCAGCCGCCACAATATCCACACTATTTAGAATTTCAATAGCCCTAGGGCTAAATTCCGTTAAGTTCCCAATTGGTGTCGCAACTAGATATAATGTTGGACAATCATTAGAAAAACTATTCTGAATCCGCATCGTTAGAATCAACCTTTTTATTAGTAATTATTTGTTGTTCATCCATTAAAAAACGTAAATCATCAACTGTCAAATATAATTGTTCTTCTTTATTGTCCAATTTAATTTGATTGCTTAAAAAATTAATAGAAGTAACGCGATATGTTTTATTCTTATAACGAACTTGTGAATTAAGTTTAGGTAACCCTTTTCTTAACTCTTTATAGATTTCGTCTTCATATTTAAGACAACACATCAATTTACCACATTGACCACTTAACTTTTGAACATTTAACGCCAATAATTGGTTTTTAGCCATATTAATTGAAATCACATCAAAAGCGCCTAAAAAACGGCTGCAACAAGTTTCTAAACCACAATTGCCAATTCCACCAACAATTTTAGCTTTATCTCTTGGCCCAATTTGTCGCAACTCAATTCGACAACGCAATTCTCCAGCCAATACCTTCAATAATTCTCTAAAATCAACTCTTTCATTCGCTACATAAGTAATAGTTATTTTACTACGATCTAATGAATATTCTGCACTAACAAGATACATTTCTAATTTTAAATCTTCCACATATTTTTGACACTTGATTAAAGCACCTTTATTAAGTTCAATATTTTCGTTATTATTCTGAATATCTTTTTCATTTGCAACACGAACAATGGGTTTCATCTCTTCGACATTTAACTTATTATCATCCAATAAATATGGTTCTCCTGCTGCATAGACAATACTCAAACCTTTCAATGTATCAACAATTAGTAAATCATTATCCTTAATATCTAAAAATTGTGTAGAAAAAGTATATAGTTTTTTTCGACACTTCGTAAAACTGACATTTATGACATATTGTTCACTCATTTATTTACCTCCATAAACTGATAAAATATTTCATCAATAATTAAATCGACGTTACAATTAATTCTTAATTTATCTTTATTATCTAATAATACCTTTAACATTTGATCTTGTTTATGACCATAACGGTAATGATCAATTAAACTCTTAAACCAATCATCATTATCGTAATTATTCAAAGATTTTAAGAAACAAACATAAATATTAATATAATAATAAACAAAATTCTTATTCTTATCTTTACTAGTTAAGCCTTGTTGAGAAATATTATACAAAGAATCAATAAAATCCTCATTAACATTTTCTTCAAAAAGCTGCAAAGCTAAATTAAATGTATCATTTTCATATATTTCACTAAAGACATCATAGCTATCTGCTATATTACTAATAATCATGCTCTTCGCAAAATCTAAATTATTATTTATTGCCTTAGCTAAAATTTCTTTAGAGCCTTCATTACTAAAATTAACCTCAATACACCGGGATATAATAGTCGGTAATATTAGTGATTTTTGGTTAGTAATGATAATACCAAAAGTCTTATCATCATTAGGCTCCTCTAAGAACTTCAACAAACTATTTTGACCAACTTCATTAGCATTCTCTAATAAATTAATTATATAAAACTTCTTGCCTAAAGATTCAATCGGTGTTCTTGATAGTTTATTTTGTAACGCCAAAATTTCATCTTTTTTAATACTACTAGTACTACCATCAATAATATATAAATCACTATATTGTTCATTAAACATCCGCGAACAATCTAAACAATCTTCACAAGCAACATAGTCAATCGGTTGTTTACAAACCATTGAAGCAATAAGCCATTTAGCATATTTTAAAGCATCAACCTTACTACTACAATTAAACAAATAACATTGCGACAACTGCCGCCCTTCTAAACTATTTTGTAATAGTTTAAAAGCTACTGGTTGATTCTTTTGCAATTCATTACTTATAATCATAAATTACCTTTAATATCGCTTCATAGCAATCCTTTGTAACACTATCAATATCTCGATTCGCATCAATCACTTGATGAGGCTGTTTCATATTCGCTAAAACTAATTGATAGCCATCAAATACCCGTTGATGAAAATCTAAAGTTTCCAAATCTAAACGATCTTTAAATGTCCGATTTTTCAGTCTTTTTAAGCCATCGCTCGCACTAATATTCAAAAACAAAGTGAAATCCGGCTGATAACTTTCAATCGCGAAATCATTAATTTCCTTAACTTCCTTTACTCCTATTTCTCTACCATAGCCTTGATATGCTAAAGAACTATCGACAAAGCGATCACAAATAACAATTTGCTTATTATTTAGAGCCGGGATTATTTTTTCTACTAAATGTTGTCTTCGACTTGCCGCATATAATAATGCTTCCGTTTTCGCATCCATTTTTTTATTATCAGGATCTAATATGATATTACGGATTTGTTCCGCAATTTCGATACCACCAGGTTCTCTTGTATAAATAACTGGATACCCCGAACTTTTAAACAATTCGTACACTTTAGTACTAATTGTCGTTTTTCCACTACCATCTGGACCCTCAAATGTAATAAATATTCCTTTTTGCATAATACACCTCATCTATAATATTATAGCATAATATTATATAATATAATTGTAAAAAGTGAAAAGGAAAATTATATGCTAAAATGTCCAATCTGTAACCAAATATTAAATAAAAGTGAACACAATTATCACTGCCAAAACAACCATCAATACGATATCGCCAAAAGCGGATACGTTAATCTACTGATCAAAAATAAAAAACAACAAGGAGACAACAAATTATTAACCCAAGCCCGTGATAACTTTTTAAAAAGCGATAACTACTTACCCTTGAAAAATTATATTAAAGAAACAGCAGAACAATTACAACCTAATTTTGTCGTCGACTGTGGATGTAACCAAGGATACTATACCCAAGCATTATACAACAACAACCAAGTATATGCCTTTGATCTATCAATTAATGCCATAAAAATAGCCGCAAAGAAAGATAAAAACATCACCTATTTTTGCGCTAACATATTTGATATCCCCATTATCGATAACACAATCGATTTAGTAACCAATATATTTATCCCTTTATCCATTGATGAAACATTACGAATATTAAAAAAAGAGGGCTACTTTATAGTAGTAACCCCCGCTAAAAATCATTTGATCCAAATGAAGGAACTTCTTTATCCTCAAGTATATCTCAATGAAGAAAAAGAAATTAATCATCCAAATCTAAAATTAATTAACAAACATGTTCTAACATACAATCGAACACTCAATAATAGTGATCTAAACAATCTATTTAAAATGACACCATATTATTATAAGACATCTTATGAAAACAAAGATAAATTACTTAATATACCAAATTTAGAAATTACTTTTTCATTTTGCATTCAACTATATCAAAAAATGTAATCAATCAAATATTTATTAATTACTAATACAAAAGTAAATACTCCCATCGCTGCATATAAATAATTTAAGCGATACTTATCAAACTTAACAAGACCTCTAATAAATAACCAAGTGAAGTAAATACTGAAATATATACAAACACCCCACACACCAAAAGTACCAATCAATAATACCTTTCTTAATACATCCATACTAACAAACAAACTGCCGATAATAATTCCAATAATTAATACAACACCCGATAAATTATTATTACTTCTTTTTTTCAATGTTACGTTACTCATATATATCACCATCCTTGTAACTATATGATACAAAACATAATGTTCTAAATATCGTACAATAATGTATATAGAACACTGGTTTTATCCATTTTTGATAACTTAAGCATTTAAAAGGTCAACCTTATTGACCTTTTTTTACAACACATACACCAAAATCCCTTTTTCATAATTAAAAAGAGAAGCCAAAGGCTTCTCTAATGTATTATTTATTCTTCGTTAAATAAATTATAAACATCACTAACTGGTTTATAGTCGTTAACTGCTTCAATAGTTTTAGCTAACATATATCCAACTGACACTTGTTTTAATTTACTTACTTTTTTAGTTTCTTCTGATAAAGGTATTGTATTAGTTACAATCATTTGTGTTAAATTAGAATTTTCAATGTTTTGTGCAGCTGGGCTAGATAAAACACCATGAGTTACTGCCGCATAAACTGCAGTAGCACCATTTTCTAATAACATATTAACACCCGCCAACAACGAACCACCAGTATCACAAATATCATCAATAATTATTGCAACTTTTCCATCAACATCACCAATGACATTTAAAGCCTCACATTGATTCTCTTTTGGACGACGTTTATCAATAATAGCAACATTAGTATGCAAACAGTCAGCTAATTTACGAGCACGAGTAGCTCCACCATGGTCAGGCGAAACACAAACAACACCATCACCCATAAACCCTTTATTTCTAAAATACTGACCAATCATTGACACTGCACTTAAGTCATCTGTTGGAATATCAAAGAAACCTTGAATTTGACGAGCATGTAAATCAATTGTAATAACCCGATTAACTCCTGATGTTTCTAATAAATTTGCGACTAATTTTGAAGTTATTGGTTGACGAGCACGTGCTTTACGGTCTTGTCTTGCATATCCATAATATGGGATAACTGCAGTAATTGAATTTGCACTAGCTCTTTTACAAGCATCAATACAAATTAGTAGTTCCATTAAATGTTCATTAACTGGACCACAAGTAGATTGAATGATAAAAACATTACGTCCTCTAACCGATTGTTCAGGTTCAACTAAGATTTCACCATCTTTAAAATGTCTTACAGAAATTTTACCTAAATCCACTCCTAAATGATTAACAACTTCTTGTGCTAAATCCGGGTTAGCACTTAATGAAAATACTACAATGTCCTTCATCTTTTCCTCCTATTTGTTTTTATATTTAAATCCGTATCCTACTTTGTTTTCTTGACGACATCTCGCAATACCCATGTCACCATCTTCGATGTCATGATATACTGTCGATCCCGCCGCTATCAAAGCATTTTCGCCAATAACGATTGGTGCAAGTAAATTTGCATTACTTCCAATAAAAGCACCGTCTTTAATTACAGTTTTGAATTTGTTTTTACCATCATAGTTGACAGTTACCACTCCACAACCAAAATTAACTCGTTTACCAACTTCACAATCTCCTAGATAAGTTAAATGAGCACATTTACTACCATCACGGAAAGTTGTGTTTTTCATTTCTACAAAATTTCCAATACGACAATTATCACCGATTTGACAATTATTTCTTAAATGTGACATCGGTCCTAATGTTGTATTGTTCCCCAATATACTATCAGAAACTTTACTATTCTCAATTACAGTATCATTTCCTACAACACTATCTATTATAACACTTCCTGACGTTATTTTGCACCCTGATTTTAAGATACTTGCCCCTAAAATCTTTGTATTTGCTTCAATTATTACACCATTTTCAATTACTGCACTTTCATCAATATAAACGCTTGTGATATCTTCAATAATAACACCATTAACTAGATGTTTCTTATTTGTCCGATCACGTAAATAACTATTTGCTTCCATTTGTGCAAATCGATGATCAACACCCATAATTTCATTACTGTCTTTAACAACATAGGCTTTAGTCGAATAATTTTTATCATTAAATATTTCTACGATATCCGTTAGATAATATTCTTTTTGGCGGTTTTCGTTCTTAATTAATGGCAAACATTCAAATAGCTTTTCATTATCCACACAATAGATTGCTCCATTAATTTCATTGATTGATAACTGTTCTAAAGTGCAATCTTTAGCTTCAATAATCTTTTCAAATTTACCTTGTTCATCACGAATGATACGACCATATAAAGCTGGATCATGCATTATAGCCGTCAACAAAACTAAATCACTTGTTTTCTTTTCTTCCAATAAATGTCTAAATGTTTCCGCTTGTAATAGAGGCACATCTCCATTAATAATTAATGTGTCACCCTTTTCATCTTTCAACATTGAAGCCATACTTACTGCATGCCCTGTACCTAATAATTCGCTTTGAACCGCAAAAGTAATATTCTCATTATGGAAATACTCAATTATTTCTTCCTTGGCATGTCCAACAACCATCACAATATTCTCGATTCCAGCCGCTCTCAAATTATCCACAATTCTTTTGACAATTGGCTTTCCACCTACTAATTGCATACATTTAGAATGTTCACTTTTCATTCTTGTGCCTTTACCAGCCGCTAATATAATTGCATTGTTCATATTTTATATCTCCTTTATTAAGTTTGTTACATAAACAAATGAATATTTTGTTCTTAATTCTTGTTGTATACGACGTAATAATTCATAATCTTTACTAATGCCAAACACTGTCGAACCACTACCACTCATTAATGCTCCATCACAACCTAAGTCTATTAATTCTTTTTTGATATTACTTATTTGTTTAACTAAAGCAAAAGATGGTTCTTCTAATGTATTGCCCAATTCTTGACAAATCATTTCATAATCATTGTTCTTTAGAGCCTGTACCATCTTTTCACACTCATAATGAGGCATGGTATCATACTTTAGTATGCTAAATGCTTCTTTAGTAGAAACCCCTTTATATGGCTTAACTAATATCATATAAAAATCCGCATTATTTTCTATTTCCAATAATTTTTCACCAATGCCTTTAACCAATGATGTTTTACCTGATAAACAAAAAGGAACATCTGCGCCAATAGTATAAGCAAAATCAATCATTTGTTGACTACTCATATTTAAATTCAGTAGCTTATTAATTATCCTAATTGCTGCAGCAGCATCACTACTCCCGCCAGCCAATCCAGCCTGACTAGGAATATGTTTTTGCAAATCTACTTTAAAACGCTGAGTAAAACCATATTTTTCTCGCAATTTCTCAATTACTTTATATATAGTATTTCCTTCATCGTATCGTAAATAGCGACAATTAGAGATAAATTCATCTTCATCACTAATACTAATATCTAATGTATCAAATAAACCAATGCTCGTCATAACCATCTCTAAATCATGATATCCATCACTGTTTTTACCGACAACATTCAACACTAAATTAATTTTACCATAAGCCCTACTTTTCATATAAACCCCTATTATATAAAGTTACAAAATCATTCAATGACAATTGTTGCGCACGAATATTTAAATCAAACCCACAATTAGAAATTACATCTTCCGCCTTTACCTTATCTTCATAAAATTCGCGTAAATTATTATACAGAGTTTTACGACGCTGTTTAAAACATCCCTTTACAAATTCAAAAAACATCATTTGATTATCAACTAAATTATTA
Organism: Erysipelotrichaceae bacterium; assembly: GCA_049662565.1. Taxonomy (GTDB): domain Bacteria; phylum Bacillota_I; class Bacilli_A; order Erysipelotrichales; family Erysipelotrichaceae; genus JBATBW01. The sequence goes on along the minus strand of JBATBW010000062.1, from coordinate 12,225 downwards.
TTTTTGCGAATAAATTGAATAACAGCACTATCAATCCGAGGACGCGGATTAAATATTTCCTTCGGAATTTTCATTACTATTTTACTGTCATACAAATAACTAGTAATAACACTCAAAGCATTATAATCCGGATCATTAGCTTTTGCAGCAAACCGATCCGCAACCTCTTTTTGCATCATAACCGTAATATTATTAACTAAAAAATCACTTTCAAATAACTTAAATAATATCGGTGTCGTAATATAATAAGGCAAATTAGCACAAACAATAACATCTTCATCCATACTAACATAATCCTTTAAATCAACCTGCAAGAAATCTTGATGAACGATTGTAACATTAGATAAATCAGACAAAGAATCCTCTAACACCGGAATCAAATCGTCATCAATCTCAAAAGCAATTACTTTCTTACTTAGATATGCTAGTTGTTGAGTTAAAGCTCCAATACCAGGACCAATTTCAATAACGGTGGTTTTATCACTTGCTTTGCTTAAAGAAGCAATCTTTCTAACAATATTAGGATCAATAATAAAATTTTGACCAAAGCCTTTTTTCGCATTTAAATTATATTTAAGTAATATTTCTTTAGTTTTACTTGCTGTCGCAATATCTTTATCCATTTATTATATCCTTCACTTTTTCAAAACTTATTTTTTTACAATTCAGCATCTTAATCAATCTTTTATTATTACAATTAGTAATATGTAATTTTTGACAAATCAAATCTCTTTTATGATGATCAATATTCAATTCCAACAACATATTTAAATTCCAAATACCATCTTCATCATCTAATACAATAAGATTATTTAAAGCTTCATCCAATACCTCAAAATCCGCATGTTCAATACCAACTTTATGCTTAAAGCGACAATCATTGGCTTGTAAGTAGGCATTTAAACATCCCTTTACTTCTTTATTAATTACATCTCTAATTCTTTTTCCAACATTATCTGGATCCGTGAAAATAATAATTCCATTTATTTCATTAATATCTTTAATAAGTTGAATTGTCTTCTTACTAAGATTATAACCATTAGTCTCAATCGTTTCCACATCATAATATTGTTTTAATTTACTAGTATCATGCTTTCCTTCCACAACTATTACTTGTTTTATCTTTTTCAAACTATTACCTCACGTAAACATTATATCAAATTTCATATAGTTTTCATATTCCAAAAATAAATGACCCGAATATTCAACAAGTATAAATCTTTTGATATCATTATTTTCGATCATACTAGTTATAATATTATTTTACTTCAATTTTTAGGATATTCTAATTATTTATAACTTCAAATCAATAAAAAAACCCCTTCTTAGTAATCAACTTAATTATCGATTACTTTGAAGAGATTATTTAATTATTATTTAATAATACTTTCTTCCCACAAACTATTTTCTGGTAAGCCTAATAATTTAACTACTACATTCGCAACATTAGCTAAACCAAAATCACCTTCATCTTTAATATCCACATCGGCATTATAAATAATGAAAGGAACCTTATTTAAAGTATGTGATGTTTTTGCGCGAATTGGGGCATCAGCTTTTTTTGCTTTTTCATACATTTCATCTGCATTTCCATGATCCGCTGTAATAATACAAATACCATTAACCTCATCAACCGCTTTTAAAACTCTTTCAATTGATAAGTCAACACTTTCCACACCAACAATTGTTGCTTCATAATGGCCAGTATGTCCAACCATATCACCATTTGGATAATTAACACGATAGAAGTCATGTTTATTTGCTCTTATTGCTTCAATTAATAAATCAGTAACTTCCGCAGCTTTCATCCAAGGACGTTGTTCAAAAGGAACAACATCAGATTTTACTTCAACCCAAGTTTCTAATTTTTCATCAAACTTTTCACTTCTATTTCCGTTCCAGAAATATGTTACGTGTCCAAATTTTTGAGTTTCACTTATTGCATATGAGCGAATATCATTCTTAACTAAATATTCACTTAATGTGTTCTTAATTTTTGGCGGTGTTACTAAGAAACGATTTGGAATTTTTAAATCTCCATCGTATTGTAACATTCCAGCATAGATTACATCTAATTTAGCTCCACGATCAAAATGGTTAAAGTTTTCATCTTCAAAAGCTTTACTAATTTCAATTGCTCTATCACCTCTAAAATTAAAGAGAATTACACTATCATGATTTTCAATCTTTCCTACTGGTTTTCCATCTTTCGCAACAACAAATCCTGGTAAATCTTGGTCAACAACATTATATTGCTTACGATAATCTTCAATCGCTTCCTTAGCGCTTGCATATTGGTTCCCTTGGCCATGAACATGAATGTTCCAACCATCTTCCACCATTTTCCAATTAGCCTCGTAGCGGTCCATTGTGATTTGCATACGGCCACCACCAGAAGCAATTTGACAATCGAAATTATCATCATTTAATGAAGCTATAACTTCTTCTAATTTTTCTACATAAATTAAAGCCGAAGTTTCTGGAACATCTCTTCCATCTAATAAGATATGAACACGTACTTTGTTAAGTCCTTCTTCTTTACTTTGTTTTAACATAGCAATTAAGTGACTGATATTACTATGAACATTTCCATCCGATAACAAACCTAAAAAATGCATTGTATGACCTTTAGCATTATCTACTAATTCTTTCCAAGTATCACTTCCAAAAATATCTTTACTTTCAATTGATTCATTAACAAGTTTTGCTCCTTGAGCATATACTTGTCCACATCCTAAAGCATTATGTCCAACTTCAGAATTCCCCATATCATCATTACTAGGTAGTCCCACAGCTAATCCATGAGCTTTAATTTTGGTATTAGGGCAATTACTTAATAAACGATCTAAGTTAGGTGTATACGCATTATTAACTGCATTTCCATAATTATTATCACTGCATCCTACACCATCCATTACAATTAAAACAACTGGTCTATTCATTTTATTCTCCTTTTTCTGGGCTTAAATGGAATATTTGTTCTCCATCCTTGGAATACATATAAACACCTCGAGCATAATTTTTAACATATTCGGGATCTAATAGTTTTTCTTTTTGTTGAACTAACAAAGAATTCTCTTTTTCTAACTCTACTATTTTCGCATTTGATTCACTTATTTTCGCTTTTAAATCAAAAGTCACAAGTAACAATTTAACCGCACGAAAGATAAAAGCACTACAAATAACTAATAGAATTAGACTGACAATTAGTTTAACTGGTTTCTTTTTCATATTTCCATCTCCTATAAATATTATAAAGATTTTACACACTAAATACAAGTAAGATTATCTATCCAAAATATATAATTACTCGACAACCTCATACATTAATAAATTATCACTCTTACCTTTAGGAATAGTTAAATCTAACACCCTTACTGTTAACTCTTTAGTACCAAACATCAAAGTAATTTGATCATTAACTTTCACTGTATATGATGGTTTGACAACCTTGCCATTCACAACTACTCTTTCATTTGCCGCTAAGTCATGAGACAACGTCCTTCTTTTGACAATCCTTGACACCTTTAAAAATTTATCTAATCGCATTTTACCTACACTTTCTTTAATATCTCAATAGTCGCTTTTAACCAATCGATATTATATGGAATCATTAATTGAATTCCCCCTTTGACACTAAACTTAATATCTTTACTTATATTAGTAATAATTTCGAAAAATTTAACTCCATTCATGTTTTGATAATATTCATCACTAAAAGATAAAATAGCTTGATTATTCTTTTGTTCAAAACTTGCAACCTTACTATCTCGCAATAACAATTCTAACTCTTTCTTCTCAAACAATAATCCAACTTCCTTTGGTAATTTACCATAATAGTCGGTTGTCTTATCTAACAAAAACTCTAATTGAATATAATTTTCTGCTTTCTCAATTTTTTGATATAACTGTAATTTTTCAAAATCTTGATTAGTGAACTGTTTTGGAATATAACCAGAAATATCACTCACCATGTTCGCCTTTGGCTGAATTTCTCGACTTTCGACTTTTTCACCTTTTTGTTGTTTTATCGCATCTTCCAATATTTCCATATACATATCAATACCCACAGTATCAATAAACCCAGATTGATTTACACCAAGCAAATCCCCCGCACCCCGAATAGTCAAATCGCGCATCGCAATTTTATATCCACTGCCTAAACGAGTGAAATCTTTTATTGCTTTCAATCTTTTACTCGCAACCTCACTCATACTTTTTTTACCATCATATAACAAATAAGCATATGCTAAAACATTGCTGCGGCCAACCCGTCCTTTTATTTGATACAATTGAGAAAGACCAAAATTAGTCGCATTATCTACAATAATAGTATTTACATTAGGAATATCAATACCCGTTTCAATAATAGTTGTACAAACTAAGACATCATATTCATCATTGACAAATTTATACATCACATTTTCAATTTCTTCTTTATCCATTTGGCCATGAATAATCGCAATTTTCGCATCAGGAACTAACTTTCTAACCTTTTCGGCCATTAAATAGATAGTATTAACATTATTATGCAAAAAGAACACCTGACCATTACGCGCCAATTCTCTTTGTATTACCTCCTTAACGACATCCATATTTTTAGCCATTACATAGGTTTGAACACTCAATCGATTATTAGGTGGGGTATTCAATAAAGATAAAGACCGAATACCCACCAAAGACATTTGCAAAGTCCTTGGGATAGGAGTAGCAGATAATGCCAATACATCAACATTACTCCGTAATTTTTTAATCTTCTCTTTATGCATAACCCCAAAACGTTGTTCTTCATCAATTATTAATAAACCCAAATCTCGATATTTAATCTCTTTAGACAACAGTCGATGAGTGCCAATCAACACGTCAATTTCACCCTGTTCTAATTTCTTGAAGATATCATGTTGATCCTTTATCGAGACAAAACGATTCACAATTGCCACATTAACCCCATATTTATCCATTCGCTTTTTAAAGGTCTGATAATGTTGGAAAGATAAAATAGTTGTGGGGCACAATAAAGCTACCTGTTTATTATCTAAAACCGCTTTAAAAGCCGCCCGAATAGCTACTTCTGTTTTCCCAAAACCAACATCACCACACAATAATCGATCCATTGGATATTCACTTTCCATATCTTCTTTAATTTCTAATACTGCCTGTTTTTGATCAACAGTTAAATCGTAATCGAAATCATCTTCAAATTGCTTTTGAAGTAAAGTATCTGCACTAAAAGCAAACCCTTTTTCTTTCTTCCTAAGCGCATATATCTCAATTAACTCACTTGCAATTTCTTGGGCATTTTGTGCTAACTTTTCTTTAGTTTTACTCCACTCATTACTACCCAATTTACTGAGCTTGGCGACTGCACCTTCTCTTCCAACAAATTTGCGAATCAAATGAAACTGTTCTAAAGGGACATATAAAGATGCATTGTTGCGATAAATAACATGTAAAAAATCTTTTTTAACCCCTTGAATCTCTTTATTGACAATTCCTAAATATTGACCGATACCATATTGGTAATGTACTACATAATCTTTATATTCTAACTGTTGATAATCATCAATAACTAAAGCCTGTTTAAACTTCTCTTCATATTTAGAAATATTACTCTTAACATTAAATAACTCTTTCTCACTAACCACACTAAGCGAGATATTATCTAAAACAAAACCCGCAGCCAATTTTCCACTAACTAATAATACTTTGGCGGATTCATCGGACAACGAATACTCAATTTTCAAATCAACTAAAGTTTGAATAACATGTTCTAATTTTTCATCACTTAACACTAAAACGATATTTTCATACTGCTTAATCAAATATTGTAATTTAACTTGTAAATTATCATTACTTAGATTCAAATCAATTATTTCATTATTAATATTTAAAGATGAACTATTAAAATCATCAATATTATAATAATCATATTTATCTAACAATTGTTCAAAAGGATGATAATTAGTAAACAACAAAAACCAAGAATTCTCACTATATAATTCTTGAATATAACTAATTCCTTCACTAAGATTTAATTTATAACTGTCCAAACATTGTTGGTAGTTATTAAAAACAACCTGACAACCGTCAAAATAATCTAAGATACAATCATTATCTAAAAATGTCCGATACAAATAATGTTGATTATTAATATTATGATTCATAATATCATCTAAATCATTACTAACTTTTAGAGCTAAAGCTGCCCTTTTATCTTCATCTTTAATATCATTAATTAATAGTGACGTCTTCTCCTTCAAATTATTAATCTCTAAATTACTAAATATTAGATCACTAGCTAATGCAACATTAATTTCATGAATACTAGATATAGTCGATTGAGATATGACATCAAAAAAACGAATACTCTCAATTTCATTATCAAAAAATTCAATCCTTACCGGATAATCATAATTAGAAATAAAAATATCAATAATAGACCCCCTAAAAGCAAAACTCAAAGGTTGATCAACCTTACTCACACTAATATAACCCAAATCAATCAATTTACTCTTAATCTCACTTAACTTATATTGAGAATTAACCCTTAAAGAAAGAGATAAAGATTTAAAAACATCAACTTTTGGCAAATACCGCAAAAGCGACATTGTGTGCGCAACAATTATTTTAGGACTATTATCATATACAATCGTATTTAAAGTGTCCAATCGGCTCGAATCCAATATTATACTGCTAGCGACTGCATCTACCCTTAAAGACTCCTCACAGCCATATAAATACGTCTCTTTCACTAATAAGCTTAAATGATTATACAATTGCTTAGCCTGATATAAATTATTCTCAACAATTAAATAGTTCTTCTTATCTAACGCAAAAGCACCCGCAATCACTAAAGCTTGCTGGTTAATTGATAAATTCGCAATCGGCTCCTTATTAATAAACCGATCAACTATTTTTAAATCATTCAATTTATTTAAAACATTAATCATTGGTATTATATTCATTCATCACTAATTTAAAATCCTTCTTTAAAAAAGCGATAGCTCCTTCACTAGCTCTAATAATTGCCGGTTCCAATACTTCTTTTTGTTTACAATCAAATCTTCCCAAAACATAATCCGCTGTATCGATTAAAGGATTCTTATCAATACCTACTCTAATCCTTTTAAAATTATTACCACCCAAATGACTAATCAAAGATTTAATCCCATTATGGCCTCCGGCACCCCCCGATTCTCTTAATCGAATTTTACCACATGGTAGATCTAAATCATCATAAATTACAATTATATCGTCGATATCAATTTTAAAATAATCCATTAATGGCCTAACTGCCATTCCACTATTATTCATATACGTCAATGGTTTAACTAAAATAACTTCATTATTTTTACCATACATCGCTTTAAATTTCTCATTATTCAAACTAATTGACAATTTATCACTGATTTGATCAACACACATAAAACCCACGTTATGGCGAGTATTCGCATATTCTTTACCAAAATTACCTAAACCTATTATCATCTTCATACTTTATCACCTCATTAATTATAACAAAAAATAGCGTAGTATTAAACTACACTATTCTTTATTTTTATCATAAACAATTTTTAAACGACGATTACGACCTTCACCTTCAGAAACAGTTTGAATGTTCTTAAAATCTGCAAGATATTGGTGAACTACTTTTCTTTCATCATTAGTTAAAGAATCTAAAGCTGCATCAACATGAGTTTTACTAACAGTTACCGCAATACGCTTAGCCATCGCCTTAACCTTTTCGTATTTATCAACCTTATAATTATTAATATCAATAAAACAATAGAAACGTCTTTTAAAACAAGAATTAACCGCACCTCTTAAAACAATATTCATCGCTTGTAAAGATGAACCATTCTTACCAATTAACATCGCATTATTATCCGCATTCAAAACCACTTTATAGCTTTCATCTTGACGCGTAACATTAATATCAACACTTAAATTTAAACCCGTGAAGAAATCATTTAAATAGTTCTTAATAAAAGCTGTAACATCATCTAAACAATAAACTGTCGCAATAACTTTACTACCTAAGCCAAAAAGTCCATTTTTTTCTTCTATAACATTATAAATCAATTCTTCTTTATTGCAATTTTTCTCACTCGCAACTTTATCTAAAATTGCAGCAAGACTTTTATCTTCATAACTATTTAGCATTGTCAATAAACTTCCATTGAATAAAGACCGTCTTTAATATCATTGTAATAGAAGAAACAATCCAGTAAATACTCATCGCAATCGGCCAGTTAATACTAATAAAACCAATGAAGATAATCATAAAATTACTCATCATGCCCATTGATTTATTTGGATCAGGTGCATTTGCAACACTATGAGACTTTTTAACATCTTTGTTTTTTCTTTTTGCTAGATATGTAGGAATTTTCATACTCGCAAATTGAACTAGCAACATAATTACAAAAACAATAACATAGAACCATTGACCAGTTTTAAAACCTTCCAATGGTGTAGTTTCTAAACTGAAACCTAAGAAAGAACCTTGAACAATACTAATAGCTCTTTGTGAAGATTGCCATAAAACCATAATGATTGGCAATTGAATAAAAGTTACCAAGATTGAACCAAAAGGATTAATCCCTTCTTTAGCATACAAATCTTGTAATTCCTTCGCCATTTTCATTTGTGATTCTTGGTCTTTACGATCAGCATATTTAGCTTGAATCTTTTGCATTTGTGGTTGAACCATTTGCATCTTTTGTGTACCAACCGTTGATTTAATACTTAGAGCAATAGTTAATAAGTTAATCAAAACTGTCGCAGAAATCAACCCACCAACAGGACCAATATAATTAGCTAAAAAGTTAATTAATTGGGCAACCGGATAAACTAAAAAAGCTTCAAACCAACCTTCATTACTAAAGACAGCATTAAAAGGCGTAGACAAAGCAATTAGCTTTTCTGGTAATACTTTTCCATCTGGACCAGTGATACTAGCACATCCACCTAAAGCGAACAAACCAAAGATCACTAGGATGGTAATCATTAATTTTTTATTTTTTAATATTTTTTTCATTAATACAATCTCCTAACTATTAAATAATACTATATTTTGATCTTTTTGTATATCCTATCAAGCATAATTTTATTAGCTTGAAAATCAAACTCCACAAACTTAGGCCTAATCAAAACAATACAATCAAAACTTTCCTCATGATTAAAAATCATTTCAATCATTTCTCGAGTTTGTCTTTTAATTCTATTGCGAATATGAGCATCACCATTCTTCTTTCCCACCGCAATACCAATTTTTGGACGATCTTCATTTTTAACCATATAATAAAGGACAAAACTATCCGACCTGATAAATTTGCCTCTCTTTATTATTCTAGTAAAATCTTCCTTTTTCTTAACTGTATCGATTTTCTTCATGATTAAAAAAAGTCACTTTCGTGACTTTGCTTATGCTGATAAAACCTTTCTACCGCGAGCACGTCTACGTGCTAATACTTTTCTACCACCAACAGTTTTCATACGAGCTCTAAAACCATGAGTTCTTTGATGTTTTCTTTTGCTAGGTTGATATGTTCTTTTCATTTTTATATACCTCCAATTTTATACAATAAGCATTACTTCAAAAGTATACAATAATTTAAGGTATTATGTCAAATGTTTTTGAACTAATTTTTATCCATTAAATTATAACTTACAATTAGGCCACCATCCATTTGATAATAACCCGTTAAATACTTACCATCAATAATTCTAACATTAGTAATATTATACATCTCAAGCAATTTTTCTTTTAAATATTGTGCCCCCTCATGAAACATGCAATTATCGATAATTACTTTCGTATTACTACTAACTTTATCACCCATAAGTTGGGCAATTTCATTTAGAGCTTTATTATCTCCACGACATTTTTTAATAACTTGGATAACTCCACCATCTGCATGCGAAATAGCTCTAATCTTTAATGCTTGAGCAATATGACCCGCAAAAGCACTCATACGACCATTTTTAATTAAATTAGTATAATTACTCAAAGTGAAATATAAACGCATACTTTCAGAATAATTATGTAATATTTCAGTAGCTTCTTCAAAACTCAAACCTTGTTTAATTAACTCTACAGCTTTGTCAACCAATAGAATAATACTTCCACCTGTTCCATACGAATCATAAACATCAACCTTTGGATTTTTTTCCGTATTTTCTATAGCCAATCTAGCCGTATTAAAAGTCCCACTCAAATGTTGAGAAATAGTAAAACAAAACACTTGTTCGCTCTTATCATATGCCGCTGCAAAATCGCCAACACTTGGACAACTACTTCCACTATTTTTCTTCATTTGATTTAAAGCTGATACGATATTTTCTCCTCTCGCATTATCATCATCAACATATTCAATATCATCAACTCTGATCTTTAATGGGACAACTGTAAAATCGATATCGTTTTCACTAACATAATTACTTAATAAATCACTACTACTGTCTACAACAATTCCCCACTTCATAAGATACCTCCATTGTGTCTGATAATTTTAATAATTAGATGATAAGATATTAACTTGACAAGACACCATATTATCTATATCATTATATCAAAGGAGAGTAGTTATATGCAAGAATATATTTCACAAATTAATGATTTCCATTTACCCCGGTATAGTGAATTACCAACCATAGAACTATATAGCGATCAATTAATATCATATATAAATTCTAATCTACAACTTATCAGTGTAGATAAACCCCTAACAACGGCAATGATTAACAATTATGTAAAAAACGGTTTGATCTCTAAAAGCAACAACAAGAAATACAACCGTAACCATATCGCCTATCTAATAGTAGTATATATATTTAAACAAATATATTCCATCGAAGAGATAAGACAAATGATCAATATCCAAATATCAGTATTTGATATTGAGACAGCTTATGACTATTTCGCAATCGAATTAGAAAATGCCTTAAAATGTGTCTTAAATCATCAAACAACAAATGATTCCACAACCACTAATAACGAAATACGTTTATTCGTCCACAATAGTGTTTTATCATTTGCCTACCGTTTACAAGTAATTAAAATGATCGAATTCAACAAATAGAACACATGTTCTATTTTTTTTACACAAAAAAACAAATTTTAATATCAGCTATCACAAAACATAAATAAATAGTTATATACCAACATCTATTATATTGATTTTAACGAACAAGTAAAAAAGAACAGCAAGCTGTTCTTTAAGTTTTTTATAAATTAATTTCTTTTTGTAATAATTCTAATACTTCTTCTGAAGTTCCTAAAGATAAAGCCTTATTCGCAACTTCTTGCATTCTTTCGTAAGATAAACTACGGAAAACTTTACGAGCTTGTAAAATAGAAGAAGCACTCATCGAGAATTCATCTAAACCAAGACCCATTAATAAACCAACTGCATAAGGTTCTCCAGCCATTTCTCCACACATACCACACCATTTACCTTGTGAATGTGCACCGTCAATTGTCATTTTAACTAAATTTAAAATTGATGGATTATATGGTTGATATAAATAAGATACATTTTCGCTCATTCTATCCGCAGCCATTGAATATTGAATTAAATCATTAGTACCAATTGAGAAGAAATCCGCAACCTTAGCAAACTGCTTCGCAAGTACTGCAGCAGCTGGAATTTCCACCATCATACCAACTTGAATATCATCACTTACTTCATATCCTTCTTTTAATAAATTAGCTTTTTCTTCTTCAAATAAAGCTTTTGCACGATTAAATTCATCTAATGTAGCGATCATTGGGAACATAATTCTTAATTTACCATAAACACTTGCTCTAATTAGCGCTCTTAATTGAGTACGGAAAATATCAGTACGATCTAAACACAAACGAATTGCACGATAACCTAAGAAAGGATTCATTTCTTTAGGGAAAGTTAAATAAGGTAATTCTTTATCTCCACCAATGTCCAATGTTCTTACAACAACTGGACGATCTTTCATTTTTTCTAATACCGCTTTATAAGCTGCATATTGTTCTTCTTCCGTCGGTAATGAAGTAGCATCCATAAATAAGAATTCAGTACGGTATAAACCAACACCTTCTCCACCATTTTCCAACACCCCTTCAGCATCCTTAGGACTACCAATATTACCAACTAATTCACCATGATGGTTATCAGTAGTAATAGTAGGTGCATCCTTCAATACCTTTAGAGCTTCTTTCATAGCAAAGAAATTATCTGCTTGTTT
>JBATBW010000061.1:0-1591 GCA_049662565.1 Erysipelotrichaceae bacterium | reverse complement strand
GTGTTCAACTACTTTATCTTTGTCTAAAAATCCGTTTTTGGCTAAATCAATTTCATTTCTTAATTCATTTACATTTGAAACGGCAGCCTGTACTCCTTTATCATTATATGCCTCTTCATTGGCTTTTTTTAATGCGTCTTTAAAAATATCTACATTACCCGTAATTTTATTAAAAACATCTCCTAAACTTAATCCTGATTGACTCAAAAGCGTGAATCCAGTAGTAAGCAAAGAAACACCAAGCAAAATACCCCCCGTGCCCATTAAAGACGAGGCCATCGCTTTTAAAGCACCCGAAGTCGAGCCTGTTTGTTGCTTTAAATATCCAAAACTTTCAGCAGTAGCAGTAATATTGTTTCCAATACCCATTATTCCAAATGGTGCATCTTGTGCGATACGGCTAAATTGCATCAAAGCATTTGAGCCGTTCCCAGTTTGTTTTGTAAACTGACCCCCTATTTGACTGCCTGTATCTTTTACAGCAGTTTTTAAACCGTTAAGGTTGTTTTTTGCATCCTTAATTTGTGCGTTTATTTCTTTTGTGTCAAGTCCTAAACGTATCTTTTCAAGTTTAACCTTTGAAAGTTCCTTAATGTCATATTCGACCTCTTTGATTTTTTTCTCAAAGTCGGTTATGTCTGCTCCAATCTGTACTTCTAATTTACCGCTTGCCATTTTAGATACTCTTTAAGGAATTGCTCTTTATGTTCTTGCGTAACTCCTGTTACTACTTTTTTATCCTTATTCAAAGGTAAGAAAATTTCTTTACGCTTTGCCATTTTCTTTACGTCTTGATGTGGTGCAATATAAGTTACCCACATCAATTCTCGTAACATTTCCCACCTATATAAATCTTGCCTTTTATATGCAAAAAGCCTGATTTGAAATTCTGCCCACGTCATATCGTAAACGAAATCCAAATCAGGACATTTAAGTTCCCCCAAAGCAAAACTAATTACATCTTCGCTCCAGTTTATTTTTTGTTCACTTTTTTTTTAGTATCGGGTTGTATTGGCACGTCTTTTACTAAAGATTGTCTAAACGCTGCAAAGAAATCAATTACTACTTTAGAATCGAACCCCCCATCGGCATCAATCCAATCTGCCACGTCAAAAGCAGTAAAAGGTATTGTTTCATTTTTGCGAATAAATCCAAAAGCAACAGAATGAAACATAATTTCTGGCATCCATTTAAACGGATTTTCTGAAATCTTAGCGTCTATTTCGTGCATTCCTACGCCTGACTTTTCAATTAGATTTCCTAAAAAACCTAATCCAAAATAGAAAACACGGTCTTCTCCACCAATATTTAAAGTGATTTGTTTCATGAATTATGCGTTTGGATCAGTATAAAGAACAGCACCATCCACATCTAAAGTAACTGAAAATGTAGAAATTTCATCCCCTGAGCCTTGTGTCAATTCCAAATCAGTGTAATATCCTGAACCGTAATATTTAACACTTGCAGGGTTGTCAATATTAGTGTCGATTTTCCAATCTTGTAACGTTTTTAGTTGTTGTGCCAAAAACATTGCGTCGTGTGAAACTTTAGCAGTGTCGCCGCCTGCTGTCGTTGTGTCGATATACTCCCC
>JBATBW010000060.1:0-2677 GCA_049662565.1 Erysipelotrichaceae bacterium | reverse complement strand
TGGTAATATATTACGTCTTCCAGGAATTCAAATGAAACACTTGTACGGATATATTGCTAGTAGTCCTATTCATATTTTTGCGATTAATGATATCAAAGAGATGAACTTAGATATTATTCATGTTCATAGTGAATTTGGTATTGGTTTGTATGCTCGGATAATGGCAAAGATGTTTAACATTCCGATTATTTCTACCTATCACACTACTTATGAAGACTATACTCATTATATCAATTTTTTACATATTGACGCGATGGAAGGGATAGCAAAAAAGACTTTTTATCATATTTCTAAGTTTGCGGCTAATACCACAATGGCAATAATTACTCCTAGCCAAAAAACAAAGGATTTACTCCGCTCTTATGGTATTGAAAAACCAATACATGTAATACCAACTGGGATAAACTTAGAAAAATTTAAATTACACGATGACACTTTAGAAAACGTCAAAAAATTAAAGGAAAAATATCATCTAACTAATGAAATTGTTTTATTGTTTGTCGGAAGACTCGCAATTGAAAAAGATGTTGAAACACTATTAAAAGGCTTTGCTCTATTACCAGACAATGCCAATTTTAAATTTGTAATTGTTGGCGGTGGACCAAACAGTGATTCTCTTCAACAATTAGCTCAAAATTTAAATATAAAAGATAAAGTAATATTTACTGGTAAAATACCATCAGCCGATATCGCAACTTATTATCATTTAGCTGATGTCTTTGCGAGTGCTTCAACTACAGAAACCCAAGGCATCACCTTCATTGAAGCTCTATCAAGTGGTTTATGTGTTCTTGCCAAAGATAAAGAAGTTGTGAGTGATTTAGTGTATGAAGGTAAAACCGGTTTTATCTTTAATGATTCCCAAGAATTTTGTGATAAATTATTACAATTTGGAGCGATTGAAGATAAAAAAGCTTTAGTCAATAATTGCCTTGAAGTCGTTAATAACTATGATTTGGATCATTTCTATCATAATATTATAAATTTGTACACTAACATAATTGAAGAATATAATGGTTTATATACTATTGATAATATTACCCTAAAAAACGACTGTGTTTTATTATCAGTTTCTACTAATACCGACAGTCGTAAAATCTATGTTTCGATCGATACTTATTATAATCTATTAGGCATTCGTAAAAATGATAAAATATTAGCTGATGTAATGGAAAAATTATTAATTGAAGAACAGGCTATTAAAGCTTACAATTATATTTTAAGAAAATTATCGATTAAAGATCGTTGTGAAAAAGAAGTACACCTCTTAATTAAAGAAAAATTTGATTTAACTGATAAATCAATTAACAAATTGATTAATTATTTAAAAGAAAAGAATTATATCAATGACGAAAGATATGTTAGTGAATATATCACAAGTAAACAAGCACTGTTACAAGGTAAAAATAAAATAAAATACAATTTATTAAGTAAAGGAATTGAACCAAAAATAGTAAATGATACTTTAGATAATATTAATGAATCTAATGAACAAGCATTGGCAATATTGTATGCCAACAAAATAGCCAATACTATTATTGGTAAATCTATTATCGAAAAGAAAAAGATTTTAACTAAAAAATTGTATAATCAAGGCTATGATATTAGCTTAATCGAACACATAGTAGAGACCCTTAACTATAGTAATGATGTGAACAACGAATTATTGAATCTTGAAAAAAATGCCTATAAAGCCTATTTGAAATATAGTCGAAAATACCAAGGTCAAGATTTGCGAAATCATGTATATCGCTATTTGGTTCTTAAAGGATTTAAATATGAAGATATATATGTCGTTATCGATAGAATGGAGTGGAATAATGAAGATAAATGAGTTTAAAGAAGGTTTAGAATTAAAAGGACAACCTTTATTTATTAAAGACTATACCTCTGGTGTAGCAAGTAATGGTAAGGAATATTTGAATGTTTTCTTAAGTGATAACACTTCAAATATTGAAGGAAAATTTTGGGGTGTCGATGAAAAAATCAAAAGCACGATAAAAAAAGGTCAAGTAATGTTAGTCGATGGTAGCTGTTTAAGTTACAAAAATATTTTGCAATTAAAAATTATTAATTTAAGTGTAGTCGATCAAGAAACAATTAATATTGAAGATTTTATTATTAGTAGTAGTATTCCTAAAGATGAGTTAAAGAGTAGTATTGATAAAGCTGTTGCTTTAATTGAAAATCATATATTAAAAGATATCGTAACTAATATGTTAAGAAAGTATGAAAATGATTTTTATCAATACCCGGCTGCCTGTAAAATCCATCATGATTTTATTAGTGGGCTAGCATTACATGTCAATGGCATGCTAAGTCTAGGATTAAACATGGCTAAAATATATCCAAATATCAATAAAGATTTATTGATTAGCGGAATTATTCTTCATGACATTGGTAAAATTACGGAATTTAGTGATCCGGTAGCGACAGAATATACTACTGAAGGCAAATTAATCGGTCATATTTCTTTAATGCAAAGCGATATTAGTCAAATGGCATTATATCTTGGATATAGCTTAGATCAAGAAGAAGTCATTTTATTACGTCATATGATTTTATCTCACCATGGTCATTTAGAATTTGGGTCGCCAGTATTGCCTTTAATTAGAGAAGCCGAACTTTTATTCTTTATTGATAACATCGATTCTAGAATGAATATTTTAGATAAAGC
>JBATBW010000059.1:0-4581 GCA_049662565.1 Erysipelotrichaceae bacterium | reverse complement strand
ATAATAGCTTTAATATCACCGCCTGCTACTAATTGAGTTTGACTAACTGCTGTGGCAGCTAAACCTAATCCAATAATAGATATCATTGGTCCAATTACGATTGGTGGTAATAATTTATCGATCCAGTCTTTACCAATTACTTTGATAATTAAGGCAATTGCGATATAGACTAAGCCAACTAACATTAATCCCGTTTGGGCAGCACTGATATCACCACCTAATGCTTCTTTGGCATAAATAATTGCACTGATATAAGCAAATGAACTTCCTAAATAGACGGGAACTTTAAATTTTGTACATAATGCATAAATAAATGTACCAATCCCACTAGCGAATAATGCTACTGATACGCTCATTCCAGTTAATATTGGTACTAAAATAGTGGCACCAAACATGGCAAATACGTGTTGAATACTAAGAAAAAACCATTTTGTTACTGGTGGTTTTTCGTTTACATCAATTAATAATCTTTTTTCCATATACCCTCCAAAAAGGCCTCTAATGGTATTTTGTTACCTTAACAATCTCTCGGATTGTCTTAAAGGACTTATGCTTTTTATATAATATCATTATGTTATTTGATTGTAAATGATTTTTTTGATATTATTAAGTTATGAAAAAAGTTATAGTTATCGGAGTTAAGTATTATCAAATTGGTTATGATTTTGATTCAAGCATTCAAGAAACTATTAGTTTGTGTTCTAATATTAATTTGGAAGTTGTGGATGTCGTTAAAATCAAAGCTAATGATGTAAATATAAATAGTGTAGTAGGTCAAGGGAAATTACTATTACTAAAGCAAATGATAGACGATTTACAAGTGGATGCTTTAGTATTTAATGAAGAATTGACAAGAAGACAAACCAATTTTTTAGTGGATTTTTTTGATGTCGAAATTTTAGATCGCAGTATCGTAATTTTAAAAATATTTGAACAAAAAGCAAGTAGTGTAGAAGCAAAAATTCAAGTGGAGATTGCCTTTAAACAATATGAATATGCGCATTTAATTAATGCTCATAATGACATATATTCTCAACAAAAAGGTAGTGGGTTTAGGGGTGGAGGAGAAACTCAGTTAGAATTAGATAAAAGAAAAATCAAAAGAGAAATAGTGATTCTTCAAAAGAAATTAGTTGATGTAGTTAAAAATCGACAAACTCAACGCAAACAACGGAAGAAAAGAGATGTTAAACAAGTTTGTTTAGTTGGGTATACTAATAGTGGAAAGAGCACTTTATTAAATGCTTTAGTAAGTGATAGTAAACAAGTATATGCCAAAGATCAGTTGTTTGCTACTTTACAAACGAATAGTCGTTTAATCGAATATCAAAATAATGAATTTATCTTGATTGATACTGTGGGATTTATTCATTTATTACCAACGTATTTAATTAATGCTTTTCGCAGTACTTTAGAAGAAATAAAGGAAGCAGATTTGATTATATTAGTTAATGATTTAAGTAGTAGTAATTATCAAATGGAGAGAACGACTACTTTAAATGTTCTTCAACAAATGGATATTGATTTTGATAAAATTATCGAAATTAATAATAAAATTGATCAAGTGGAAATTGTAAATGAAACAATGGTTAATGTCAGTGGATTAAAACAGATTAATTTAGATAAGTTATTAGATCTAATAACCCAAAAAATATTTGATTTCAATGTGATTGAATATTTTTTCAATTATCATAACTATAAGATGTTACAACATTTAAGAAATGATAGTGTTATCATCATGTGTGTTGAAACTAATGATGGTTATTTAGTTAAAGCAAAAGTAAATAATGATTTAGAATATAAATATAAAGAGTATATTGTGAAGTAATATGTTATAATATTTTAGTTAAAAAAAGGAGTTTTTTATGTCAGCAATCTCATTTGAAATTATTCATACTTGTAAACAATCTAATGCCCGTTGTGGCATTATACATACGCCACATGGGGATATTCCAACCCCTATTTTTATGCCAGTAGGAACAGCAGCTACTGTTAAGTTTTTAACTGTAGAGATGTTAGAAGATATAAAGGCGCATATCATTTTAAATAACACTTATCATTTACATATTCGTCCAGGCGAAGATATTATTGATAAAGCTGGTGGTAGTCATAAGTTTATGAACTATTATAAACCAATACTTACGGATAGTGGTGGATTTCAAGTGTTTAGTTTAAGTGGTTTAAGAAAGATAACCGAAGAAGGAGTTCATTTTAAAAATCATTTAAATGGTGATGCTTTATTTATGTCACCCGAAGATTCAATTCATATTCAAAATAAAATTGGCAGTGATATTATGATGAGTTTTGATGAATGCCCGCCATATCCTTGTACTTATGAATATATGCAAGATAGCGTAGAAAGAACTTTACGCTGGGCTAAAAGAGGAAAAGAAGCCCATTTAAATCCCGATACGCAAGCTTTATTTGGTATTGTTCAAGGAGGAGAATATGAAGATTTACGTCATCATTGTGCCCAAGAACTAGTAAAGATGGATTTTGATGGTTATTCAATTGGTGGCACTAGTGTTGGTGAAGATAAGAAAACAATGTATAAAATGGTCGATTATGCTATTCGATATTTACCAGAAAATAAACCTCGTTATTTAATGGGAGTGGGATCTACTGATTCATTATTAGAGGGTGTTTTACGAGGAGTTGATATGTTTGATTGCGTATTACCGACACGTATTGCTCGTCATGGTACGGCAATGACTTCTAGTGGGCGAATAAACATAACTAAATCCCAATTTAAAGATGACTTTACTCCTTTAGATAGTGAGTGCGATTGTTATGCTTGTAAGAATTATTCTAAAGCTTACATTCACCATCTATTCCGTTGTAATGAAGGATTAGGTAATACTTTAATGTCCATTCATAATTTACGTTTCTTATTAAAATTAATGGAAGATACACGACAAGCTATTATGGAGGATCGTTTTTTAGATTTTAAAGATGAATTCTTTAAAAAACATAACTTAAATAGTTATGATAGTCGAGGTTTCTAATGAAAGTAAGTGAGTTTGATTTTGAATTACCTTTAGAATTAATTGCGCAACATCCTTTAGATCAAAGAAGTAATTCTCGACTTTTAAAAGTGAATCGTTTTAGTGGAGAATATAGTGATCATCATTTTTATAATATTATTGATTTTTTAAAAAAAGATGACATTTTAGTGGTTAATAATACTAAAGTTATACCGGCCCGTCTATTTGGGACGAAGGAATTAACTAATGCCCATGTCGAAGTTTTATTGTTGAAACAAAACAATGATGTTTGGGAATGTCTAGTTGGTAATGCGAAAGTAGTAAAAGTTGATACGATTATATCTTTTGGCGATGGTCGATTAAAGGCAAAATGTCTGGAAGTTAAAGATGAAGGCATCCGAATTATGCAAATGATATATGAAGGGGTATTCTTAGAAGTGTTAGACCAATTAGGCAATATTCCATTACCTCCATATATTCATGAAAAGTTAGAAGATAAAGATCGATATCAAACGGTATATGCAAAAAATAGTGGTAGTGCAGCTGCACCTACTGCCGGATTACATTTTACACCGGAGTTATTACAAGAAATAAATAAAAAAGGCATTGAAATATTAGAATTGACATTACATATTGGTTTAGGAACTTTTAGACCAATTAAGGTCGATGATACAGATAATCATATTATGCATAGCGAATACTATGAAATTAGTGAAGTGGTAGCAAATAAATTAAATATTGCGAAAACTAATCATCAAAGAATAATTGGTGTCGGTACGACATCTTTGCGGTCTTTAGAAGCTAACTATAGTAAGTATGGAAAATTTCAGGCAACTAAAGAAAGCACTGCGATATTTATTTATCCGCCATATCAAATTAAATCAATTGATTGTTTAATTACTAATTTTCATTTGCCTAAATCAACATTAGTAATGTTAGTGAGTGCTTTTTCATCAAGTGATATTATTAAAGAAGCCTATAACCATGCAGTAAAAGAAGAATATCGTTTCTTTTCTTTTGGCGACAGTATGTTTTTAACTAATGAATAAAAGATATTATTATGAATTAATGGTTAAAAAACTTGATGAAATATCGTTATTAGCGAAGAAACCTAGATTATTACTGCATTCTTGTTGTGCACCATGTAATGGTTATGTTACCTTATTTTTGAGTAAGTATTTTGATATTACATTATATTTTAATAATTCAAATATCTATCCGTTTAAAGAATATCAACGACGTTTAGATGAATTGAAATTATTTGTTATTAATGAAAATCTGAATATTGAAATTATTGAAAATGATTATGATATTAGTTACCAAAAAGATCTTTTGAAGATGAAACAATTTAAAGAAGGACAACAACGTTGTTTTTATTGTTACCAAAGAAGAATGAGTGAAGCATATGATTATGCGGATAAGTATCAATTTGATTATTTTACGACTGTGATGACTATATCGCGACAAAAGGATAGTATTATTCTTAATCAAATAGGTGAAAAATTGGCACAAAATCATAGCACACCATATTTCTTTTCGGATTTTAAGAAAAATGATGGCATGTTAAAAGCTTTAGAAGTTAGTGCTAAACATCAAA
>JBATBW010000058.1:0-6420 GCA_049662565.1 Erysipelotrichaceae bacterium | reverse complement strand
ATTAATGTTACAATTTTAATTATGAGTTTACTATTTTTCGTATTAATGGTGTGGTTTAATGGTATCATTTATCCAATCAACTTAATTACAGATTATGTTGCAAAATTGAAAAAGGGTGACGAAAGCGCCAAATTAAAAATTAATCGTGGTGATGAAATTGGCAAATTAGGTCGGGCTATTGAAGAAATGTGGGAAGAAATCCGTCGTCAGGAAAAGACCAAAGAAGAAATGGTTCATAATATTTCTCATGATTTAAAGACACCGATTGCAACAATTAAATCTTACGCGGAAAGTATTAAAGATGGTATTTACCCCTATGATACTTTAGAAAAGAGTGTTGATGTAATTTATCAACATGCCCAACGTTTAGAAGATAAAGTACAAAGTTTATTAGCTCTAAATCGTTTTGGATATATACTCAATGAAGAAAAAGACTTTCAAGATATTAATATTAAAGAAGTTGTAGAAAAGGTTTTATTAGCTATTAAAGTAATCAAACCAAAAATTACTATCATCATTAAATTAGAAGAAGTATATTTTAAGGGTAGTGAGGAATCTTGGCGTGTCGTAGTTGAAAATATTTTAGAGAATGCTTTAAGATATGCGGAAAGTCAGATTAGTATTACTCTAACGGATGATGAGTTAAGTATTGAAAATGATGGTCCTCTATTAGATGAAAATAATTTAGATAAATTGTTTAAGCCTTATGAAAAAGGTGAACGAGGGCAGTTTGGCTTAGGTTTATCAATTGTGAAAAAGGCTTGTGATACTTATGGTTATAACGTATATGCTTATAATTATGATGAAGGTGTTGGTTTTGCGATTACTCCTAAGGAACAAAACAAAAAGAAGAAACCTAAAATTAGTAAAAAGATAGTGAAAAATAAAAATGCGGAATAAACCGCATTTTTGACAAAAAGAAAACAGTGCGATATTATAGTTGCACTGTTTTCCCATGTATTTAACTCCACCAAGTCAAACACTTCACCCACGTCTTTATTATAATACTATTTATAAATAATGGAATACCTTTTTTAAGAAAAAGTGTATAATATATCTAGAGGTGATTATAGTGTTACAAGTTTATTGTTATCCCAAGTGTAGTACGTGCGCAAAAGCAATTAAATATTTAGATGATCATCATATTTCTTATGAATATCATAATATTAAAGAATGCCCACCTAGTTTTGATCTATTAATAAAAGTGATTGAAAATAATGGGTATGATTTAAAGAAATACTTTAATACTAGTGGTTTGGTATATAAAGAATTAGAATTAAAAGATAAATTTTCAAGTTATACTTTTGATGAATTAGTAGAGATGTTAAGTAAGAATGGAATGTTAATTAAAAGACCATTTTTAGTTAATAAGTATGATGTTGTATTAGGATTTAAAGAAAAAGAATATGTCGATTTTTTAAATCGCATCCTTTAAAATATTGCACTAGTGGTGGAATTGGTAGACACGTACGCTTGAGGGGCGTATGACTAAGGTCGTGCAAGTTCAAATCTTGTCTGGTGCACCAAATAAAATAATTAACTATTATTTACGATACTACTTATTAGACCTAATATATTATGGAGGTATTTAGATGATTGATATTTATAAACCTAGTTTAGATGATTTGTGGTTTAGACAAACTTTAATGGCTGATGAAAATACTATGTCTTATAATATAGTCTGGGGTGGAACGATTGCTTTTCCGAAGGAAAAGTGGGATAATTGGTACAAAACTTGGGTTGATGGTGATGAGTTTTATCATTATTATCGCTATTTATTGGATAAGGATAAAAACGTGTTTGTGGGAGAAGTGGCTTATCATTATGATAATGATAGAAATATTCATCTTTGTGATGTCATAGTATTTGATAAATATAGATATCATGGTTTTGGATCACAAGGGTTACTTTTATTATGTATGGCAGCAAAGGAAAATGGGATATTGGTATTATATGATGAGATAGCTAGTGATAATTTGTCGTATAGTATTTTTTTGAAAAATGGTTTTGTAGTGGATTATCAAGATAGTAATGTAATAATGGTTAAAAAAGTTTTAACGTAAATATATACTCACTTTTAGGTGAGTTTTTTCTTTATATAGATTTTATATCGTTATCGGTAATATATATAGGGAGGTTTTGTTATGAAAAGAATAATGATATTATTAGTATTATTAATTGGAGTTAGTGGATGTGGTTATTCAAATAGAGTGACACCACCAACTAAGCCTAATGAATCGGCTGACAATGAAAATATAGTCGGAGAAGGAACATCGGGTGACTTAGCTAGTACGACGCAAACAGCTAGTAAGGATACACCCCCTTCAAAGTATAAGGTCTTTACTAAGAATAAATATGAATATTTGGGGTTTTCTTATGTTCTTCCAAATTCAATAATAGAAAAGCTTAACACTGGTGAGTTATGGGCTTATAATGAAACTAAAATGAATGGCGATTTGGACTTTGATTATTCGATGTTTTTTTTTAATCTAGCTAGTGATGGTAATTTCGCTACTGAAAGTTTTAAGGATAAAGAGACTTATAATTTGTGGCTGAATACAACAAAACGTCTTGGGGCGATAATAACGATAAATAAAGAATATTTAATAAGTCATAAGGTTGAAAGTATTACTGATTGTAAGAATAATGAAGAGATTAGTAGAACTTCTGATGGTAAGTATATAATTTATTTTTGTTCAAATGATATCGGCTATGTTAGTGAATTGTTTAAATCTATTAAGGTAACTTCTTTTGATCTTAAACCTATTCCACAAAGAGTTCCTGGAACTTGTTATAACTTTAATATTTTAGATGGTATATTTGAGTAATATTTAGGTGAAAAATTATATGATAAATAATATTAAGGTTATAGGCATGGTTTTGATCATGTTAGTAGTATTGGGTGGTTGTAGGGTTAATAAAGCGGATAATGATGTGTTTAGAGCGACTTCTTTGGGTGATTTTTCCGCATTAGATTTTGATGGTAATACAATTACTAAAGATGTTTTCAAGGATTATGATTTGACGATGGTTAATCTTTGGGTTACTAATTGTGGTTATTGTATTGATGAAATGCCGGTATTAAATACTATTAGAGATGAAGTTTTAGCTAAGGGAGTTAATATTATTAGTATTTGTATGGATGTTGGTCATACTAAAGATATTAATAATACTAATTATGATATCGGTAAGGATATAGTCAAAAAGACGAAAGTTAAATATCTCAATTTGATTCCGGATTCTTTACTTCTTAATGGTTATTTGCATGGATTATCGGCTTTTCCACAAACTTTTTTTGTGGATAAAGAAGGATATGTCATAAGTGAAGCTTACATTGGTTCAATGACGAAAGAAGGTTTTATGGCAATAATTGAAAAGCAGTTAGGCGCAATTAAAAATTTAAATAAGAACGGATAATTTATATATCTTATAAGTTAATCTTCTTTTCATGTTTATTGGTTTTTTGATGCAAAACAAGTTATAGAAAATCGATAAATGATGATGTGATTTTTTAGTGATTTCGATTATAAGTGTTTTTTTGAATTGTATTAAATTTTAGGTAATAGAAAGTTTAATTGATTATTTTCATTTGTTTAAATAAATAATAATATGGTAATATAATATATGAGAATAAAAATAGTATTAATAGTTTGGTGAGAAAGTTTATGAAAGATATAAATATAACAAATAATTATGGTGATGATGAATTAATTGATAAAGTTGATTGGTCAAAAGCTTGGAGTAAGAAATATCCAATTCTTGCTTCATATCAAGATATTGTGGATAAAGGTTTGTATGAAAAACAGATTATACTAATGTTAGATGATTTGAAAAATAAATATGGTTTTAATGAGTTAGATGCGATGTTAGTATTGAAGGATTTATTGTATCAAGTTTGGAAAAGAGATAAAAAAAATAATATTTAATCTGAATTGGATTTAAGGTATAATAGAAATAGTTTACGAGAATTAATGAAATATTAGTTCTGGGGGAAAAATGGAAAAGAAATACATTTTAGTCGTTGAAGATAATGAAATTAACCGACACATGTTATATAAGATACTTGATCATGATTATGTTGTTTTAGAGGCAGAAAATGGTGAAATTGCTCTTAGGATGTTGCGTGAAAATTATGAGTTAATATCGTTGGTGTTGCTAGATATAGTAATGCCGGTTTTAGATGGTTTTGGTGTGCTTAAACAAATGAAAAACGATTTATTTCTTTCTAAAATTCCAGTTATTGTAGTTAGCGATCAAAGTAGTCGAGAAATGGAAGAAAGAGCACTGGAAGAAGGTGCTAATGAATACATTTTAAAACCTTATCGCCCCGCAATTATTAAACAACGTATTGCGAAAACTATATACTATCGCGAAACTTCTTCTTTTGTGGATTCGATTCAAAAAGATCCTTTAACGGGGTTATATAGTAAAGAGTATTTTTATGTGCGGGTAGAAGAGATTATTCATCGACAAGCAGATATTAAATATGATCTTCTTTGTTGTGATATTGAACGATTTAGATTGGTTAATGAAATTTATGGTACTGCTGTTGGTAATGAACTGCTTCGATATGTAGGAAAGGATATTTCTAAACGTGTAGGAGACAAAGGTATTTGTGGTCGTATTGGACCTGATATTTTCGCCTTTATTATTCAACATCAAGACCAGTATTTTGAAGAAAATTTTGCGGAAGTGATTAACGATGTTAATAAATTTGGTATTAAATTAGATATTATATTGCGTTATGGTATTTATCAGATTGATCAACTTGATACACCAGCTAGCTTAATGTGTGATCGAGCGGTTCTTGCCCAAAAGAGTATTAAGGGAAAGTATAACACTTATTTCGCATATTATGATGATAATATTCGTCAAAAGTTACTAGAAGAACAAACTATAATTTCTTATATGAAAGAGGCTTTAGTTGAAAACCAGTTTAAAGTCTATTTTCAACCGAAGTTTGATTTAAAAACGGAAAAGATAATTGGGGCAGAAGCTTTAGTTCGCTGGATTCATCCAACAAAGGGTTTTCTTACACCAAAAGATTTTATTCCAATATTTGAAAAGAATGGTTTTATCGCGGATTTAGATTATTATATTTGGGATCAATGTTGTAAGAAAATGCGAGCTTGGAAAGATATGGGCAATGAAATTATCCCGATTTCTATTAATCTTTCAAGAATATCAATTTATGATCCACATTTACCGGATAAATTAATTGACTTAATTAAAAAATATGGATTGAGTCCTAAATATTTACACTTAGAAATTACGGAATCGGCATATACGGAAGGCTCTACTCAGTTGATTGAGATGATTTCTAAAATTAGAAGAATGGGTTTTATTATCGAAATGGATGATTTTGGTACAGGTTATTCTTCATTAAATATGCTATCTGAATTACCTATTGATATAATTAAATTAGACATGCGTTTCATTCAAAAAGAAGAAAAGAAGAGTCGTGACCGAAGTATTTTAAGTTTCATTATTAGTTTAGCTAAGTGGATGAATTTGAAGGTGGTTGCGGAAGGGATTGAAACCTTAGACCAGCTTCAATATCTTAAATCTATTAATTGTGAATTTGGACAAGGTTATTATTATTCTAAACCTTTACCTCAAGAACAATTTGAAGATTTTTTACGGAATACGGATCTAAATTTCGCTAATCAAAATGTTTCTTTAGTTATTAATAAAGAACAGTTAAATATTGATAATTTAAAGCATATAATATTTGTTGGAGATTATCGACAAGATTGTTCAAAATTTGAATTAGAGTATAATAATGTCTATCAAATTGATAAAATGGAAGTGTTAGAAGCTATTAATTTTATGAAAGATAATGGAAGAGATGTTTGTGCTTTAATTCTATGTCTTCCATATGAAATGGATAATGTTTTAATTGAAGAATTGGGTAGTTGTTGTGAGAATGAACATATTGCTTTAATTCTAGTTTATGATAATGAGAGTAATATTGTTGAGGATATTAATAATTACAAGGTTTGTGATTATATCAAAAGACCATATGATTTAAAAAGAGCAAAACTACGAGTTGATAATTGTATTTCGGCGGTTATTATGGAGAAGTTTGATCAAGAAAAAGAAATTAATGATGCCATAATTGAGATGCGTCGTCGAACAGAGTTAGACATTTTGACGGGTTTGTTAAATAGAGCGGAATTTGAATTAAGAATTGAAAATTTCTTTAAACATAATAATGATCCAAAAGGTATATTTATTATTTTAGATGTCGATAACTTTAAGCAGGTAAATGATACTTTAGGTCATCTTGCTGGGGATATTGTAATTACAAGAATTGGGGAATATTTGACGAAATTATTTACTGAAACAAATATTATTTCTCGTATCGGTGGGGATGAGTTTGCATTATTTATTCCTTATAATACTCCTTATTCTCAATTA
>JBATBW010000057.1:0-2205 GCA_049662565.1 Erysipelotrichaceae bacterium | reverse complement strand
GGGGATGCTTGCAACAATGATTAATGCTTTAGCTATTCAAAGTGCCTTAGAAAGACATGGGGTTACTACTCGTGTTCAATCAGCTATTTCTATGGATAAAGTGGCAGAGCCATTTATTTTAAGAAGAGCTTTACGTCATTTAGAAAAGAATAGAGTAGTTATTTTTGGTGCTGGTACTGGTAATCCATACTTTTCTACGGATACAACAGCGGCATTAAGAGCTAGTGAGATTAAAGCTGAAGTTATATTGATGGCTAAGAATAATGTTGATGGAGTTTATTCTGCTGATCCAAAAATAGATACAAATGCGACAAAATATGATAAAATAAGTTATATGGATTTAATTAATAAAAACCTTCAAGTTTTAGATTCTACAGCAGCTGCTATGTGTAATGATAATGACATTGACTTAGTGGTATTTAACATGAATAAAGAAGGTAATATTAAACGTGCGGTATTACAAGAAAATATCGGCACAACTGTCAGCAAGGAGGTATAATATGGCGGTTATAGAATTTACAAACGATAAAATGACTAAAGTGATTGAACATTTAGAACATTCTTTATCGACAGTTAGAACAGGAAGAGCAAACCCTAATATTTTAAGTGATATACACATCGATTATTATGGTTCACCAACTCCAATTAATCAATTAGCGCAATTAAGTGTAGTAGAAGGCACACAAATTGTTATTAAGGCTTTTGATCCTTCAGTTTATAAATCAATTGAAAAAGCAATCGCGGAAAGTAGTATTGATTTACCAGTTAACAATGACGGAACTTGTTTGCGTTTAAATGTACCATCTTTAACGGCAGAACGTCGTAAAGAACTTACTAAAGTAGTTGCGAAATATGGTGAAGAAGCTAAAGTCAATATTCGTAACATTCGTCGTGATGCGAACGAAATGATTAAAAAGGATAAAGAATTGACAGAAGATTTAGAAAAAGATGCTTTAGATCAAGTTCAAAAAGCGACAGATAAATTTGTTAAACAAATTGATCAAATCATCAAAACAAAATCTGACGAAATAATGACGATTTAATTGGTGACTATGATGAATAGTTGTCAACACATTGCCATTATTATGGATGGCAATGGGCGATATGCCAAGTCTAAGGGGTTACCACGTTTTTATGGTCATCTTAAAGGCAGTGAAAATTTAAGGACAATTGCAATTAAAGCTAATGAAATGGGCATAAAGGTTCTGACTGTTTATGCCTTTTCGACTGAAAATTGGAAAAGACCATTAGAAGAAGTTGATTATTTGATGAAATTACCAAAGAAGTTTTTTGATAGTTATATGAAAGAGTTAATGGAAAAGGAAATTAAGATTCAAGTTATTGGTGATCTAAGTCAATTTCCCCAAGAAACTAAAGATATTATGGAAAGTTCTATTGAATTATCAAAAAATAATTCAAAAATGATATTAAACTTTGCCTTAAATTATGGTTCACAACAAGAAATAGTTCAAGCAGCTAGTAAGATAGTAGAAATAGTAAAAAATGATCCGAATAAAGAAGTTACTAATGATTTATTTGAAACTTGTTTACAAACCTATGGGTTACCTGATGTTGATCTAATGATTCGTACAAGTGGTGAACAACGATTGTCAAATTTTTTATTATATCAATTAGCTTATGCGGAAATGATATTTATTGATAAAGCATGGCCAGAGTTTAATGGTGCTGATTTAGAAAAATGCATTAATGATTTTAATTTAAGAAATCGTCGTTTTGGAGGACTGTAAATATGAAAGATCGGATAGTAACTTCTTTAATTTTAGGAGTATTGACTCTTACTGCACTATTATTAGGTGGGGTATGGTTATATGCTATAGTTATTATTTGTATTTCTATTGGCGCATATGAATATATTAAATTGATTAATTTCAAGGGTAAGCAAGCTATTTTCGCAATATTATGTGCAACACAAATACTCATGTTGTTTGTGGATTTGAGTGTTTTCGCTTTGTTTTATGCTTTGGTATTCATTATGATGTTTTTTGTAACGATTATTGATAAAGATTTAAATTTTAATGATATTACTTTTGTTTTTACGATGTTTGTTTTTGTTTCTTTTAGCGGTAAAGCGTTAATTGAGCTAAATAAAATTGATTATTTATTGCCGATATATTGTTGTTTTGCGAATTTTTCTACCGATATATTTGCCTTTTTTGGGGGTAAGTTCTTTGGTAAGCATAAACT
>JBATBW010000056.1:0-3175 GCA_049662565.1 Erysipelotrichaceae bacterium | reverse complement strand
TGTAATGTACGTCCTGTACCACCACCACTTGCTACTGAGAAGTATTTTTTGTTTTGTTCAACACATTCTTTTTTATAAGTACCAGCTACTGGATGTTGGAAACGTGTTGGATTAGTTGAGTTACCAGTAATTGAAACATCAACACCTTCGTGATGCATAATTGCAACACCTTCACGAACGTCGTTAGAACCGTAGCAGTTTACTTTAGCTCTTTCACCATCAGAGTATGGTGTACTAGAAAGAACTTTTAATTCACCTGTGAAATAATCAAATTGTGTTTCAACATAAGTAAATCCGTTGATACGAGAGATGATTTTCGCAGCATCTTTTCCTAAACCATTTAAGATAACTCTTAAAGGTTCTTTACGTGCTTTGTTTGCATTTCTTGCAATACCAATTGCTCCTTCAGCAGCAGCAAATGATTCATGTCCTGCTAAGAAAGCAAAACATTTTGTGTTATCGTCTAATAACATTGCAGCTAAATTACCGTGACCAATACCTACTTTACGATCATCAGCAACACTTCCGCTAATACAGAAAGCTTGTAAACCTTCTCCTAAAGTTTTTGCAACTTCATAAGCTGATTTATTGCCTTTCTTAATTGCCATAGCAGCACCTACAGTATACGCCCAAACTGCATTATCAAAACAGATTGGTTGGATACCTTTAACGATAGCAGCTACATCAACACCAACACCATCACAAATAGTTTTACATTCTTCGATAGAGTTGATACCATATTGTTTAATTACATTGTTGATATTATCAACACGTCTTTCATAACTTTCAAATAGTGCCATATCTATACCCTCCTATTCGTGACGTGGATCAATTTTCTTAACTGCTTCAGCGAATCGACCATAAGAACCTTTGTTCTTTTCGATTGCTTCTTTAGGATCCACACCAGCTTTTACTGCGTCCATAAATTTACCCATATTAACATATTCATAACCAATGATTTCATTATTTGCATCTAATCCGATTTGAGTAATGTAACCTTCAGCTAATTCTAAGTAACGAGGTCCTTTTAATTTAGTGCTATAGCAAGTACCTACTTGTGAACGTAGACCTTTACCTAAGTCTTCTAAACCAGCACCGATTGGTAATCCGCCATCAGAGAAAGCAGATTGAGTACGACCATAAGCGATTTGTAAGAATAATTCTCTCATCGCTGTATTAATAGCGTCACAAACTAAGTCTGTGTTTAATGCTTCTAATAGAGTTTTTCCTACGATTGCTTCACTTGCCATAGCTGCAGAGTGAGTCATACCAGAACAACCTAATGTTTCGATTAATGCTTCTTCAATAATACCATCCTTAACATTTAATGTTAATTTACATGCACCTTGTTGAGGAGCACACCATCCAACGCCATGTGTAAGACCAGAGATATCTTTGATTTCTCTTGAATTAACCCATTTTCCTTCTTCAGGAATTGGAGCACAACCATGGCTTGCGCCACATTTTACTGGACACATTTTTTCAACTTCTTTTGAATAAATCATGTTAATTTTGCCATCCTTTCATAACTATTTCCCTATTTTCATAGTTATAGTTTACATTAAAATAGTATCATAAAATCAAATTTGTAACAAGTGAAAAAAGATTACTTAGTGATTAAAAAGTTAAATATTTGACAAAGAAACAAACAACAAGATAAAATTAAGATAGTGAGGTGTATTATGGATAAGAAACAGTTTATACAAAGACTTTTAGTTGTATTAATATTTGAAGCGATGGTTGTTATTAGTGGCTTTATTTATGGGGTCCATTTTAACAGCTTGAAGCCCGGCATTTTGATTTATTGGGTCGACTTTTTTGTGGGTATTGCAATCTTTCCTTTAGTCGCTTTGCTTACTTATAAATTACCGAAAAAATATTTTGTAATGGTG
The DNA here is from genome assembly GCA_049662565.1 of Erysipelotrichaceae bacterium. GTDB lineage: Bacteria > Bacillota_I > Bacilli_A > Erysipelotrichales > Erysipelotrichaceae > JBATBW01. The sequence continues at coordinate 1,283 of JBATBW010000056.1, read as the reverse complement.
ATATATTTTTGTTTCGTTTCGGTTTTCTTGGGAATGATATTAAATTACTATATGAAATTTTGGTGGTGGGATATTTTCTTACATGCCAATAGTGGAGTATTTATTGCTTATTTTGGTTATTATTTTTATGATGTCATGTGTAATAAATTTAATCAATCGATAAATAGATTTATGGCTCACATTTTTGTTTTATTGTTTGTATTTGCTTTGGCAGGGTTATGGGAAATTTACGAATTTACGGTCGATAGTTTTTTTGGTTTGAATAGTCAACTTGGTTCTTTATCAGATACGATGAGCGATATGATTTATGGTAGTATTGGAGGGATAATCGTGATAGTATATTATATGGTTAGAGATCGTATTAAAATTAAATAGATCTTGTTGGTGAACTAATGATTGAAAAAAAAGAACGGTATTACTATATATATTATTTCGTATTATATATTTCCTTTGGGTTGTTTTTTCCTTATGTTAATGCATATTATAATCGTATTGGTCTAAATGGTAAAGAAATTGGTTTTATTGCTTCAACTAGTGTCATTATCGCAATGATATTTGTTCCGTTTTGGGGGTATTTAGCGGATCGTTATTCAAAAAAAGGTGTTTTAAGTTTTTTGTTTATATTCACAATCATAAGTGTTTTTTTGTGGAAATTACAAACGCAGTTTATCTATATTTGTTTAGTATCGATGCTAGTATCGGTATTTAAATCGGACTTAAGTAGTATTAGTGATAGTATAACAGTTAGCTATTGTGAAAAATCTAAGTTAGAGTTTGGGACTATTCGAGTGTTTGGCTCACTTGGATATATTGTCGGTAGTACATTTATTTCGGGTTTGCTTAGTTATTTAGGTTATAATGGACCTTTTGTTGTCATTTATATCTTATCTTTGGTTGTGTCGTTGACGATATTATTTCAATTGCCACAATATCATTCTACAAAAAATAAAGATCATAATAAAATTAGTTATAAAACTATTTTGTCGAATAAAGTCTATTTGTTTGTTGTTTCCTTTTCGTTGCTGTCGATATTGGTAGTGGACACATTAATGGCATACTCGGGTATACATTTAGTAAATTCTTTAAATAGTAGCGAAGCTTATATTGGTGTTTATGTGTTTATGATGGTTATACCAGAATTGTTTATCGTGCGTTATGCTAGTAGAATTATTAAAAAAATAGGTTATTATCAAGCTTATATTATATCGGCCCTATCGGTTATTTTGCGATGTTTAATTTGTTATTTGACTAGTAATGTATATGTCTTTTTGTTGGCTCAGTCT
>JBATBW010000055.1:0-2676 GCA_049662565.1 Erysipelotrichaceae bacterium | reverse complement strand
GTTGAATAAAATACCACTTCACGTTCCTTCATATTTTCCACCTATTAAGATTTTGTATCTTTTTTTAATTTCTCCTTCCCCAAAAGCCATAAATATCTATCGATGTCTTTTAAGTTATATTGATCAATATCATAAAACTTTTTGAAATTAATTATCACTCGTTTAAATGTTGAATATGATCTTAAATCTTTTCTCGAAAATGAAGAAAAATTATCCTTTTTTTGAAAATAACACAAAATTTTCTCTACATAGCTATCATAAATAGGGTATAAATCTGGATAGTGATGACTACAATATTTTGATGCAAAAGAGTAAAAATGTTTTTCATTGTTTTGTATAACTACTACTGACAACTCATCCACAAGTTTCTCATCACCTTTTGCTAATCTTTCATCAATATTTAATGATAGTATCCTTAGTGAAACTGTATAAATATCAAAAATATTAGTGCTATAAAAATTATTAAGTACTGTGGCTTTAATTAATATATCTTTAATATCGGTATTATTTGGATAAACTGTTTTAAATAACTCATTTAAACTAAGATCATGTAATACATATTTATCATTGTTATCCCAATTATTTAAGTGTTTTTCAACTTCACTAGTTGATGGTCTTTCAATATTTAGTTCCATAATATTCCTTTCTATATAATTATATAATTCTTTTCATAGTTATATTGCGATCATTTCCCATCAGTTATCGCCGAAAATATAATAGCTAGTAATAAGACTATTGGGAAAAATATGATGATTAATAGGATTTTTAGTAGCTTCATGTAAGATATCCTCCTTATATTTGATTAAATTAATACTATAAATATTCACTGATAATATATTTTAGTTTTTGATAGGTGTTGCTCTTATCAAAATCAGTGCATACATTAATGCCTAGGTAATCGCCAAAGTGACGATTAAAGTTGTTTTCTTCTAATGATGGATAGATTATTAATACTTTATTATTGCGATATAAACTATTATTAATTTCATTATAATAGGCTAATTGATAATAATCAGTAACTATTTCATCAATTTTATGAATTTTATTAGTTTCTGGTATCATTGATGTTAAGTAGCGATATTTCATATCAATGACTATCATCCCTTTTATTTCTTTATTATCATTATGGAAAGTTATTATGTAATCTGGATTACAATGATGACTATTAATATTTACTACTCCTCTTTTAGTTGTATAGTAATTTTCACAAAAATAATCATATTTAATATTGACGTAATCGCCATTATTGTTGACCATTTTCCAATTGCTGTTAGCTTTAAATGCTAGACAATCCTTTACTTTATTATCAATGAATTTATAGTTTAGTTCTTTAAAGATATTTTGTATTAAGATGAAACCATATATTTCAAATAATTGAAAGGACTTTTTATAATTAAAAGTTTTTAAGTTATCTAATTTACTAATATTATTAAATAACATTTCAAAATAATAGTAATCATTATTTCTTTTAAACTGAATTATATCACTATTAAATAAGCTTGCTGGTGCATTTCTAATGTTTTCATTCATCAACAACAAATTCAATGATCGATTAATCTTTGTTAATGATGTGAGCCATTTATCAATCTTATTTATTGATTCTTTACTATCTTCAAATTGTTTATTTAAAGTTTTATTTTGAGAATTAACACTTTTATCAATTGATATACTTTCATTAATATCTTTAAGTTCTTTGATTTCATCTTTCTTTTGTTTAATTGTTTTGATATCTAAGTTATTATCTAATTTAATTATTGATAGATATTGAATACACTCAGTAATAATTGGTCTAATCTTTAATAAATAGAATTTTAAGATTTGATTAATTTGTTGTTCACTAGTTTTAGTTTTATGCACATTATAGCTTTTTGATTGATCTACTACTTTGAAGTTTTTTCTAATACTAGTAGAATCTTGTCTTTGGATATAAGGTTCTAATTTATAGCTTTTCACAATAGTTTCTTTAAAGTTTTTTAAGATATTTAAGGCATGATATACTATTTTATCTTTATTAATATCGAAATATTCAATTAATTCAAATTGTGAATTAATCGTCTCTATATGATTGATATTATTTAATGGTCGTTGTTTAAAGAAATCTTTCGATAATCCCGACATAAACTGTTCAATATTATTAATCATATTATAATATCCATCTTTAGATAAATTACGATTACATAATACTTCAAAGATGCAATAAGTACTTACATTTCCTTTTGTAATAACAATTCGATATTTACAAGGAACATAACCAATATTAATATCATTATAATTACCAGAAATATAATATAAATTATTAGGAATAAGTTTTATCATATTATCATCATTTGAATAATAGTTATTATCTAAAAAATATTCACTAGCTTCTATTTCAACATCATATTTATCACTTTCTAAAACTATGCCTATTTTTTCAAATTCCCCAAATGAGAAAATTAGTTGATCTTCGTTTAATGTTTCTAAATCTATTTCTTTGAAAACACTATTTGGTTCTCTCATTAATTTTAATTTATCGTGCATAACCATATTTTTTTAGTTCTAAGACCTTATTTTTAATTTCTGCTTTACATTCGTCAAAATCACTAATTTCTTTAAATTCATCAAATATTTGGATTATTTTGCCATTAGATACTCCAAGCTCATCAAAATCATCTCCAACAAATTCACCAATACTTT
>JBATBW010000054.1:0-15131 GCA_049662565.1 Erysipelotrichaceae bacterium | reverse complement strand
GGTTTATGTCAACAAAAACTATATATATAACTGGACATCGTAACCCAGATAGTGATTCTATTTGTTCTACAATTGCTTATGCAAATTTAAAGAGTAAGTTGGGTTTTGATGTTACGCCAATTAGGATTGGTAATATTAATTCGGAGACTAGCTATATTTTAAAGCGATTTGATATTGATGCGCCGAAAATTAAATATGATATTAAGCCAGTAATTAAGGATATTGATTTTGATGATCCGATTATTGCTTTGGAAAATGAGCCGTTAAAAGATGTTTGGGAAATGATGTTGAATAATAAGAAGAAAGTAGCAGCTGTTGTTAGTGAACAAGGTTTGTTGTTAGGTATCATTTCACTTACAGATATTACTAATGCTATTTTAAGTTTAGCGCAAGGGAATTATGGTTTATTAGAACAAACTAGTTTAGAGAATATTGCATTGGCATTAGATGGTAATATTATTTACGAAGATAAAAATTATCATTCTAATGGTCGTGTTAAGATAGGTAGTAGTGTTTTAAACGCTATGAATATAAATGAGTATCAAGATAGCATTGTTATTACTTCGGTTAAGAAAAACAGTCAGTTACTAGCGCTAGATGCACATATTAGTTTGTTAATTGTTAGTGGTGGGGAAAGTGTTGATATTGAGGTAAAAAATAAAGCAATAGAAAACAATATAAGTATTATCACGACTAATTTAGATTTAATTGCGGTGGCACAAACGATTACTCAATCAATTCCGGTTAATTTGATTATGACTGATAAGCTAGTGACTTTTAATATGTATGATTATATTGAAGATGTCAAAGAGATTATTAACAAATCACGTTACCGTTCTTATCCGGTAGTGGATAATAAAGGGCGTTTAGTTGGGTTAATTTCTCGATATCATTTATGGAATCATCCTAAAAAGAAGATAATTCTTGTTGATCATAACGAAGTTAATCAAAGTATTGAAGGTGTGGAGGAAGCCCAAATATTGGAGATTATTGATCATCATAAATTAGGTGATGTGCAAACTAATAGTCCAATTTATTTTCGAAGCGAAATTTGTGGTTGTACGAGTACGATTATTTGCAAATTATATGAAGAGAATAATGTTGTAATTGATAAAAAAATGGCGGCTCTGATGTGCTGTGCAATTATTAGCGATACAGTTAATTTCAATTCTCCTACTTGTACTTGGAAGGATGTGTCTACGGCTCAAAAGTTAGCTAATATTTGTGGTGAAAATCTTGCGATTTTGGGTAGTGAAATATTGAAAGCAAGTGTTTCTTTAGAAAATAAGAGTATTGATGAAATTGTTTATAATGATATTAAGGAATTTAATATTAGCTCATATCGTGTTGATATTGCACAAATGAATATTTTGAATAAAGGGGATATTATTGAATACTATCAAGGTATCAAAGAATACTTAGATAATTTATGTACAAGTAATCGTTTGGATATTGCAGTTATGTTTTTTACGCTTATTGACGGAACGGGTTCATATTGCATTTGTGGTGGTAGAGATAAAGACTTATTTGAGGATTGTTTTAATCAATATCGGGACTTTAATGATGATTTATTTTTTGTTAAGGACATTATTAGTCGTAAACAACAAATTGTTCCAATATTAAGTAATTATTTACAGATGATTAAAGGATAAAATTTCAATTTAGTGTTGATTATTTATGGATTATATGGTAATATTTTATAGCGATGTTTTATATTGCAAGCCGAAAGGAGGTTAGTTTATGTCAAAAGTATGTGCAATTAGTGGAAAAGGAGCAATGTCTGGTAATAAACGTTCACATTCATTACGTGCTAGTCGTCGTAAATGGAATGTTAATTTACAAAAGGTAAGAGTAATGGTTGATGGAAAGCCTGTACGTATTCGTATTTCGGCTCGTGAATTGAAGAAGTTGAAAGCTCAACAAGCTGCTTAATAAGCAGTTTTTTTCTTTTTAAAGATAAAAAAAGCAAGTTAATCTTGCTTAATATCAAATAGGTTAAAAGGATAATTTTTAGGAGTGATGGAAAATGTCATCACTTCTTTACTTATTGGATGTTCAAAGGATAATTGATAAGCGAATAGGGCGATTTGTTGCCCTATTTTTGCGTTATGGTTATATCTTTGATCACCAAAAAGTGGTAAATTTCTACTGGAGAATTGAACTCTTATTTGGTGAGATCTTCCAGTTTCTAAATCAATGGATACTAATGATAGTTTTTCTTTGGTATCGATTAATTGGTAATGTAATATAGATTTTTTTCCTTGGTCAGCGCTTGTGGTTTTTACCATGTTAGTTTTCATGTTTTTTACAAGATAGTCAACTAATGTATCGCTGTCTTTAGGTTTGCTTGTTAGTACAGCATAGTATTTTTTATGCATTTTATGTTGTTGGATTTGGGTACTCATCCTTGCTGCTGCTTTGGATGTTTTCGCAAACACCATAATTCCGCCTACTGGTCGATCTAAACGATGTAATAGGGCTAGATAGACATCACCAGGTTTGTTGTATTTTTCTTTTAGATATTGTTTACAATAGCTTAATAGATCTTTGTCAAAAGTGTTGTCTTGTTGGCTAGGCATGTTTATTGGTTTTTCGACTACTAACAAATGATTGTCTTCATAGATGATATTAATCATTGTTTTCCCACAACCCATATATACCACATGGTAATATTAATGAATTTTTAGTGATTGGTAATTGTAGTTCACCACTTGTGATTTGGCCTTTTCTTTTGTTGAAAGTTGTTTGTAAGATATTGTTTAGTACGGTACTGCTGATTCCCGTTGTGTAGGAATTGACTAAGAAAAATAGGGCATCATCGGCTAGTAGTTCGCTTGCTTGGGCAATTAGTTCGTTAATTTGTTCTTCAAATTTCCATAGTTCATTATTTGGTCCTCTGCCATATGATGGGGGGTCCATTAAAATTCCTTGATATTTACGTCCGCGTTTGATTTCTCTTTTAATAAATTTTAAACAGTCATCGACAATATAGCGAATGTGTTTGTTTTCTAAATGGCATAGTTCCATATTTTCTTTAGCCCAACTTATCATTCCTTTTGAGGCATCGACGTGGACTACTTCTGTCGCTTTTGTGCTAGCGCAGGCCATTGTGGCACATCCGCTATATGCAAATAAGTTTAGTATTCTTATTTCTTTCAATGAGCTGTTGTTGATTTTATTCATCATAAAATCCCAATTACACGCTTGTTCCGGGAAGATTCCGGTATGCTTGAAATTAGTTAATGATACTTTAAATGTTAAGTGTTGGTATTTAATGTTCCAACTTTCAGGGATTTTTGTTAAGTATTCCCAACTTCCGCCACCTTTGTTGCTACGGTGGTATTGTGCATTTATTTTGTTTTGTGATAAATGCTTATTTTCCCAGATGCAACTAGGATCTGGTCTTCTTAATACATATGGTCCAAATCGATCGATTTTGTCACCATTTCCACTATCTATTACTTCGTAATCCGTCCAATTATTTGCTAATTTATTCATATTTTCACCCATTCATATTATACCATACTACTATATCATGTTATAATTATATTGGAGGATTTTTTATGGATTTGTTGACAATGTTAAACGATGAGCAAAAAGCGGCTGTCGTTGCTGATGATAAATATTTACGAATTGTAGCTGGTGCAGGTAGTGGTAAAACTACGGTTTTAACTAAAAGAATTGCTTATTTGATTTCGCATTTTAGGGTTTTTCCTTTTAAGATTTTGGCTATTACTTTTACTAATAAGGCGGCCCAAGAAATGAAGGAGAGAGTGGAAAAGATGTTATCAGATGTGGATAGTAAACCGCATATATCTACTATCCATTCTTTTTGTGTGTCGGTTTTGCGCCAAAATATTCATTATTTGAATTATCCTAGTAGTTTTATTATTTTGGATAATTATGATCAAAAACAAATATTGAAGGATATTTATGCAAAATTAGATTTGAGTGTTAAGGAATATCCGTATGCGAAGGTTATTGCGTATATTAGTAATAACAAAATGGCATTTATTGATCCTAAAAAAGCGATGACTTTGGCGGGTTTTGATTATAGTCAAAAGACGTTTGCTTTAGTGTACGAAGAGTATTTGAGTAAAACTCAAGAATTAAAGGCTTTAGATTTTGATGATTTGTTATTGTTTGTTTATCGCTTATTTAAGGAAAATGTTGAGGTTCGTGCTTTTTGGCAACGAAAATATTCACATATTTTAGTTGATGAGTTTCAAGATATTGATGAAGTTCAGTATCAAATCATTCGCTATTTAGTTGGCGGAGAAAATAGTTTATATGTGGTTGGTGATCCCGATCAAACTATTTATACTTGGCGTGGGGCAAATGTGGATATTATTATGGACTTTGAAAAGGACTATCGTGGTTGTAAGACTGTTGTTTTGAATCAAAATTATCGTAGTAGTGGTAATATCTTACAAGTAGCTAATAGTTTAATTCGCAATAATACGAGTCGTATTAAGAAAGATTTATTGGCTACTTTGCCAAGTAAGGATAGTGTTATTTGTTTTAAGGGGCAAGATGAAGATGATGAAGCGGATTTTGTTGTTCGTAATATTAAGAAGTTAGCGAAGAAATATGGATATAATAATATTGCTGTTCTTTATCGGGCGAACTATTTATCGCGTTTTATTGAAAAAAGGTTTATTGTTAGTAACATCCCCTATATTATTTATGGGGGATTGCGTTTCTTTGATCGGGCGGAAATTAAGGATATGCTTTCTTATTTGCGTTTGATTGTGATGGAAGATGATTTATCTTTTAAACGGGTTATTAATACTCCTAAAAGAAAAATTGGTGATAAGACAATTGAAATGATTGAACATTTTGCTCAAGAGAATAATTGTTCGATGTATGATGCAATTAGTAATGTGGAAGATTTTGCGACTGGAGCCAATGTCAAGAAGTTGAAAGAGTTTTATGAGTTGATTGAAAGATTTAAAGGAAAGTTAGATAGTTTATCCATTGAGAAGTTGATGGAACATGTTTTTGTGGAAACGGGTTATAAAAAGATGTTGACAGAACAAAACGAAGATGGAAAAATTGAAAACGTGATGAGTTTATTGGCGGATATCAATGAATATGAAAGTAACTTTGAACAATGTTCACCTTTGGAATATTTACAAATGATTTCTTTGTATACAGATAAAGATAGTGATCAAAATAAAGAACAATGTGTTAAATTGATGACAGTTCATGCGGCTAAAGGGTTAGAGTTTGAATGTGTTTTTGTATTAGAAATGACGGAGGGGATTTTCCCTAGTGAGAGAAGTAGTAATAGTCGAAAAGATATTGAAGAAGAAAGACGTTTAGCTTATGTGGCATTTACGCGGGCGAAAAAGCGTTTGTTTATTACTTCGAGTTTGGATTATAGCTTTATGTTAGGTAAGAGTAAGATGATTTCGCGTTTTATTGATGAAATCGATGATGGATTAATTGAGTATGAGGGTTTTGGTGTTGCGCGAAAAGTTGAATCGACAAATACTTTAAACACTAATGTGACATTAAAGCCAAAGGCTATTAAAAAAGAGAAGATTAAATGGAAAAAAGGGATGAATTGTTGTCATGATGCTTTTGGTATTGGTAAGATAATTAGTGTTGATGATAACTTTTTAAAGATTGCTTTTGATTACCCATATGGTGTTAAAAATATTTCTAAAAACTATGGGGGATTGACACTGGATAATGGTGAATAAGATGGAAAATAGAATAAAAGAATTGCGAAAATTGTTAAATGAATATGCCTATCAATATTATGTTTTAGATAATGCGACAATTAGTGATTATGATTATGATCAACTGTATCATGAGTTGGAACAGTTGGAGTTACAATATCCTCAGTTTGATGATGATAATTCTATTACAAAAAAAGTTGGCGGTAAAGTTTTAGATAGTTTTAATAAAATTACTCATAATCAAGTGATGTTGAGTTTGGGTAATGCTTTTTCCTATGAAGATTTATTAGCTTTTGATCAACGAGTAGTTAGTGAAGTAGGCAAGGTCCAATATATGGTTGAAGTTAAAATTGATGGACTTGCGATGAGTGTTACTTATAAAAATGGTAAGTTTGTTCAAGGAGTGACTAGAGGTGATGGTTTAGTTGGAGAAGATGTGAGTAGTAATGTTAAGACTATTCGTTCATTACCTTTAGAGATTTCTTTTGTTAAGGATTTAGAAATTAGGGGCGAAGTATTTATGGCTAAATCTACCTTACAAAAGATTAATGATCAAAGAGAGACTTTGGGTTTAGACTTATTTATGAATTGTCGTAATGCTGCGGCTGGTTCAATTCGTCAATTGGACTCTAAGGTGGCTGCTTCTCGCAATTTGGATGCTTTTTGGTATTATGTTCCACAAGGTGAAGAATTAGGTTTCACTAAGCATAGTGATAGTTTGAATTATTTGGATGAATTAGGTTTTAAAACGAATAATTTGCGAAAGTTGTGTAATAGTATTGAAGAAGTGTATGAATATATTCAGTATATGGATATTCATCGTGATGAATTGTCATATGATATCGATGGAATGGTTATCAAAGTTGATGATTTAGAAAAACAAAAACTTTTGGGTAATACGATTAAGGTGCCTAAGTGGGCTATTGCATATAAGTTTAAAGCCCAAGAAGTTGAAAGTGAGATTTTAGATATTTTCCTTAGTGTGGGTAGAACGGGGAAGATTACTCCTAATGCACAATTGAAGAGTGTATTAATTAGTGGTAGTAATGTTTCTTTTGCTCAATTACATAATGAAGATTATATTAGAAATAAAGATATAAGGATTAAGGATAAGGTGCTTGTGCGTAAAGCGGGAGAAATTATTCCAGAGGTTTATCAAGTTATTTTGGAAAAACGACCTAATGATGCGATAATTTATGATTTCCCTAAAAGTTGTCCAAGTTGTGGTTCACCGATTTATCGATTAGAAGATGAAAGTGATTATTATTGTATAAATACGGATTGTCCTAGTCGGATTATTGGGAGTATCGTTCATTTTTCAAGTAAGGAATGTTTTGATATTGATTCTTTAGGGGAAAGAACGATTACGATATTGTTAGAAAATGGGTGGGTTAAGTCGATTGAGGATTTGTTTACTTTGGATAAATTTAAAGAACAAATTATCGAGTTTCCTGGATTTGGTTTAAAGAGTTATCAAAAAATTATTGATGGCATTGAGGATAGTAAAAAGAAGTCATTAGAATCATTAATTTATTCACTAGGTATTCGCCATATTGGTAAGAAGGCAAGTTTGTTGTTGGCGAAACATTTCTTAGATTTGTTTAGTTTAATGACTAGTAGTTTTGAACAGTTGAGTGAGATAAAAGATATTGGCGATATTAGTGCAAAAAGTATTATTAATTATTTTACGGATGATAAAAACAAGAGATTAGTACAGTGTTTAATTGATGTTGGTTATAATACTTTGTATTTAGGTAAGAGTGATGAGAATACAATTTTTTCTAATAAAGTTGTTGTATTAACGGGAACTTTGGTTAATTATAATCGGAAAGAGTTGACGGATTTACTTCAATCTTTAGGTGCTAATGTAACTAGTAGCGTTTCTAAAAAGACGGATATGGTTATTTTTGGGGCGGAAAGTGGTTCTAAACTTGAGAAAGCTACTAAATTAGGTGTAAAATGTATAAATGAGGACCAACTTTTAGAATTGCTTGGTCAAAAGGAGTCAAAATGAATAAAACAGATTATCAAGCACTGGCAAGACAACTAATGTTTGCGCTTAGTGATGATGAATTAATTGATATTGAAAAGGATTTTGATAGTTTAAATAAACAACTAGCAATGTTAGAAAAGATAAATACTAGTGGTGTAAGAAAAATGGTTTTTCCTTTTGAGGATGAAACTACATATTTGCGTGAAGATGAAATTAGTGATTGTCATTTGTCAAAGGAAGATATTTTTCTTAATGCCCCTAAACATGATGATGAATATTTAATTGTTCCAAAGGTGGTAAAATAAGATGGATTATAAGAAAATTGTAGATCAATTGAAGATTGAGAATGAAAAGCTAAATGCGATGGCTAGTTTTGTGGATTATGAAAAACAAGTAGAAAATTTGGCTAATTTAACTTGCGATAAAAATAATTATTTCTATGGATTACCGGTAGTTATTAAGGATAATATTAATATGATTGGAACTAAAACTACAGCTAGTAGTAAAATTTTAGAAAATTATATTAGTGTTTATGATGCGACTGTGGTCAAAAGAATTCTAAATAATGGTGGTATTATTGTTGGTAAAACAGCGATGGATGAACTGGCAATGGGTGGTTCAGGTAAACTGGCTTGTACAGGTATTGTCCATAATCCATATAGTTTAGATCATATTAGTGGTGGTAGTTCTGGTGGTAGTGCAGCTGTGGTAGGAAGTAAAGTGATTTCTTTTTCTTTAGGTAGTGATACAGGTGATAGTATTAGAAAACCGGCTAGTTATTGTGGATGCGTGGGAGTTAAACCAACTTATGGTTTGATTTCTCGTTATGGGGTTTTGCCTTATGCTTCTAGTTTAGATCATGTTGGTTATTTTGTGGATAATGTTTTGGATGCTTCTTTGGCTTTGCCTTTGTTGGTTGGTCGTGATGACAAGGATTTGACTTCATTAGATGTTGAACCTAAAAAATATGATCTTAATTTAGATACTAAGCCTTTAAAAATTGCGGTTTTAAATAATGTGTTGGAAACAATTAATAATAATGATATTGTTTCTACATTCAATGATGTGGCAAAAGAATTGTCAACTAAAGTTACAAGTGTGGATTATCTTGATTTAGATGCAGATTTGTTGCGGGTTATATTGCCTACTTATTATATGATTTCTAATTGTGAGGCTAGTGCTAATTTATCTAATTTAGATGGCATTAATTTTGGTATGGCTAAAGAGGGTAAAGATGTGGAAGAGATTATGATTAATTCTCGTACTTTAGGTTTGGGTTCTAATGTGCGTAAAAGATTAGTTATTGGTAGTTATGGTTTACATGAAGAAAATCAGGAAAGATATTTTTTGAAAGCACAAAAGGTGCGTCGATTGATTTGTGAGATGTTTGATCAAGTTTTTGCGCAGTATGATTTAATTATTGCGCCTGCTTCAAATACGGCTCCTTTAATTGAAGGACAAGATGTGGATTTTGATAGTGATGAGTATTTAATTGGTGATAATTATTTAGCTTATGCGAATTTTAATGGTTATCCGAGTATGACTATTCCTTTAGGGATGAGTAATGAATTGCCTTATGGATTGAATATTACTGCTTACAAATTAAATGAAGAAAAGATGTTTGCGGTTGGTAAAAAATTAGAAGAAATTATTAATTTTAATTCGGAGGTGAAATAATGAACTTTGAAACAGTTATTGGTATTGAAATTCATTTGGAATTAAAAACTAAGACTAAAATGTTTTCGAATAGTAAAGTTGATTTTAATGACGCTCCTAATACTAATGTAAATGAAATAGATTTGGCATTGCCTGGTACTTTACCTACAGTGAATAAAGAGGCGGTTAGAATGGCACTGAGAGCTTGTAAGGCGCTTAATTGTACTATTGATCCGCTGATTAAATTTGATCGTAAGAATTATTATTATAGCGATTTGCCTAAGGGGTATCAAATTACTCAACAGTTTTATCCAATTGGGTCAAATGGCTATATTATGGTTCCTTATCAAGGTAAGGAAGTGAAGATTCGCATTAATCGCATTCATATGGAAGAAGATACTGCGAAACAATTACATACGGATAATGGTACTTATATTGATTATAATCGAGCCGGTACACCGCTTATTGAAGTGGTATCTGAAGCTGATATTCGTGATGGCGAAATGGCTGCGAGTTATATTAATGAGCTTAAGAATATCTTTTATTACTTGGGCATCTCGGATTGTAAGATGGAGCAAGGTTCTTTGCGTTGTGATGTTAATGTTTCAATAAGACCTTATGGAGTAGATTATTTTGGTACTAAAGTGGAAATTAAAAATGTTAATTCGATTAATTATATTCAAAAGGCCATCGAATCAGAAGTTAAGCGACAAGAAAGTGTTATTTTAAGTAATCAAAAAATAATTCAATCTACTTGGCGTTATGATGAAAAAAACCGTAAAAATATATTAATGCGTTTAAAAGAAGGCAGTGTAGATTATCGTTTTTTCCCAGAACCAAATATATTGCCGATTCGATTAAGTGAAGATTTTGTCGGTCAAGTAATTAATAATTTACCACAATTACCAAAAGAAAGATTAAATCAGTATTTAGATAATGGGTTAACTTTAATTGAAAGTAATATTTTAGTTAATAATAAAGAGTTGGGCGATTATTTTAATCAGGTAGTTGAAATTTATCCAAATTATAAGAGTGTTTGTAATTGGGTGATTGGTGATTTCCTAAATGGTTTAAATAAGAATAATATGGATATTACTAAGTGTTTGATACAACCGCAAAATTTAGCTAATTTAATTAAATTAGTGGATGACAAGGATATTAGTGGTAAACAAGGTAAAGAAGTGTTGACTAAAATTTATGATGGTAGTGATGCACTTAGTTTAGTTGAAAAGATGGGAATTAAACAAAATAGTAATGTGGATTATATTTGTAAAGTTATCGAGGATGTCTTAAAGGAAAATGAACAATCCATAAATGATTATCATAGTGGTAAGGATAAAGCTTTAGGTTTTTTAATTGGTAAAGTAATGAAAATCACGAAAGGACAGGTAAATCCGGCCTTAACTAATAAACTGATGATAGAAGCTTTGAACAAGTACCAATCATAATATAATGGTACTTGTCATTAAATTATGGTAAAATATAAACGAAAGTGAGATTTTATATGGAAAAATTTAAGAAAAAGATAGATAAGAAAACTAATACTGAAGTGAAGAAAGATAAAAAGTCTACTTCTGAAGTTAAAAAAGATAAAAAGAAGTCAACGAGAAAATTGAAACCTAGTTCAATTATTTTAATTGTAGGTTTAGTTGCGATTATGATTCCATTTGCTTTGTTTGGTTATGAATTAATTAGTGCGCAGTTAAATACTGGAACTCCACAAAATGGAGACCGGTACAAGAATGATTTAGATCCAGCGATTACTAAAGAATTACAAGACAAAGTTGTTGAACAAATTAAAACTATTGAGAATGTTGATGATGTGAAAATATCGCTTAAAACAGCTAGTTTTAGAATTTATGTAGATGTGAAAGATGATTTAGCAACTGATGCCATTAAGGCTATGACGGTTGCAGTATATGAAAAGATTAGTACCGTATTACCAATTGAAACATATTTTAAGGGTGATGGAACTAAGAAGATGTATGATTTAGAATTGCACACTTATAATATGGCTACTGGCGAAAAAATCATATATTATATTTTAAATAAAAATTCTTCTGGGGGAACTTATTATATTCGTGATTATGCACAAGCTTTAAATCAACAAGTTGCGGATGAACTACGTGCGCAAGAAGAAAGAAAAAAAGCTGAGGCAGAAGCTGCAGCTGAAGCGGAAAGAAATGGTCAAAAACCGGAACCAGAAGTAACTGTTGAATAATGGTTAAGAATGATATCCTAATAGGAACAGCAGTAGATTATACATCAGAAGGTTTTGGTGTGGTAAAGATTGATGGCTTTCCCGTATTTGTAAAAGGTTTATTAGTGAATGAAGAAGCAAAAATAGGCATAACTCTAGTGAAAAAGAGTTATGCTTTTGCGCGAATTATTGAGATTATTAAAGTTAGTGATAAACGTAATGAAGATATTGTTTGTTCTTACAGTAAAAGATGTGGTGGTTGTCAATTATTACATATGAAATATTCGCATCAATTAGAATTTAAAAAATCTTTGGTGGAAAATATATTCCAGCGTATTGGTAAAGTGGATGTCAAAGTTTTTGATGTGGTTCCCATGGAGAATCCTTATGAATATCGCAATAAAGTTCAAATACCTGTTGGCAATGATAATTTTGGTAAGATGATTAGTGGTTTTTATCGTATAAATAGTAATGATATTATCGATATGGATAGTTGCATTATGCAAAGTTCATTAAGCAATGAAATTTATCAATTTACTAAGAAGATGTTATTGACTGATAATAATTATCAGAAGACAAGACATATTGTCATTAAACATGCATTTTCTACTAATGAAGTTATGGTATGTTTTGTAGTTGGTCAAAGATTAAAGAACCCTACTAAGATGGTTAAGATGTTGACAAAAGAGTTCCCTTTGATTAAATCGATTATTGTGAATTATAATAGTAAAGATACTAATGTGATATTAGGTGAACAAGAAGAAATAATATATAATCAAGGTTTTATTTATGATTATTTAAATGATTTAAAATTTAAGATTAGTTTAAAATCTTTTTATCAAATTAATAGTGTACAAACAATAAATTTATATAATAAAGCAATTGAGTTAGCTCAATTAAAGCCAACGGATATTGTTTTGGATTTGTATTGTGGGATTGGAACAATTACCCTTTTCGCAAGTAAGTTTGTGAAGAAGGTAGTTGGTGTTGAGATTGTAAAACAGGCTATTAATAATGCCATTGAAAATATGACAATTAATAATATTACAAATTGTGAATTTGTAGTTGGTGATGCCGGTGAGGTTGCGAACAAATTAGATTATAAGTTTAATGTTATCTTTGTTGATCCGCCACGTAAGGGATTAGATGATATTGCGAAGGATAGTATTATTAAAATGGATCCAGAGAAAATAGTTTATGTCTCATGTGATCCAGCTACCTTAGCTCGTGATGTAGCTTATTTCAAAGAATACGGCTATGTTGCAAAGGATGTTTATTTGTATGACATGTTCCCAAATACTAAACATGTAGAGTGTGTTTGTTTACTTACTCGAATTAAATAGGTGCACTTGTTGAATGATAATTACATGTATGGTTACTTAGCGATACTACGATAGGAAATATATGAGAAAAATTATATGCTTTATTGCAATAAGCATTGATGGTTATATTGCAGATGAAAACGGGGATGTATCTTGGATATCTGGAGATGGATCGGCAACTGATAATGGCGAAAGCTATTATCAGTTTATTGAAACAGTAGATACTGTGGTAATGGGGTATACTACATATAATCAAATAATAACTGAACTATCACCAGAAAATTGGGTTTATGATGGACTTAAAAGCTATGTTGTCACGCATCGTAAATTGACAGATATGGATAATATCATTTTTACTGATGAAAAAATAGAAGTTTTGATAAATAAGTTAAAGTATCAAAAAGGTAATAATGTTTGGATATGTGGTGGTGCAAGCGTGATAAATCAATTGATAAAAAAAGATTTAATTGATGTGTACCATTTATCAACGATGCCGATAATTTTAGGAAAAGGGATAAAACTATTTGAATATGGTATTCCAAAAAGTGAGTTAACTTTAAAATTCATTTCGTCGAAAAATGGAGTTATAGAATCAATTTATGAAAAAAGATCAATAGATTAGGTTTATACAAAAGCTAGGTGAAATTCAAAGGAAGATAATTTGGTTTTCTAAAGGTTTGGATTTCATCACAAATTTACTTATCAAAATGCATAATATTAAACACATTGATGCATTTTGATAAAGATGGACTAACATGATGTTTATAGTAAAGATGATATATTTCTGCTAGGAAGGAACAAGATGAAGACATTCGAAGATTATCTAGTAAGTTTAAAGACAAAGGAACAAAAAGATAAGATAACTGAAATAATTAACTGGATTGATGAAAACTATCCTCAACTGGAAAAACGTATTGCGTGGAATGTTCCTAACTATGTGTACAAAAACACTTTCATCTTAGGGTTAAGTGTTTCTACAAAGCACATATCTATTAATCCTGAGCCTCAAACAATGATGGTTTACTCAGATAGAATAAAGAATAGTGGGTACAGCCAAACTTCAAATATTTTTAGAATATTATTGAGTGATAAAATTGATTTTCCTTTAATTCAGCAAATTATCGATTATAATATTTTAGAAAAAGAGGGATGCAATACATATTGGCGATAATATATGATATGTTTAATTTGTTGAAAGATTAATTTTTTATCTTAGTGTGTTGATATTTAAACAAGATTTAAGGAGTGTAATTTATGAAAATTATTATTTCGCCAACTAAAAGAATGATTGAAAATAATGATTGTTTTGTTTATCAAGCATTACCTATTTTTTTAGATGAAGCTAATGTCTTATTGGATAATCTTAAAAAGATGAGTTATCATCAATTAAAAAGTATTTACCAATGTAATGATAATATTGCGCTAGTTAATTATGAGCGGATTGGTCAGATGGATTTAAAGGTTAATTTAACTCCAGCTTTATTTGCTTATGAAGGTTTAGCTTTTCAACATATTAGACCTAATGTTTGTAGCGATGATCAATTAGCTTATCTACAAGATAATCTGCGTATTCTTTCGGCTTTTTATGGGATACTTAAACCTTTTGATGGGATTGTTAGTTATCGTTTAGAAATGGGTTGTGATATGGTTGTTGGTGATTATCATAATTTATATGATTTTTGGGGTTGTAAAATATTTTCGCAATTAGTGAAAGATGATAATATTATTTTGAATTTAGCTTCAAAAGAGTATTATAAAGTTATTTCTAAATATGTGTCAAAGGATGTAAAGTTTGTAACTTGTGTTTTCTTACAAGATCATTTTGGTAAGTATGTGGAAAAAGGTACGGTTTGTAAGATGGCACGGGGTGAAATGGTGCGTTATTTAGCGGTTAATAAAATTGATAACTTTTCAGGGGTTAAAAAATTTAGTGAATTAGGTTTTTATTATAGTGAAGAACTATCAAATGATGAAAAGATAGTTTTTATAAAAGAATAATTATATGGTAAGGGGAAAATATGTTTAGTTTTGAAAAGAGTAAGGATAAAGTTAGTAGAAAACAAGTGTTATTAAGGGTGTTTTTAGTTTTAATTTTTGTTTTAGGTGTTTCTTTGGCAGCGATGAGTTATTGGTTTGTTGATTATTTTGGTAGTCTTACACCTGAACAATTTTTGTTTATTATGATGTCGCCTCAAACTGGTACTAGTGGTGGTTCAATGGAATCGATATTAAAGGGACCGGTTGTTGTTGTTTCAATTGTTTCTTTTATCTTT
>JBATBW010000053.1:0-21124 GCA_049662565.1 Erysipelotrichaceae bacterium | reverse complement strand
ACCATAACTAACCCCGTCTACATTAACATCATCATTATATAATGTCGGATAGGTCGAACCAGCTTGTAGACACTCCAAAGCTAAATCCTTAATATCCTTTGGCGTTTCCTTATTAAAACGCAATGTGAATTGAGGCTCAACATACTTCACATCTTTCGCAACTTTCAAACACAACCGAGCAAATTCATCCGCTTGATCCACATGCTTACGCCCATATCCACCAACAATAATCCGACCATTCACAGTCGTTCTTCGATTTTCAATTAATTTCCATAAGGACTTAACATAATCATAAGCTTGATCATAACTAATAGTCCCACTATTCAAATCATTAACTAAAAAAGGACCAAGCAAATCATCTAAACGTCCATAATTAATACAACCCGCAACTAGTGCATACAACCAAATCAACTGTAAAGCTTGATGAAAAGTCTGAGGCTTATGATCTAAAAGATAAATTAAATCATTTTTCATAAATACTAATTCATCTTTTCTAACTTCATTATCACAAACTAAAATATCATCATTCAAATCGTCTATCAATTTAACAACAACATCTTTAAATAAATACATTGCCTGTAAACTATTATCAATAAATTCATTAAGATTTTGTTTTTTAATCTTTTCAATAATACCATCAATACCCAATTCAATTAAATAATCATAATGCAACATCATACCCGATAAACGAGCAGTAGCCATCAAAGGATAGTTACAATCAATAAACCGACCAACAATATCTTCCTTTAAATAACGTTCACAATAAATAGCCTTAGTATCATTATTTAACCAATAATCATATAAAGCTTTAATTCGATTATCATACTTATCTCCAATCAATTTACCAAAATCATTTAATTTATTAAAAACACAATAATGACCAACTCCACCTAATGAAGTTACACTACCAAAACCAATCGGTAAAAAATCTAATCGACCAACAATTAAATCATTATCCACAACTTTTCTAAACATCCTAGGATAAAGTACTCTCAAACAAGCCAATTCCCTTGTCGACTTATCACTATTAATATGATCTCTATGTGTTTTAGTATACTCTTCCATGATCTTTAATTGTTCAATCAATGGCTTTTCACAAGGTAATTTCTTTGACACCTCAACATTTTGTGCCCCTTCAACTTTATTCTTCATACACATCCTCCAATAAAAGTATAATTTGTATATACAAATATGTCAATATTTATATTCAAAAATTAAAAACTTTCGGAAATTAATCCAAAAGTCTTTAATTTACCTCACTGAAGCGAATGTTATTTCGTTGTTTTTATCAATTTCAATCGTGTATTGTGCAATTATATTCTTAGACAAATACACTTTATGCTCTTGCATTAACAAGCAGCGATTATCACTAATATTCAATAATTTTTTAACTTCACTACTTGGAATAATTGCTTGAATTTTTTTAATATCATGAGATACAACAACCCCATAATTGTTTTCAATATATTCTAAAACCGAACCATATAAAGCATTACGATCAAACTTTTTAAATAACTTAACTGGCATATAAGTTTCTTCTAATGTATAAGGCTCACCATTTACTTTACGTAAACGACGATAATGATAAAAACTTGTTTTTTCTTGAATATTAAAAATATCAAGCAATACCTGATCAGCTCTTATAACTTCAAAATCAATAATTACCGATTCAACAACCACTTCACTGTCTTTATTTCTTTCAGAAAGCGTTAATAGACTAGTATTCAAATAGAATTCTTTAGGATTAACGAAGATACCACTACCCTGACGAGAATGAAGGTAACCATCATCTTTTAGCTTGCCAATTGCTTTGCGCAAGGTTTCGCGAGAAACCTCATACTTAAGACAAAGCATCTCTTCGCTCTCAATATTTTTGTAACTAGGATAATCTCCTCTAATAATCTTATGTCTAATATCATTATAAATATCTTTGTATTTCATAATATTACCTCTATTAAATTATACAATAATAATACCAATATATCTAATAAAAACTCCAATCTTAACGATTAGAGTTATCTTCTTTTATATATTCTTCTACTAATCTAGCACAGTCACCTATACATTTATCACAACTAACACTATTAGCTTTTAGTTGGCGACAAATACAAGAACCATTCAATGCGATAAACTTATTCATATATTTATTAGTATCTAAACGAGTTTGGTGTTTACTCTCGCCTTTATGATTAATACCTGTTGAATTCAACAACGAAATACAACTAACCATTCCAGTACAAGCACCACAAACTTCACCAATACTAACACCACTACCAAAACCTTCCATCATTTTATACAAAGTGTCCACATCAACATTCACTTCATTACTAAATGCAACTAATACTGATTGAGCACAATTCATATTATCATGATGATTATTAATTGCTTGTTCTTCTTTACTCAACATATGAAACTAACAACTGCAGTTCTCCACAAACTTCGACATTGCCAAAGTTTGCATCAACAAAGAAGGTATCTCCTTTTTTTACATTCAAGACTTCATCATTAGTTTTAACTGTTCCGTTACCACTAGTACATGTGAATGTTTTAAAACTAGAATTGTCCACAAGAATATCACACTTAGTAAAGACATCATAAATATCAGTTACAAAGTTTTCGCTTTTTGCCATTAGGACTTTTTGATAAGTGCCATAATTACATGACTCACCAATTGGTTTAAAATTGCCATCACTAGGAGTAAGTTTTGAAACATCTAGCGCTTTATCAATATGTAATGGTCTTTCTTTACCATCTACACCTTTTCTTTTAAAATCATAAACTCGATAAGTAGAATTAGAATTTTGTTGAATTTCACAAACAACAATTCCGGCACCAATCGCATGTATAGTACCTGAAGGAATAAAGAATACATCCCCTTTTTTGACCGGTACCTCTCTTAAACAATCCATTACTGTACCATCATTAATTTTATTTCTCAATTCTTCTTTGCTAATCTCACGATTAACACCATAAACTAATTTAGCACCTTCTTGGGCATCTAATACATACCAAACCTCAGTTTTACCAAATTCTTGTTCATTCTTTAAGGCATATTCATTATCGGGATGAACCTGAATTGATAAAGCTTGCTTCGCATCTATAAATTTAACTAACATTGGAAAACGATCAAACTTTAAGCAATTAGTACCTAAAACTTCTTTGTTTTGAATATAATCACTTAATTTAATGCCCTTATATTTGCCAGTTGCGATAACACTAGTACCGTCAGGATGCGTACTTAGTTCCCAACTCTCTGCCACAATTGATAAATCACATACTTTATTAAAGTCTTCGATTAATTTAACCCCACCCCATAAATAATCCTTAAAAGCTGGGGTAAGTTTAAAAATATTATTCACTTTCGTGTTCTCCATTTCTTAATTGTAGTGTATAAGAATACTTATGACCAAGATAATAAGCAATTGTATACTCTATAGCGTTGTTTTTTATGTCATACGCTACCCGTGTACGAACTAAGATTGCTGTATTTTTCTTACATTTTAAATGACTACAAATTTCATTATTCGCAAGCATAACACTTATAGTATCGAATGTTTTCCCTATTTTTGTATTAGGATTATATTTCTTTAATAACTCATATAAACTTCCATAATATTCATTAATATCACTAGGTAATTGCGTCTTCTTACTGAAATAAGATTTAAAATATACTAAAGGTTCCCCTTCACAGTTACGAACTCTTTTAATCAAAGTAAGTTTTGATAAAATAGGCAAGTAAAAAATATCCGCCAATTCTCTATCCGCCTTCACACTAGAAATTTCTGCTTTTGTCGTTCCAAATTCCAAATGACGACTTAACATCTCATTAGTGAATGATTCTACACGATCAAGATTTTCCAATACTCTTTCTTGATAACAAACAATTGTTCCTTGTCCTTTATTACGAATTACTAATTTCTCTTTTTCGAGTTCTAATACTGATTGGCGAGAAGTAATACGACTAATGTTAAATTGTTCAGCCAATTCAAATTCAGTCGGTATTTTTTCACCATATTTATATTCTTTATTTAAGATTTTCTTCTTTAAAATATTCTTAACTTGAATATATAGTGGGTACGCCCCTTTTTCATAATTTAATTTTTCCATACGATATCACCTCTTTGTAATATTATTATAACAAAGATTATTTATATTTACTACTATAAAATCTTTGAATTGCACTATTAAAACGATCAGTAATGGTATGAGGACGAGTAATTGCACTACCAACTACCACACTATGCGCACCCAAGGCAATACATTTTACAGCTTCTTCTTCAGTATTCACATGTCCTTCCATCATAACATAACAATTTTCATCTGCACAATTTTTGACAATGCTTTCTAATAAGTCGAAATTTGGTTTCACATCCCACCAATTTAAATTTTCTTTATTTGTTTCTTTAGTATATCCGTACAATGTTGGAGCCACTATATCTGCCCCATTTTCTTTAGCATAGATCGCTTCTTCTAAATTAGAAACATCCGCAAAAATTAAAACATTGGGCATTTCTTTTTTTACTTGTTTAATTAACTCACAGGCTCTATTCCCTTCACTATTGATTTGAAATGTACAATCAATAGCTAAAATATCCGCTCCCGCTTCTACTACTTCTCTGGCCGATTGGATAGTAGGAGTGATAAATACATCGGTATTATCATTCCATATTTTATACAATCCTATTACCGGTAAATCATTATTTGCTTTGATAGCCTTAATTTGTGCTGGTGTGTTCGCTCTTAATCCACTTGCATGACCCCACTTAGCAGCATTAGCCATCATTACTACGGTGCTAATGCCATCTTGATGAATTGGATCATCCGGTTGAGTTTGACAGGATACGATCAAACCTTTCATTGATTCAATTAATGCTTTTTGTTCTTTATTCATATACTCTCTCCATATTATCTAAACTATTATTATCATCAGTAAATATTTTATTAAATTCACTTAGTTCTTTAAAAGCATAAAAACCTTTGAACCCAATTTTAGACTTATCACATAACAGATAAGTTTGGATACTATTTTCCATAGCTAATTCTTTTATAATAGCGCTGTCTAATTCTGCGGTATATGACATATTATCATCAATAGAAATACATGCGCAACCAATAAATGCTTTGTTAAAATTAAATCTTCTAATATTGTCTTGTGCAATCGGTCCAATTAACATATTATATTTCGCATTATAGACACCACCTAAACTAATAATCTCAACATTAGGATTAATTATTTCTAAAACTAAAGTGCTATGGGTAACAATAGTTACATTCTTAGCTTTAATATATTTGACCATTGGGTATATTGATGTCCCACCATCAAAAAATACACAGTCACCATCCTTTATATATGTTGCGGCCTGAGCACAGATGCGCTCTTTTGCATCAACATTTAAATTCGTTTTCTCCCTCATAGTTAATTCTTTGGCATTAGTAAGTACATCATAATTTAAAGATACCGCACCACCATGGACCCTTTTTAGAAGATTTTCTTTTTCCATGTCGATTAAATCTCTTCTAATTGTGCTTTCTGATGTATTCAACTCAGCACAAAGAGATAGTACATGTACTATCCCTTTATTTGCCAATTTATCTTTGATTAATAATTTTCGTTGTTCGTACAACATTGATCTATACCTAATACTACTGGTACTGATTTATAACCAACACCCATACGATCGATTCCCATATCGATTAATTGTAAGAAGTGCTCTCTAGTTCTGATACATCCACTACCTTTAACCTTGCATTGCCCTTTAACTTCATCCATCATTAATTGGATTAATTCTGGTGCAGCTCCAACGCTAGTATATCCAGTTAAAAAGCCAGTACTAGTCTTCACAAAATCAACTTTAGCTTTAACACTAACCGCACACATTTGTTTAACTTGTTCCTCATTTAATGCATCCGTTTCAAAAATAACTTTAACCGGTTTATTATATGAATGACATAAATCCACAAAAGCTTTTAAATCTTCATAAACAGCATCATAGTCACCACTTCTAATTAAACCAAAGTTTGCCACTACATCTATTTCACCAATATTATCATATTGACATAAAACTTCAGCTTGTTTAAGACGACTTTCTGTACTACTAGTTCCAAATGGAAAATCACATACTGGACACAGCTTAGTTTCAGTACCTTCTACATAAGGCATACATAAATCCATATAGGCAGGGTTAATACAAATAGTTGCACACCCCAATTTAACACCATCTTTAGTTAAATCAATTATTTCTTGTTTTGTAAATTCTGGTTTTAAAACACTATAATCAATATACTTCGCTAACTCTTTAACACTCATTTCACTTGCTTTCATATCAATTCCTCCATATTTATGCTAACATAATATATAACCAAATTCAAGCATAAACATTCAAAATCGTTCAATAATAATCAAATATGGTTTTCCGTAAAATTATAAATTATGTTATAATATAGATAGAGGTGAATTATGAAAATAGCTTATTTAATGCATTGCAATCAACCATTTGATGAAATAGTAGAAAACATTAATCAACTAATTAAACAACAAGATCATGTTTTTGTCATGATTAACGAACAATCAAGAAGAGAAGAAATTTCTTTCGCCTTTGGCGAAGATAATCGAGTACACATATCTAATAAAGCCGAATTTGCCCAAGAAGGGGACATGTCTCTAGCAAGAGGTACAATATTCCAACTTAAAGAAGCATGTGATATGAATTGTTTTGATTACTATATTAATTTAACCGATGGAATGATTCCCATCAAAAACCGTAACGAAATCATTAACATCTTAAAACAAAACAAAGATTTTTACGAAGTATACAAAGACGAACTAACAAATCCAGAAATGAAAGAAGAATTTAAAAGATTTACCTTCTTTACCAATATACCCGATTTTGACAACAAATCTTTCACAAAAAAATTATCAAAAGGCATGGGTAACCTAGCATATAAAATTGGTTTTAAAAGAGATAACGAAGTATTCTTAATCAAAGGGTCACCATATTTTATGTTAAGACATCAAACAGCAAGGGTACTAGCTGATAATCTGCCTTTTGTCGCAGATACTTTCAAATTATTAAACTATGCCGAAGATTATTACATCCCAACCATGATAAAACATTTTATCGGCGAAGACGACCATATCAACAATAATTATCATATTGTTGGCCCCGATGGTCATTGGATAGAAAATCAAGGATCAAAGAAGATTACTCGCGAAACAATATTAAAACATCCGGATGCCTTATTTGCAGGGAGAATATTTGTAAATGATGATTTAACATTATACGAAGATTATTTTGAAACCTATAACAATTAACAAAAAAGCAACTTAACTATCAAGTAAGTTGCT
The DNA here is from genome assembly GCA_049662565.1 of Erysipelotrichaceae bacterium. Lineage (GTDB taxonomy): Bacteria > Bacillota_I > Bacilli_A > Erysipelotrichales > Erysipelotrichaceae > JBATBW01. Next base: position 13,779 of record JBATBW010000053.1, on the reverse strand, counting down.
TTTATTTTGCATCTAATTTATTTATTAAACCTAAGATATGTTTTTTAGCATTACGATAACTAAAATAAGTAAGGCCACCAAATACACCACTCGGAACACAAACAATTAATGATATCCATTTAATAATATTACGAGTAGAATCACTCACTTTTAAAATTGGATCTTGGATATTAAAGAACCCCCATATTGTCAAAGTTAATGTTAAAACAAATAACAACAGGCTAATTTTCCACCATGTCTTAATTTTATCAGTCATCGTGTTTTTCATTAGAATTTCATTCTTTAAGTTTTCTCTTTCTCTTTTTGTCATATTAACTCCTTAAGAAAAACATCCCTATTGGGAGTTAGGGATGTTTAAATAATTACTAGTATTTTAGACCTGGATCAAATACGCCTAAGAATACACCGGCAATAGCAAGTAAAACCATTAAACCCATAACCTTAATTGGAGATACTTTCTTTTTAGCCATTAACCACCAGCATAATAAAACAACTAACATTGTTAAGATACCAGGGAAAGCGCCATCTAAAGCTTTTTGTAAGTCAAATACAACTGTGTTAACCATTTCTTTTTTAGCTGGGTCATACACTTCTTTAGTGATTTTTAAAGCAGTTGTAATATTAACCCATGAACCACTCATCGCACCAACGATAACTTGACCCATGATAATTACAGATTCACGTAATGCAGTAGCTTTTTCACCAACGATAACTTCTACAGCACTACCACCTAATTCATAACCTTTGTTGTAGCAATATTTCATGAACCAGATAATTAAAGCATTCCATACAACGATATAGAATATAGGACCTAAAACAGATCCACCATTAGATAAACCTAATGCAATACCTAATAATACTGGAATAGCAGTACCAACGATTAAAGAATCCCCGATACCAGCTAAAGGACCCATTAAACCAGCACGGATACCATTGATCATTTCATCATCAATACCATCTGCACCGTTTGCACGAGCTTCTTCAAGACCAGCACTAATACCAACAATCATAGCACCGATTTGAGGTTCAGTGTTAAAGAAAGGATAATAAGTTCTCATCTTTTCTTGTTGTTCTTCTTTAGTATCATATAATTCAGTTACGATAGGTAACATAGACCACATGAATCCCCATGTTTCCATATGTTCATGAGAGAAACAAGTTAAGTTACCATAGTACCAACGCCAGAAAGAACTATTTAACGATTTCTTACTAATTTTTTTCATATTAAATATCCTCCTCTTCATCAGCACTTGTAGCTTTAGCTTTATTCATAATTAATTGGTAGTTAACTAATGCGAATACACCACCAACTACAGCAGCAGCTAATAATGTTAATCCCATAGATTTAGCTAAAACGAAACCTAAAACGAAGAATAATAAGTCTGTAGGTTTAGTTACTACTGATTTCAATAAGATTGCCATCCCAACAGCTGGTAATAAATTACCAAGTGTGAAGATTGATTTCATATACCAAGAATTCATTGGTAATGCTTCTTGGAATTGAGCAACAGCGCTTGATCCTAATTTTACGATTAATAAAACTGGGATAAACGAAATGAATAAGTGAGAGATCCAAGGTAAAACAACATCAACTAAACCGATGATTTTGAAGTTACCTTTATCTAATTCAGCCCAACCAATATGTTGCCATACTAAGTTGAACATTGCTGTACCATAGAATTGTACTGTACCAACAGTACCTACTAAAGCACCCATACCACCAGCAATACCTGCAGCTTCAGCGCTATCAAATGCCAAACCTTGAGATTTGATTAAAACGTAAGCTAAAGGAATACCAATGTAAGATACTGCACGTAAGTCAGCCGCAACAGTTCCACCAGGTGTAACTAATGCGATATAAATAATTTGAATAGGAATAGCAACCATAATACATCCAGGAACATCTCCAAGGATAAGTCCCACAAATAAAGATGCAATTAACGGTCTATTCATTGTATAGTTACCAATTGAGGTACCTAATGTAGCAATTGTAGATGCAGCAAGAACTGATACAAATGCTAATAATCCGGCTTGTAACCAAGAAATTTCCATAATTTCCTCCCTTTATTGAGTTTTTATATCTTTAATCGCTTACTAATTTCTCCCAGAATTAGTAACCGAATTTAGATCTGAATTTTGACCATTCACCAATAGCAGTTTCCCGAACTAAGGCAAATGTAATTTTGAAACCTTTTTTAGAGATTTCTTCTAAAGCATCAGCTTCATCTTGAGTGATTGATTGATTAACACCCAACATTGTAGTTCCTGGACGATCATTACATGGTCCAATAACTAATTCCTTAACTTCACTTGGTTTAAAATCAAAATCAACCAAAATATTTTTCATATCAATTGGATCTTTAGTAACTAAGAAGTAAGCTTTATCACTTTCTAAAACTTTTTGAGCTTTTTCTTTAAACTCTTCCATCGTCCAAATAAACACCTTCTTATTTGTAGATGCTGTAAATGCTTGTTTTAATACTGGTGTAGTTGCCGCTTTATTATTTACCGCAACAATACCATCACATGGGTACTCTTTAGACCAACGTGTAATAATTTGACCATGAATAATACGGTCATCAACTCTAATAAAACTAATCATTGCTTTTTCCTCCTAGTTTTTTTAAATATCATCATCTTGTGAATCCGCAACCGGTTCATAAGAATCAAGTCCCATTCTTGCTTCCGACAAAATAACTTCTTTTAGGGTCGCAAGATCATCAAAATTATCCTTCATTAAGACAGCCGTAATTGCCATTGGCAAGTTCATTCCAGTCAAAACTAATGAATTATCCAAAATCCCTTTTTCTTCTAAAACTAATAACGAGTTAGTAAATGGTGATCCACTTAAGATATCGGCCATTAATATTACACTATCATCAGAACAAATGTCTTTTGTCACTTCACTAAATGCCACCTTAAATTCATCAGCTGACATCCCATCTTTTAAATTACAACTTAAAACATCTTCTCTACTACCAGTCATCATAAATGTTGCACTTTTTAAACCAGGCGCAAACTCACCATGACTTACCATAATTACATATCTCATACACTACCTCCTTGTAAGCGATTACATAACTTTGTTGCTCTTTAATTTTATTCTAATATATCTTTCGTGTCAACACATACTATCACATTTTTTATATTTTTATATCACAACCACAATACATTATTTTTTATTTTGCTGTCTTTTAGTACTCTTTGTTATATAACATAGCTGATTAGAATTCTAGTGTCCCCTAGTATAACTAAATCGTTGTCACAGTTAGCGGGAACAAAGATATTCTCAGTATAGGAAAAATCCATTTCTTCCCCTTTATACACTAATTTACAGTCTTTTTTTACATTTGTTAGACACAAATACTTGCTATGATCAATTTCAATTTTATAATTATCCGCAACATCAACTAGATCTACCACGAATTCTTTTTCTTTACACAAGTTTTTAACTTGTGAAACCGAAAGTTCATTAAATGGACTTTCCACCTTATTACAAACCAAACTAAAGTCAGTTACGTCAAAACTTTTTTCTAAATGCAACGGACGCCCTTGACCATCTGGCCCTTTACGGTTATAGTCATAAAAACGATAAGTTGTATTCGAATTTTGTCCAACTTCAATAGCTAAGATATCTTTGCCTAGGGCATGTAACATACCAGCATTAATAAATACATAATCTCCCGCTTTTACAGGGATTTTTACTAAATAATCTTCTAAATTACCATCTACTAAAGCCTGTTTAATAACTTGGTGGTCTTTAGTCTTTGTTCCGGCCACTAATGTCGCCCCTTCTTTAGCATCTAAAATATACCAAGATTCCGTTTTACCTCCATCGTTATCGTGCTCTTGAGCATACTTAGCATAAGGGTGCACTTGAATACTTAAATCATCTTTCGTATCTAAATAAGCTAAACGCAAAACTTCCTTATTCTTATCACCTAAAATTCCATCTGGATCACTTTCGATGAATTTATCTAATTTCATCGATTGATATTCGCCATTAATTATTTCATTTTGACAATAACTGTGCGCGCTTATTTCCCAAATAGTTCCATAGCCTTTATCTTCAACATTACGCAATGAGGATATTCTATTACTTCCCCAAATAGTTTTATCATATATTGGTTTTAATTTAATCGGATACATTTTTCTCTCTCTTTCACTTTTATCGCACAAACATCTTACTGAAATCACCTTGGTGAATGATAAACATGACAATAAAATAAACTAAAATCGGAAAGAAAACCACCATTACATAAGCAAAATTAATCTTCCAATTAAGTTTCTTCCATGCTTTTTCACAAAAATAATAACGATCATCGCCAGTAACTAGAACAATCCCGTCTTTAATAAAATTACCCATTGTAAAAGCTACCACTTCTGAAGTCAGTGGTATATTCTTAAAAGTTTCCACTTTAATAGCTTCATCTGGTGAATATGCATGATGATTTCTAAAAACATCAATAATATATTTACCTGCCGTAAATTTGTTACTCTTTCTCTTTGCCATATTAATCCTCCAATAAGCCAAAATGCTTAAGACCTAAATATATGCCTTCCTCTTTACTTGTTTTCGTGATATAGTCAGCTACTGCTTTAACTTCTGTCTTCCCATCACCCATACAAATTCCGATTCCAACACAGTTAATCATTTCTACATCATTAAGATCATCGCCAAATGCCATAACCTCATTCATTTTAATACCAAGTTTATCGGAAAGTTGTTTTACTCCATTGCCTTTGTTAACTTTTTTATCCATAATATCGTAATAGTCTTTATCAAAAGCGACAATACTATATTTTTTATACTTTCTACGATAACGAGCAATATCGCTTTCTTTAATATAACAAACCGCTGAACAAGGTAGTTCTTTGTAATGTTGCATTGGATTTTCTCGTTCATCAATCATTGTTTGGTCATTACCAATAAATGTTCTCAACATGTTAGATAATCGCTTCTTACCATTAAAACAATATGAGTTATCCTTAAACTGGAACATAATCGCATTATCATCATCTTTAAAATCGCTGATTAATTCATTTACCTCTTCAACACTAAGACTAGTTTTAAAGACCTCTCTTTGATTATTATCAATCGTAATTGTTCCATTATTACAAATAAAATAATCAAACGGTATATCTTTAAGAAAACTATTTTCCATTAAATATGGCGGTCGTCCACTAGCTATCGCCAACTTCATTCCTTTAGTATGTAAACAATTTAAACTATCTATAGTCGATTGGCAAATGTTTTTAGTGCCCTTTTCAATCAAAGTGCCATCAACATCTAATACAACTAATTTAATCATTATTTTTACCTTTTTTATTTTTCCGATATTCTTCCATTGCATCATGGACCTTAACCCCAATTTTGTTAGGTATTACTACATGAGCTTGTTTCCCAGTAGTAATATCGATATTATGTGGCCATTTCTTTAAGGGGTTCATACTCATAATCGAACGAAAACGAATAATCTCTTCATCATAAACAAAACTATCTTCCCCTAATAAACATCTTTTCTTAATGTACATTTCCACACTCATGCCAACCATAATAATCGCCATAAATATAAAGGCACAACGGAATATAAATTCTTGTTCTCCACTTTTCACAGTTACACAAGCATATATTGCATATATTGCGAGCAATATAAAAACAACCACAAATAATGTCGCATAATTCAAAACTTGAAAATTTTTATTTGTTTCCTTAAACTTCTTGCAAGCATTAAGATGATTCTTAAAATTAATTAAATACTTATACAAAGTATACCCACCGTATAAAACTAAACCAATACCAACAACAATTTCAATCCATCCATTATTCATAATAATCTCCCGTTATTCCAAATTCGCATGATTTTTAAACATGATATCACTAGTCAAATTCATTTTATCCATTAATACCACGACCATGCTATCTAATAATAACATTAAACTTTGTTCAAATAAAGACCCCATTGGCTGACAAGAAACAAACTGGTCGCTTCCACTAGCCTTAGGAGATGGAGCAGGAATCCTCACAACACTATCTGATAAAATGGCAATTGATGACTGATTATTAATGGTAATTAATCCAATAGCACAACCAATAGATTGCGCTTTTTTTGCCATTTCTTTTAACGATCCAGTTTCCCCAGAACCACTACAAATAAACAATAAATCTTCTTTTTGAATACTTGGAGTACTAACATCACCAAAAAAATAAGCAGAAATACCTAAATGCATCAAACGCATCGCAAAGCCACTCGCCATAAAACCACTACGCCCAGCACCTTTAATAAACACCCGCTTACTATTAAGAATTAAACTAACTAAACTATCCACTTCACACTCACTAACTTGACTTAAAGTAAGCTGTAATTCATTAAGTATTTTATTAGTTATTTCCATCAATAATACCTCGCATTTCTTTTGTCACTTGGATTGGATTATCACTAGCACAAATCGCTTGTCCAACAACGATAATCTCTGGATGATACAAACTAATTTCGTTAATCGTATTTAGTTTAACACCACCAGCCACACCAATACACCGACAATTAACAACTTGTGATAATTGTTGAAGTTCCTTTAGAGGATTATTCGTCACACTTTGTACATCAAAAGCCGTATGGACACATAAATAATCCACTCCTAATTTAATCAACTGTTGTCCTCTATTCACAATATCACTAACTTCAATCATATCAACCATGACCTTTTTGCCATATTGTTTCGCCGCTTTAACGACACCTTCAATAGTTACCACATTACTTACGCCTAGTACAGTAACTATATCAGCTCCCACTTCATAAGCTTTTTTTGCCTCATATTCTCCAGCATCCATAATTTTTAAATCCGCAAGCACTTCTAAATGGGGGAAGCGCTCTTTTAATACTTTGACTGGATATATCCCTTGTTCAATAATAAAAGGAGTTCCTACTTCAATAATATTAATATCATCTTTAATACTTTCAATTAGATCAATACTTTCTTCTAACGATAACGTATCCAATGCCACTTGAATTTTCATATTCATCTCCTAAAAAAACAGGCTTCTTTTATCCCTCAGTAAAAGAAGCCTTTAACAATATCATAGATATTGTTAACTAAAATTGTGTCCCACGAACGTAGGCTTTTAAATAACCAATTTTTTCACCATCTACTAGAGGTTTAATTGTATATTTCCCAACATTTGCCGGGATGATAAATGTTTCGACATAATGCACTTCAAATGGTGCAAAAGAGCCATCAACACTTTCCACTAAAGCTGCACTACCTTCCACTAAATTAATTTGATTAACCGTTCCTTTAGTATCATGTTCAACCATCTTATCACTAAAGAATCTTCTTGTTTCAATTAATTCTAATTCATGTAATCCCGTATGTTCTTCAAAATAATCATCACCGTCATGAACTGTTTCAAAAGCATTTACCAAGTTCTTTTTCACCCATGAAGTCGTACGATCCCATTGAATAACTTTTTCACCATGGTCAATATGCACTGGACGAGGTTTACCGTCTAAACCTAAACGACCCCAATCCCATAATTTAAAAGTAAAGATATATGGTGTTGCACTAATTTCTAAAACCATTGCACCACTACCTGAACAATGTAGTGTTCCCGGTGGAATTAAGAAATGGTCATGTTTTTTAGCTGGAAAGCGATTAATGTATTTATCCGCATCAAAAGTAATTTCACCCGTGTTGGCATTTCTTAAATCCGCCAACATTTCATCTTTTCCCACATTTTCTTTTAATCCTAAATATACTTCTGCCCCATCAACAGCATCTAAAATATAATAACTTTCCTCTTGCGTATAAGCCATACCAAATTGACGACGCATATAGTCTAACATTGGATGAACTTGTAAACTTAAATTTTGTCCCCCAATCGTATCTAAGAAATCAAAACGAATTGGAAATTCTGCCCCAAAACGTGCATAAGTTTTTTTGCCCAATAATTCAAAAGGACGATATAAAACTAAATCAATCGAAGGTATTTCCACAACTGCCTTACCAAAATCCAACAATAAAGAATTTTCTTCTGGAACACCATCAAAAGACCAAGCAAAATTAGCCTTAGTTTTATCCAAACCACAAACATCTTTCATCCATTGACCTCCCCAAACACCGGGATCAAAATAAGGAACTGTTCTAAAAGGTTGATTAGCTGTCTTATTCAAACCATTTCTAAAAGCATCACCACTAATCATCTTTGGTTCATTAACTTTATTAGTATCTAAAACATAATCAATCTTATCAAACAGATTTAATTTATGCTTATCCGCAATACGCCACTCAATAAAGAAACCTCTTTTATATTTTCTTAAGATGTCTTCATTACCATTACTACACTTATAATTGCTCATTCCTTGACGATAGCGCATTTGGATTTCCCAACGAGCCATATCGGCATAAACACTTAAATCTCCACTATCTAATAAAGACGCTCCAAAACCATAAACAATTACTAAACCATTAGTATTAGAAACCATTTCTTTTGCTTTTGAAAGACGATCCAAATCGATAAAATCAATAATATCACCAAAATACATTTTACCAAAAACACGATCATCAGTAAGATGATATTTCATTTGCTCAGTAATAACATCTTCATCTTTAAATATATCAAGCATATTAATTACTAATGTTGGATTCAATTGATTTAAAGCCTTAATAATTTCATCATCATTGACTCCAACATAAGTATCAACTGTCAATACAAAATTATCTTTATTAATTTTACTCTTAAGTTCATTGACAATACTATCATAACCAACAAAACACTCATTACTCAATTCCTGCATATTAGTCGCTGGAAACTTTATATAGTTACTCATTTTCTAATTCTCCTTTAAACACAATCTCATTATTATTCTTATAAACTCTAACCCCAAAAGGCTGTTTATCTACCGCATCATAATCATGACCCGCATTAGAAGGCCAGCAAGCAATAACCGCAAAATCACTATCTCCTGTATTAATTAAACGATGCGCAAGTTTACCATCTATATGATGAATCGAACCAGGCACAACTTTTTCAGCCCAACACTTGCCAGCTTCATTCATCAACAACAATAATCCTTCACCACTTTTACCAATATAAAATTCCACACAATCGCGATCTAAATGATAATGACCTCTAGTGAAATTGCATTGACCATTACTATAAATAGGATGCATAATAGTCATACCCCAATTTAAATTCCCAGGATAAATATCCCCTTTAGTATATGAATACACATCATAAACAACTTGATCATCCAAACTATGATCGGGATCATCATATAATTGTTTAATATCTTTAAATAATTTTGTCGAATGAATAACACCCTCTCCACTAATGATATTATCATTAGGATCTAAGAAATTCATCATCGCAAAAGCCTCCAATATCTGCATTATCCTACCTCCTATGGTTAATTAAAGTATACTATATTAATCATCAATGTCAATTACTTTGTTATAACAAAATAAAAAATCACCATAAATATAATAGATATCTTAGTCAATAAGTTATATAATAAATGAGAAAGAAGGATTATATATGAAAGAAAATTTAATGTACGCATTAGTCAAAGATAAAGCCGAAATTGGTCTCACTTTAAAACAAGTACCAATTCCCCAATGTGGAGTAAACGATGTAAAAATTAAAATACAACAAACAGCCATCTGCGGAACTGATGTACATATATATCAATGGAATGACTGGGCCCAACACACTATCAAAATTGGTCAAACAGCCGGCCATGAATACGTTGGAGAAATAATACAAATCGGAGAAAACGTTGAAGGATTTAAAATCGGAGATATCGTCTCAGGCGAAGGCCATATCGTCTGTGGAAAATGTCGCAACTGCTTAGCTGGACAACCACACCTATGTCGTAACACTAAAGGAGTAGGAGTCAACCGCGATGGAGCATTCGCCCAATACCTAGTAATCCCTGCCAAAAACTGTTGGCATACAAGCGAAAAAATAGCAAAAGAATTATACTCAATATTCGATCCATTAGGAAATGCCACTCATACGGCACTAAGCTTTGAAATGATCGGAGAAGATGTATTAATTACAGGAGCCGGACCCATCGGCATAATGGCTGCAGCCATCTGTAAATACGTTGGCGCAAGAAACGTAGTAATAACCGACATGAATGAATACCGTTTAAACTTAGCTAAAGAACTAGGCGCAACAAGATGCGTTAATGTCAAAAACGAAAATCTTGATCAAATAATGCAAGAACTAAATATGAAAGAAGGATTTGATGTCGGACTAGAAATGAGCGGCAATCAATACGCCTTCAACGATATGATTAACCACATGAAAAACGGTGGAAAAATTGCATTATTAGGAATCTTAGACAACAATGCTAAAATCGATTGGGAAAAAGTAATATTCAGTGGACTAACCATCAAAGGAATATACGGAAGACAAATCTGGGAAACATGGTACAAAATGAGCGCCATGATTGAAGGGGGATTAGACATCAGTAAAATAATTACCCACCACTACGATATTAAAGACTACGAAAAAGGCTTTGAAGCCATGATCAGTGGTCAAAGCGGAAAAGTAATCTTAGACTGGACAAAGATTGGAGAATAATATGAACAAAACACAAGCCCTAAAACACTACAAAGAACAAGTAGAAAACATCAAAGAACAAGGCCTATACAAAGGTGAAAGCCCAATCAAATCCCCTCAAGGAGCTAAAGTCCTACTACAAGATGGACGCCAAGTAATCAATATGTGCGCTAATAACTACTTAGGGCTAGGAAACAATAAAGAAGTAATCCAAGCAGCCAAAGATAGTTACGACCAACAAGGATATGGACTAGCAAGTGTTCGATTCATCTGTGGAACCCAAAACAAACACAAAGAATTAGAACAAACAATATCTAACTTTTTAGGAACTGATGATACCATCCTATACTCATCATGTTTTGACGCCAACGGCGGACTATTTGAAACAATCCTAACAAACGAAGATGCAGTAATATCTGATGAACTAAACCACGCCTCAATAATCGACGGCGTTCGTTTATGCAAAGCTAAAAGATATCGCTACAAAAACAATAATATGACCGATTTAGAAGAACAACTAATTCAAGCCGATAAAGATAACGCAAGAATTAAATTAATTGCCACAGACGGCGTATTCTCGATGGATGGCATAATCGCAAACCTAAAAGGTGTAGTTGAACTCGCAAAAAAATACAATGCTCTTGTAATGGTTGATGACTCCCACTCATGTGGATTTGTTGGCCCTACAGGCAAAGGAACAGCTCAATACTGCGGCGTAGAAGAAGATATCGATATCATTACCGGAACATTGGGAAAGGCCCTAGGTGGCGCTAGTGGCGGTTTCACTAGTGGTCGAAAAGAAATAATCGACCTACTACGTCAAAGAAGTCGACCATATCTATTCTCAAATACTCTAGCTCCAGCCATAACTAGTGCTAGTATCAAAGTATTTGAATTAATCACTAAAGACACTTCCATCTTAGACCACCTAAACAAGCTAACGCGATACTATCGTGATGAATTAGTCAAAGCGGGATTCGATATAATTGAAGGTACACACCCTATCGTCCCTGTTATGTTATACGATGAAATAACCGCTGCTACAATGGCCAAAAAGATGATGGAAAAAGGAGTATACGTAGTCGCATTTTCCTACCCTGTAGTACCAAAAGGCAAAGCACGCATCAGAACACAAGTAAGCGCTGCCCACACAAAAGAAGATATCGATTTCGTCTTAAAATGCTTTAAAGAAGTAAAACAAGAAATGGGACTATAATCCCTTAGGTGTAATCTTTGATTACACCTTTATTAATACCCTTAAACAAAAAAGAACAATCAACGATTGTCCTTACCAACATAATGTATATCATTAATCAAAATCTTCTTTTCAAGACCTTCAATAACCTTAACTAACGTATCAATAAACTCTTTATTATTAGACGCATCATTTACATTATTAACTACTAGTCGACTAGTATAAATCGGCTCACTTAATTGTAATACATATGGCTTATCTAACTCCATCAGCATTTTATCATCCACAACCATAGTATCAATAAGATGATCATTAAAAGCCTTATACATCTCCTCTTTTGAAGATAATTGAATAGAATTATCATTAAACTTATAGTTAATATAACCATTTCGATAATATTTAATTTGATTGATATAGTTAAAAGTATTGTTGCTTAAGCTAATCAAGTTATCATTATTCGTCACCAAATAATAATGGAAATGATCAATCAATTTATCATTTTTTACTAAATTACGATAAGCATCAATATCATGTATGTCCCCATTAATGCTATGATAACTCTCGAACATGATTTCTTGATATTCATCCTTTTCATTTAATATCGCAAGATCAATAACCCCCAAATCTAAATTCTCTTTTATTTTATCAATATCCATTTTCACAACTTCTAAATTTCTAATTTGATAACCTTGTAGATATAGTTGTTGTTGGAGAGACTTACAAAATTTTTCATTTAAGTCACTTGTACTTGCAATCGTATAATATTCTAATTCCACTTCTTTCTTACTCGTCGAACAACTAGATAAAATCAAAATTAGGAAAATACTAATTATCTTTTTTAACATTGTCTTCTTTCTCACTCATATATTTCTTGTTATACCAAATGCCGATCACACTTATAACTAATACAATTGCGTATGCAATAATTGACACCAAATAATTACCTTGTTGCAGATTGCTCCCAACATAAGTACTAGAAATAATTGAAGGAAAACGCGCTATTGAAGAGAGAACCAAAAAATCTCTCAATTTCATTTTTGTAAAAGGAATAAAGTAAGTTAAACCATCTTTAGGTGTTCCCGGAATTAAAAATAAGAAAAACACCGTTGCACGAAGTTTAGTCGCATTGTTTAGAAATTTAAAATGCTTAAATTCTTCTTCACCGACAACCTTACTAATAAAATCATATCCTAACCATCTAACCAAATAATAAATCATTGTCGTACCAAGAATAACACCAAGTGTACATATTAAATAACCACCAAATGTGCCATATAATACACCACCAGCTAATTCCACAACTTCACCAGGGACAATGAAAATAACTACTTGAAATATTTGGATTAAAATGAAGATAAATACTCCCCAAACTCCTTGCCCGCGGATCATTTGTACTAATTGGTCACGACCAACATCACTAGTCATCAACTTAAAATAAGGAAACGATTTATAAACCGCAAAAGCAAATAAAACAATACATAATACTAAGACGAATATCTTTAATTTCTTAACATTGTTATTTTTATTAGTCATTATCCTTCACCTGACGCGATATCTTAGCACCTAAATTAACTAATTTACCGACGATATCATCATAACCTCTATCAATATGATAGATGTCATGAATAATTGTATTGCCATTCGCAATTAAACCCGCAATTACAACACTTGCTCCCCCGCGTAAATCTGTAGCTTTAACATCACATCCAGATAATTCACTTGGACCATTTATGATTGCCGTTGCTGGCAAAAGGTCAATATCGGCACCCATCCGATTTAACTCATTACAGTGACGAAATCTTTCGGTATAAATAGTTTCAATAATTCTTGACTGCCCTTTACACTTTGTCAGCAAGGCACTTAATGGTTGCTGAAGATCAGTCGCAAATCCCGGATATGGTAATGTCTTAATATCCGTCGCATTTAATTCATGATCACCATAAACTGTAATGCTATCGGCTTTTATATCCATATGAACATTCATTTCTTCTAATTTTAATATTAATGACTCTAAATG
>JBATBW010000052.1:0-4888 GCA_049662565.1 Erysipelotrichaceae bacterium | reverse complement strand
GGTATTAGAATTGCGGTATGTTCTACTAGTTTAATGCAGATAATGGGATTAGCTCGTAGAATAAAAGATGTCATGGAGAAATTACAATGCAAATAGAAAATATTAATGATAGTGTTGTCCTAGCTTTAGAAACAAGCGAAAAGTTTAGTGTTAATATCATTCGTTTTACTTATTATCTACAATTAAGTAGTCATAATATTTGTTGTATGAATTTGTTAAAGAATATTATGATGTATCAATGTGCTAAGTATCCAACTAAAGTTGCTTTTAATCAGCAATTAGATGAATTATATGGTGCTAGTGTGCATATTGATGTGAAGAAGAATAATAAACAAGCGATAATGGAGTTTACTATTAGTGCTTTAGATCAAAGTAAAGTATCACAAAACTTACTAGAAGAACAAATTGCTTTTTTGAAAGATATTATTTGTTATCCTGTTAGTTTTGTAGGTAATATTTTTGAAGAAGCAAAAATGATGGCATATGCTTCTTTAAAAAATAGTTTGGATAATCCAAGTAAAAGAGCGATGTTAGAAGGTGTTAAACAGTATTATAATGATGATCAATTAAGTATTAATTTATTGGGTGATTTAGATGTTTATCAATCATTAACTATGGATTCCTTAAAACAAATGTATGAAGAACTGATGAACCGCAGTTATTTAATCATTAGTGGTTTAGGTAACATGGATTTCACTTATTTCAAAGATATTATTAATAAAAATTTTGTTTTTTCTAATTCGTATGAGCTAAATAAAGAATTGTCTGTAATTAATAATCGGGAAGTTAGTGATAAAGTTGATTACAATACATTAGCCCAAAGTGAATTAGTAATGGGGTTTTATCATCCATATAATGTGTATGATCAAGAATATGAAGCTTTATTAATTGGTAACATGCTGTTTGGGCGTTTGCCTAGTTCTTTATTATTTACGATTGTACGTGAAAAACATTCATTGTGCTATAGTATTTCCAGTACTTTATTATCACTAGCTAATGGTTTAGTTGTTAGTTGTGGAATTGATAAAACTAATTTTGAACTAACGAAAAAATTGATCTTAGAATGCTTAGAGAAGATGCAAAAAGCGGATTATGATGATAATTTAATTGACAGTGCCAAAAATATTGTGATTAATATACTATTGACTAATAGTGATTATTTATCGATGTCATTGGATAATTTAAATAGTGTTATATATTATGGTGATTATGTTAGTGTCGATAAACGCATCGAAAGAATTAAAATGGTTAGTAAGGATGATATTACTAAAGTTATGAATCAAATTAAATTACAAAGCATTTATTTATATGCCCAAGGAGACAATAATGGAAAAGATAATTAATAATAAAATTAATGAAACCTATTATATTGAAACCTTAGATAATGGTTTGCGGGTTATTATTTGGTATAAACCGTTATTTGCGAATAATATTTGTTGTTTTGGGACTAATTTTGGAGCTTTTGATTTACATCAAAAGGTAGATAATGTCGATAAACGTTGGTTGAGTGGGACGGCTCACTTTTTAGAACATAAGATGTTTGAAGATGATAATTATGTGGATATTCTTAATGCCTTTACGGATATGGGGGCACTAGCTAATGCTTTTACTAGTTATAAGCAAACAGTTTATTATTTTTCTACACCTAATAAAGATTATCGTAATTGTTTAAATTTGTTGTTGGATTTTGTTCAACAATTAAAAGTTAGTGAACAATCAATTGAGAAAGAAAAAGGTATTATTTTAAGCGAACATCGGATGTATAAACAAGATGTGGATAGCGTATTAAATAATGAAGTGTTCAGAAGTTTGTATCATTATCATCCATGCATTTATGATATTAGTGGTAGTGAAGAAGATATTAGTAGTACTACTAAGGAACAATTAGAAGATATTTATCAAGTGAATTATCATCCTAAAAATATGATTTTATCGATTGTTACTAACAATGATCCTAATGAAGTTTTGAACACAATTAAAGAAAATCAAAAAGATAAAATTTTCGTGGCTTTAGAAGATATTATAACGGTATTTGATGAAGAAGTAGAGGGTGTTAAAGAACAATATCATCAGGTAAAGATGGATGTTGCAAGTCCAAAAATTGCTTATAATGTGAAATTACAACCAATTAGTGATCGAGTAAAACAAGAAAAATATGACTGGATGATGAATATGTTAATGAGTGAATATTTCTCTCCTAACAGTGATGTTTTCCAACAATGGTTAGATGATCAAGTTATTAATAATAGTTTTTATAGTTATAGTATTTTGGAAAGTAATATGTTCTTTTTAACTTTCCGTTGTGATATGATTAGTGGTGATTTCGCCAAAAAAATGGAAGAACAAATTTTAAATATGAAAGCTAATGGTTTAGATTATCAAACAATTGTTCGCTATCAAAAAAAATATTTGGGTAAGATTATTAGTTATTTAAATACTTTAGAGCAATTAGCTTTAGGTACTATGTTTGCCCATTTTGAAGGATTTAATTATTTTAGTGATTTAGAAATTATTGAATCTATCAAAGAAGAAGATTTTGCGGAATTGTTAGAGTTGATTGATGTGAAAAATTATTCGATTGTGGAAATTGTATAGTATAATAGTAAAGGAGGATTAACATATGAAACAATATTTAGATTTAGCGCGTCATGTTATGGAACATGGTGAGGTCAGAAATGATCGTACTGGAACAGGAACTAAATCCGTTTTTGGTTATCAAATGCGATTCAATTTAGAGGATGGTTTTCCTTTGTTAACAACAAAACAAGTTTTTTATAAAGGTATCTTGCATGAGTTATTATGGTTTTTACAAGGAGATACTAATATACAGTATTTAGTAAAAAATAAGGTACGCATTTGGAATGAATGGCCATATGAAAAATTTAAGAAATCGGATGATTATAATCAAGAAACGATGTTAGAATTTATTGAAAAGATTAAAAATGATGATGATTTTGCGAAAAAATATGGCGAATTGGGGCCGGTTTATGGTAAACAATGGCGGGACTTTTTTGGTGTTGATCAAATTAGTAATGTTATCGAGCAAATTAAGAATAATCCTTTTAGTCGTCGATTAATTGTTATGGCTTATAATCCTGCTCAGGTGGAAGATATGGCTTTACCTCCTTGTCATTCATTTTTTCAATTTTATGTGAGCGCAGACGGCAAGAAACTTTCTTTACAATTATATCAACGTAGTGCCGATATTTTCTTAGGAGTACCTTTTAATATTGCAAGTTATGCAGCCTTGTTAGTTATGGTAGCAAAGGTTTGTGATTTACAACCATATGAGTTTATTCATACTTTGGGTGATGCCCATATTTATAACGATCATTTTGATCAAATTAATTTACAATTAAGCCGTGAAACTTTACCATTATGCCAATTAAAGATTAATAGGGATGTCAAAGATATTTTTGATTTTAAATTTGAAGATTTTGAAATCATTAATTACCAACATCATGAAAAGATTGTAGGTAAGGTTAGTGTTTAGTTTAATTGTTGCTTATGATGATAAGCATGTAATTGGTAAAGATGGTATCTTGTGTTGGGATATAAAAGAAGATTTACAGTTGTTTAAAGATAAAACACTTAATCATACAATAGTTATGGGAAAAACGACTTTTGATGGCATTGGACGAGTTTTACCAAAAAGAAATAATATAATTGTGACTAGAAAAAATATTTTGATTGAAAATGCAGTAGTTATTAATGATTTGGAAAAATATTTAATTGAAAATGAAAATAGTGAAGAAGAAATTTTTATTTGTGGTGGTAAAAGCATCTATCTACAAGCTTTACCTTATTGTCACAAATTATGTATTAGTCATATTAATGGCGAACATGATGGAGATACAACTTTAGAATTAGATTTAAGTGCTTTTGAAGTAGTGAATGAAATAAAATTTAACGATTTTATTTATCGAGAATATAACAGGAGATAATTTATGAATATCATCGATATTATTGATAAGAAAAAAAGAAAATTAGCTTTGACTAATGAAGAAATTCATTATATGATTGAAGGCTATGTAAATGAAGAAATTAAAGACTATCAAATGAGTGCATTATTGATGGCTATTGTTTTAAATGGCATGAATGAAGAAGAAACTTTTGCTTTAACAAAAGAAATGGTAAATAGTGGAGATGTCATTGATTTAAGTAGTATTAACGGTATTAAGATTGATAAACATTCTACCGGTGGCGTTGGTGATAAGACTTCTTTAGCCTTAATTCCGATGGTCAGTGCTTGTGGTGTTAAATGTGCAAAAATGAGTGGAAGAGGTTTGGGTCATACAGGTGGAACTTTGGATAAATTAGAATCAATCGAAAATTTCCAAATTGGTATAAGTGAAGATGAGTTTATTAAACAGGTTAATGAAATTGGTTTAGCAATTATTGGTCAAACTAAAAATTTAGTACCAGCTGATAAAAAGCTTTATGCTTTGCGAGATGTAACAGCAACTGTTGATTGTTTACCATTAATTGCTTCTAGCATTATGAGTAAAAAGATTGCCAGCGGTGCGGACACAATTTTATTGGATGTTAAGTGTGGCAATGGGGCATTTATGAAAACGATAGATGATGCGAAGAGTCTAGCTGGTGAGATGATTAAGATTGGTAATAGTTTTGATAAAGATGTAAAAGCGATTATTACTAATATGAATCGCCCTTTAGGGTTAGCTATTGGTAACGCTTTAGAAGTGAAAGAAGCGATTAATACTTTAAAAGGTGAAGGACCAGAGGATTTCACTTATTTGTGTTTAAAAGCGGGTAGTGTTATTTTACAACAAGCAAAAATTGTTTCTACATTACAAGAAGGTGAAGAAATGTTAAAGGAAGTAATTTCTAATGGTAAAGCTTTAGAAAAACTTCGTTTAATGGTGCA
>JBATBW010000051.1:0-3001 GCA_049662565.1 Erysipelotrichaceae bacterium | reverse complement strand
GGATTATACTATTATGATTACTGATTATTGGAAGAGTAAAGAAGTTAAAGTGTATCATTTAGATAAACTCCTGGAAAGTTATAAATTTGAATACAATAGTGAATTTACGTATCAAATTGATTATTTTGCAAGTATTCTTAATAATAAAAATATTAATGAAGAACTATTAAATAAAACTTTAAGAGTAGTGAAAATATACAGCTAAAATATAGCTGTTTTTTTAGTTAGTATGTCAAATTGAATTATAATATCCCTAATCAGTCTAATAAGAAAATTATGCATTTGAATGACACTAAAAAAAGATTGATCGTAATTATGAAATCAATCCTTAATGAAGTTTTATAAATTGAGTATTTTGTAAAATATAAACAAAACAACTATTTTTCTTTATTATTTCGAATGTGCATATAGACGGTATTTTTTGAAATTTCAAGTATATTTGCAACATTTATTACCGAATCTTTTAAATTGAATATTCCTTGGTCAAAAAGTCTTGCACAAATTTCTTTGTTAACGTTTGATGGTGATACATTTTTATCATTTAATACTTCCATTTTCACTGTGTTTACTTTTTCATCTAATAGATCTTTGGCATTGCTTGTATAGTTTTCAATTATAATGTTAGAAGTAGGTCCTTGTAAATCATCAAAACCTTTAAGTAAAGCAGACACAGGTGTGTTAGTGTAAAAATTGATGCAAATTAAACCAATAGTACGATTTTCGTTGTTGATAGGTATTGTGCATGATCTAAGTTTAACTCCATTTTTATTTGTGTTGACATAATAAATAGGTTTATGATTTTTGGTTTCTTCGATTTTGGAAAGCATATATAAAGCAAAGTCAGTAATAGGCGCACCAACTTGTCGTCCACTATAGTGACCGTTATAAATATTCACTACAGAGTGGTCTAGGTTATCTAAAGTGTGGAGAATGATTTCATAACCCTCTCCTAGGTATCCGCCTAAAGAGTCTATAAAATTAGCGTATGATGAAATTATCTTTTTATCTGTTTCAGTTAATTGTATATATTTTGCCATTAAAAATTACTCCTTTACGGTTAAATAATAGCATATTATCATAATGAATGAAACATAATAATGTCATTTATGAATAATAATAAATAAAAAATGCGTAATCTAATGATTTTAAACAATTATAGTGAATAAAATTTCATTTAAAAACAGCGTTATATTAGTGAAAATAATATTTGGGTGAAAAATAATTTATTAATTTTGATATTTTTAGTGTTGACATTAATATATTTCATTGATATAGTATAAGTGAAATTAATTTCAGTGGAGGATAACATATGAATAAAATTATTTCTAATGAGGCTCCGGCAGCTATTGGGCCGTATTCACAAGCTTATGAGGTGAATGGATTATTATTTACGAGTGGTCAAATTCCGTTATGCCCGTGTAGTGGCGAAGTTGTGGGAACAACTGTTGAGGAACAGGCACATCAAGTAATGAAGAATCTTGGAGCTATATTGAAAGAAGCTGGCATTGACTTTAATAATGTAATCAAAACAACTTGCTTCTTAAGCGATATGGGAGATTTCGCAAAATTTAATGAAGTATACGCTGATTATTTTATATCTAAACCAGCTAGAAGTTGTGTCGCGGTAAAGCAACTTCCTAAGAGTGTTCTGTGTGAAGTGGAATTAATTGCCAAATTATAATATAAAAAGGGGTTTATTATGACAAAAACAAAAAAAAGACCTAATTTCTTAGAGTCAATATCGGCTGTAGTCTTTTTGCTAGCTCTTATCGTGTATGGTATTTATGCTGGCGTAAATACAGTAGTAATGTTAATTATTGCTACTGGATGGGTTATCGTTATTGCTTATAAGTGTGGATATCGATGGCCTGAATTAATGGAAGCGATGTTAGAGAGATTACATGGATTAATGGAAGTTCTTTTAATTATTTTCTCTATAGGCTTTTTTATCGCTGCAATGGTGTTCAGTGGCTCAATTCCAGCTTTAATTTATTACTTAGTTAATGTAATTGATCCAAACTTTATGGTTGTTTTATCATTTGTTATTACAGGATTAGTTGCAATGGCCATTGGAACATCATGGGGTACAGCGGGAACTGTTGGTTTGGTAATGGTTTCGATTGCTACTTCAATGGGTGCTAACTTACCAATGGTTGCAGGTGCTGTTATTTCCGGTGCACATGTTGGACAAATTTTATCTCCTATGAGTGATACATCAAATGTAGCTGCTAACTTTGCAGGTACTAATGTTCAATCAATGATTAAAAGAATGGCTTATTATGCTGTTCCTGTTGTTGTAATCGCTATAGTAGCATATACAATTCTTGGTTTCTTCGGTGGTGCTGGTAGTGCTAGTGTTGCTAATGTTGAATCTATTAGAGGTGAAATTGCAAAGGTGTTTAATGTTAACCCGTTAGTAATTTTGCCGATGGTGTTTGTATTTATTTTGACATTTAGAAAAAAACCTATTATCTCAACATTAATTATATCTGGATTTATTGCTATTCTATTTGGTGTAATTTTTAACGGTTTTGAATTTTCAAAAGGACTTGAATGTTTATATTCAGGATTCAAATTAAATGCTATTACAGGTCTTGATGAAAGCGCATTCAGTGAAATATTCTTGACATTAGTAAACCGTGGCGGTATTACGAGCATGATATCATCTGTATTGTTGGCAATAATCGCAACAATTTATGGAGCATTAATGACTAAAATTGAAGCAGTTAATGTTATTTGTGAAACTTTATTCAAAAATGTTAAATCACGTGTTGGCTTAGTTGCATCTACAGTTTTAGTTGCTGGTTTAGTAGTGGGTTTAACTACAAGTGCATATTTGGCGGTTTTAATAGCAAGTGACTTATTTAAAGAAAAATTCCACGCTGCTGGAATGGATGATACAGATTTAATTGCAAGTTGTCTACCAGCTAGTTCTCAATTCGTTGTGGTTTTCCCTTGGGTAGATACAGCGATTTACATGGCTGGATTAACAGGTGTTGCT
>JBATBW010000050.1:0-7840 GCA_049662565.1 Erysipelotrichaceae bacterium | reverse complement strand
ATTTGGAGCTTATTAATACCCGCAATGGATCAATCAAGTGGTATGGGTAAATTATCATTTATCCCAGCGGCCGTGGGGTTTTTGTTGGGGATATTTTTCTTACTATTTTTAGATCATGTAATCCCTCATTTACATTTAAATACGGATGAACCAGAAGGGCCGAAAAAATCTTTTAGTAAAACTACGATGTTACTTTTAGCGGTTACTCTACACAATATCCCAGAAGGGATGGCTGTCGGAGTAGTTTATGCTGGATTTGCCTCAGGTAATAGTGGAATATCGGCGGTCGCAGCTTTAGCCTTATCCATTGGGATAGCGATTCAAAACTTTCCGGAAGGTGCAATTATTTCGATGCCTCTAAAATCACAAGGTATTAGTAAAACAAAGTCATTTATCTTTGGAGTAATGTCCGGTATTGTTGAGCCGATTGCCGGGTTTATTACGGTAGTTGCGGCTAGTTATATATTGCCGTTTTTACCTTATTTTTTGAGTTTTGCGGCTGGCGCAATGATTTATGTGGTCGTAGAAGAATTGATTCCAGAAATGAGTGAAGGTGAACATTCTAATGCCGGAGTTATATTTTTCGCAGTTGGTTTTGTCATAATGATGGCTTTAGATGTTGCTTTAAGTTAAAAGAAGAGTAATCTTCTTTTTTTTAAGCATTTTTATTGCTTGATAAATAAAGGACAAGTATTATTATGATATAAGGAGATTGATTATGGATAAGAAGACAATAATTATTGGTGGAGTAGCAGGTGGGGCAACGACGGCAGCGCGTTTAAGAAGAAATGATGAGAATAGAAATATCATTATCTACGAAAAGGGTGAATACATTTCGTATGCGAACTGTGGATTGCCTTATTATATTGGGGATAATATTAAAAGTAGAGATGCTTTATTATTAATGACACCAGAAGCGATGAAAGATAAATTTAATGTCGACGTTAAAGTACAAAGTGAAGTGATTAAGATTGTCCCAAATGACAAAAAAATTATCGTTAAAGACTTGTTGACAAATAATACTTACGAAGATAGTTATGATGATTTAGTAATCGCCACGGGTTCTTCGCCAATTAAACCACCTATTAGTGGTATTGAAGCGGATAATATTTTAACTTTGTGGAGTGTACCAGATACCGATGCGATTAAAAATTATATTAATGAACATAATGTAAAGAATGTTGCGGTAATTGGTGGTGGATTTATTGGTTTAGAAATGGCCGAGAATTTACATGATTTAGGTTTAAAGGTTTCAATTATTGAAATGCAAAATCAAGTAATGACACCGATTGATTTGGAAATGGCTAATTTAGTTCATGAAAATATTGTCTTTAATAATGTTAATTTAATCCTCAATGATGGGGTAAAACAATTTATTCATATTGATAATCAAACAACAATTGAATTAACTAGTGGTAAAAAGATTAAAAGTGATTTAATAATATTATCAATAGGAGTTAGACCTAATTCACAATTAGCTTTAGAAGCAGGACTGCAACTAAATGATAGAAAAGGAATAGTTGTCAATGATTATCTTCAAACATCAGATGAGAACATCTATGCTGTAGGTGATGTAATTGGGGTTACTAATTATGTTACTAAAGAACAAACAATGATTCCACTGGCAGGTCCTGCGAACAAACAAGCTCGGATACTAGCGGATAATTTAGTTGGCAAAAACAAAAAGTATAATGGCACTTTAGGTAGCGCTGTCGCAAAAGTTTTTGATCTAACTGTAGCTAGTGTTGGTTTAAATGAAAAGCAATTAAAGTTAATGGGTAAGACGAAAAACGTTGATTATTTTACTTGTTTAATTAATCAAAAGTCGCATGCAGGGTATTATCCTAATGCCACTCCATTAACTCTAAAAATGATTTTTAATCAAGACGGAAAAATATATGGTGGTCAAATTGTAGGGCAAGATGGAGTCGATAAACGTATTGATACCCTTGCGACGACAATGAGATTAAATGGAACGATTTATGATTTGTGTGAAATTGAGTTAGCTTATGCTCCGCCTTTTTCTTCAGCAAAAGATCCAATTAATATGTTAGGTTTTGTAGCCGAAAATATTATTGATAATTTAGTTAAATTTATTGAATATAATGAATTAGACGCGATGATTAATGATGGTGAAGATGTTGCGATACTAGATATATGTGAAGATGTTGAACGAATGATTTTTAGTATAGATAATTCAATACATATTCCTTTTGGTCAAATAAGATCGAGAATTGATGAATTAGATAAAAATAAATTAACGGTTGTATATTGTGCAATTGGCGTTCGTTCTTATAATGTAGCTCGTATATTAATGCAAAAAGGTTTTAGTGATGTTAGGGTATTATCAGGTGGGACATCATTTTATAAATCGATGCACTATAATAATGAAATAGATGAGGATAATGATATGAATAATAAATTAACAATTAATGATGAAGAAATGACAATTATTGATTGTTGTGGATTACAATGCCCAGGGCCAATTATGAAAGTTAATGAAACTTTAGGGAATATGGTTGATGGACAAATTTTAAAAGTAAGCGCTACGGATATGGGGTTTGCGGCCGATATTAATGCTTGGTGTAAAAGAACAGGAAATACATTAATACGAACAGAAAGAGTAAATAATCAAAACATTGTTTATATAAAAAAAGGCAGTGATGTTTGTAGTGTTTTAAATGCTCCTACATCACTACCTCAAGGAAAAACAATTATTGTTTTCAGTGGTGATTTAGATAAAGTACTCGCAAGTTTTATTATTGCCAATGGTGCAAGAGCGATGGGACGACCAGTGACTATGTTTTTTACTTTCTGGGGTTTAAATGCTTTAAGAAAGAGTGAAAATATATCAGTAAAAAAACCATTTATTGAAAAGATGTTTGCACTGATGATGCCTAAAGGTAGTCGGAAACTTAAACTATCAAAAATGAATATGGGTGGTATGGGCACGATGATGATGAAAAAAGTAATGAATGATAAAAATGTCGAATCATTAGAAGACTTAATGAAACATGCCTTAGATAGTGGTATTAAGTTAGTTGCTTGTACGATGTCAATGGATATAATGGGTATTACTAAAGAAGAATTACTTGATAATGTGGAATATGCTGGTGTTGCGTCGTATTTAGGCGATGCCGAAGAATCGAATGTTAATTTATTTATTTAAGGGAGCTAGTGCTCCTTTTTGATATATGCATTGATATACCATTTAAAAGTGTTATAATATCTACAAGTTTAATAATTTATATTAAACTTGTTATATAAATAATGAAGGAAGAGATATTTATGGATACTAATAGAAATTTAACGCTATTAACGGATTTATATGAGTTAACGATGGCTTATGGTTATTTTTTAGAAGAAAATAAAGATACAGTAGTTTTTGATGTTTATTTTAGAAAAAACCCTGGCGGTAGTGGATATACTATTGCTTGTGGTCTTCAACAAATAATTGAATATATAAATAATTTCCATTTTAATGAAGAAGATATTGCTTATTTGCGATCAATTAAATTATTTAATGAAGATTTTCTAAATTATTTGAAAGATTTGAAGTTTTCGGGCAATATTTATGCGATAAAAGAGGGAACTCCAATTTTTCCTAAAGAACCAGTTATCAAGATTGAAGCACCAATCATTCAAGCACAAATAATTGAAACCGCAATATTAAACATTTTTAATCATCAAACATTAATCGCTACTAAAGCCGCAAGAGTGTGCTATGTAGCGAAAAACAGAGGGGTATTAGAATTTGGTTTACGTCGGGCACAAGGGCCGGATGCAGGCCTTTATGGAGCTAGAGCGGCAATGATTGGCGGTTGTGTTGCGACTTCTAATGTTCTTGCGGGTAAAATGTTTGATGTGGCAGTAAAGGGTACGCATGCCCATAGTTGGATAATGAGTTTTGATAGTGAATATTTAGCGTTCAAAAAGTATGCCCAAATATTTCCGTCTGCTTGTATTTTGTTAGTAGATACCTATGATTCTTTAAAATCAGGAATTCCTAATGCGATTAAGGTTTTTACGGAATTAAAAAAAGAAAATAAATTAGAAAAAGGGTATGGTATTAGGTTAGATAGTGGCGATTTAGCTTATTTATCGAAAAAAGCACGTAAGATGTTAGATGAGGCCGGATTAGAAGATGCTTTAATTAGTGTATCTAATGATTTAGATGAATATCTAATTTTTGATTTAATTAATCAGGGGGCTTGTATTAATATTTTAGGTGTTGGTACGAATATGATTACTTCTAAAGATTGCCCATCACTTGGAGGGGTATATAAGCTAGCAGCTATTAAGTCTAACGATAATATGTATGTCCCCAAAATTAAATTATCCGATAATGTTGAAAAGATAACTAATCCAGGAAACAAGAAGATTTATCGTGTTTTTGATCAAAAAACACATAAAATGTTGGCGGATTTAATTTGTTTAGTTGATGAGTATATAACTAATGATGAAGAGTTGGAGTTGTTTGATCCAGATAAAATATGGAAGAAGTTAATATTATCACCAAATACTTATTATCTAGAAGAACTATTACTTCCTATTTTTGAAAATGGTAGACAAGTATATTTTTCACCTAGTGTTAATGATATTGCGAAGTATAGTAAGTTAATGAAAGAGACTTTATGGGATGAAGTTAAGCGGTTATATAATCCGCATGAAGTATATATTGATTTATCCAAGAAACTTTATGATTTAAAAGAAGAACTTATCAAACAACAAAGATAAGTTCTTTTCTTGTTTAAATGCTTTTTTTAAGTTAAAATAAAGGGCATTGGGGTAAATATATGAAAAAGGTTTCGATTTATCGGTTTTTTGTTTTAAATATTATTCATAATATGATTGCGAATTTTGCCCATCCAATTACACCAACATTTATTCAAGACTTACATCTTAGTGATTATATGTTTGGTGTGGCTTTTAGTTGTATGGCACTAGCTAATTTTTTGTTCTCACCTTTTTGGGGGAAGATTTCCAAAAAAATTGGACCTGCAAGAATAATGACGTATTCTTTTTTTGGTTATGCCTTTGGGCAATGGCTATTTATGATTAGCACGACAGAAATAGGCATTGGTTTAGCGCGTTTTATTGCGGGTGTTTTTACGGGGTGTATTGCAGTTAATCAAATGTTGTATATTATTGTGAATAGTAAAGAGAATAAGTCTAAGAATTTGGCAGTTATGGCTACTATTATTGCGGTTAGTTCTCCATTTGGTTTTTTAATAGGGGGATTAATTGGGGATTATTCTATTAGAATGACTTTCATTGTCCAAATTATTGGTCTAGTGATGATGGGAGTTTTATTTCTACTATTTATGGATGATGATGTTGTGATTGGTGAGTTAAATGTTAAACAAACATTGATTGAATCTAATCCTTTTAGAGCATTTAAAGACGCGAGTAAGTTATTAAATATCTTTTTTGTTGCTTTTTTTGCTGTAGTAATGTTGACATCTTTTGCGTCGACAGCCTATGATCAATCTTTTAATTATTATATCAAAGATCAATTTGGGTTTTTGCCTAGTCATAATGGAATATTAAAGGCGGTAGTTGGGTTTATCACTTTAATTGCGAATTCAACCATTTGTCTTTGGTTATTAAATAAAACACGTATTATTAAGTCAATTATCAGTGTTTTAACTATTTGTGCAATAATGATGATTGGTATTATTTTTGTCGATAATAGTGGGGCTTTCATTATAATTAATGTGGTGTTTTTTGGTTTTAATGCCGTTTATTTACCGATGCTGCAGTCTATTATGTCATCTATTTCAAAAAATAATGGTGTATTAGTTGGTTTTTATAATTCGATGCGTTCAGTAGGTATGGTTATCGGTTCTTTAATTGCGGGCTTGGTATATTCAATTCATCCAAAAATGGCTTTTGTTTTGGCATTGTTCGCCTTTGCGGGGTCAATTATTTTATCAATATATAATATGAAATCGGTGGATAGATATCCGGATATAAATTTATGAGTTAATTGATTGTAATTTTGTTAATTTTTTGATAATATAAAAGAAAGGAGGATTTTATATGAAAAAAATTATTGCGATTTTAGCTGTTTTATTAGTTTTAGTTGGTTGTGCAGCGCCTAAGAAAAATGATACTTTTACTAGTGCTTCAAAAGACAATTTCTATGCAAAAACTAGTTTAACTGGTGAAGCTTTGTGGGATGCTTTCTCTAAAGTGGAAATGGCACCTACTGTTGCAACAGTTAATCCAGATGGTTCACCAAACTTGATGGTTGCTGTTCCTGGTAATCACACTGTTTTAGATGGTAAAGATTATTTTGTATTTGGTCTTGCGCCAAACCAAACTGCTGAAAATCTTAAACGTGAAAAACAAGGTGTTGTTGCTCTTTATAAAGAATTTAACAATGCTGAAAAGAAACATGTTGGAGCTCGTTTGAAATTTAAATTAGTTGAAGATGCTAAAGTAATTGAAGCATTAACTAAAGCTAATGACAAAATTAAAGCTGATAGCTTAATCATGGAAGTAGTTGAAATTTTACCAATCGGTTAATGAGAAAAGTCACTTCGGTGGCTTTTTTTTAAGCATTTTAACATTTTTATTTTTCAATATATGTTAATATAAAGAAGAGGTAAAAATATGATAGTTAATAACAATTATGAATTAATTGGTAATACACCAGTAATTAAATTAAATAAGTTAATGAAGAAATATAATTTAAAAAGTGAAATATATCTGAAGTTAGAATATTTCAATATGGCGGGAAGTATTAAAGATCGTCCAGTATTAAATATGATCATGACGGCTAAAGAAGAAGGTATAATCAATGATAATTCAACGATAGTTGAACCAACAAGTGGTAATACCGGTATTGCGATTGCGGCAATGGGTGCTAATATGGGATTAAAAGTAGTGTTAGTTATGCCAGATAGTGCTAGTATTGAAAGGGTAAAAATAATGAAATATTATGGAGCCCAAGTAATATTGACTGACAGTTCTTTAGGAATGAATGGTTCTATTGCTAAGGCGCAAGAAATAATTGATGAAACACCAAATTCATTGATGTTAAGTCAATTTGAAAATGCAAATAATCCTTTGGCACACTATAAACAAACGGCTAAAGAAATATCTAAAGATTTTAATAATGATTTAGATTATTTTGTGGCAGGTATTGGTACAGGTGGTACAGTTAGTGGGGTGGGTAAGTATTTAAAAGAGCATAATACAAATATTAAAGTATTTGGTATTGAGCCAGCTAATTCGCCATTTTTAACTAAAGGTATTAAAGGTAAACATAAAATTGATGGAATTGGGGCTGGATTATTACCTAAAAATCTAAATTTTGCTGTTCTAGATGGCATTATTACTGTGCAAGATGAAGATGTATTAAATATGCAAAAGGAAATTGCGACAGTAGAGGGTTTATTTGTTGGTATTAGTAGTGCCGCTAATGTGTTAGGGATGATTAAATTAATAGAGAATAAAGAAGATTTAAAGATACTGACAACGGCTGCCGATAATGGTGAACGTTATTTATCGAAGTTGGATATCTAATATGATTAAATGTCCTTGTTATAGCGAAATAAATACTTTTATTAAAGAGATCAAAGCGATAATGTTTCCTGATCATTTCAGTTGTAGTTTAGATTCTTTAGAACAAACTAAAGCTCGATTGTTTACGCAAATAAATATTCTGCTTGATGATGATATAGCACGTACTAAAACTAATTTATTTTTTGAAAAGGTCGATGATATCGCAAGAAAGTTGCGGGCCGACAGTGAATTTGCTCATTTAAGTGATCCAGCTAGCAATGGGATAGATGAAGTAATAATTTGTTACCCAGGTTTTTATGCCGTTTTA
>JBATBW010000049.1:0-1857 GCA_049662565.1 Erysipelotrichaceae bacterium | reverse complement strand
GGTATTATCTTTACTTGTGTTCAACCAATTTTGGATGGCGACTTTGAGACAGCCTTCTGGACAATTGCTGGTCCAGTCTTCTTTGGATTAGTGGCATTCATCTTTTATCAAGTTTCATCAAAGAAACATAAAATGAAATAGTTAAAGAGACATCAATGAGTTTTGGGTTCTTTGTCAAAAAGGACTGATGCCAAAATTTTAATTATTATTTTTAAACTATTAGATGGAAGTCTAATAGTTTTTTTGTTTTAGGTGGAGAAGAAAATTACATTATTTTTTAGCGAAAGCAGAATCCTGAGTCTAAAATGCTTAAAATTATTATAGCCATAGGCTATACGCTTAATTACTTTAATGTGATTATTGACGCCTTCAATAGGACCATTGGTAAGTCTAGGTAAAACAAAACTATTTTCTATTTCTGCCTTATGCTTCTTGATAGTTTTTAAAGCTTGTCTCATTTCTGGTGGAAGATTCCAAGAAACTGTATCAGTTAATAAATTTAGTAATTGACAACTGTTTTTACGGTACATTTGTAGAAGTAACTGATAATATTCATAGGCTGTTTTCAATTCAGAAGACATATCAAATAAACGATCTAAAACTTCAGAATCGCTTAATTCAGCGTATTTAAAATTTATCCTTGGATAATATCGATGATAATCAACATCATCTTGATTTTTTAGAAGTAGTTTCCAAAAACGTTTCAAAGCTCGATACTCATGGGTTCCAGCTCCATATTCTTTCATAACCCTAATTCTAATTTTATTCATAGCTGTATATGCCTGTGTAACCACATGAAATTTATCTGCAATAATAAATGCATTAGGGAATAGCTCCTTAATCAAACTGCGGTAAGGTGCATATAAGTCAACAGTTATAGTCATTACTGATAATCTAGCTTTGTAACTATATTGAATGAAATAATTCCTAAGGAATTTATTATTTCTTTCAGGAATTATATCTATAATCCGATGATTGACTGCGTTGATTAAACACATACTCATACCACTAGATGAAAATCTTTTACCAGATTTGAAGTCATCTAAGGATAAGTGACTAGGAAGCCAGTTACAATTGACTTTAAAATTATTTTCTACATTCTCTAAAGATCTAATAATTGTGTTTGAAGATGTAAAAGAGTCCGCAGCAATTTCACACATAGGTCTGGATAGACTTAAATCACGTACAAGTTTGGCTTTAACAGCATTAGAAAAATGATCATGATAGTTAGTATCTTTAAATTTAGCTGTCGCAGTCTTTTTGCACTCAGGACACAGATACTTCTGTTTTCTTATAGAAAGCACAAGCTTTTTACCAGCAGAAGAAAGATGAATATTATTAACTACTTTAGTGCCGTTATGTAACATCAATGCTTTACAATTAGGGCAATACATAGGGTAAGACAAATATAGATGACAGAGCAAAGCCTTACTATTTTTAATAATTTTTTCTTCAATATACGAAGTATATTGATATTTAGGGTCAATAGTTAAATTAGGGTCTGTAATTCCAAGTAAAAGTTTGATATTATTATCCATAGAGATGGTGTCCTTTCTTTAATTAGATTGGCGTTGTGGGCCATCTCTTTTATTTTGCCGTAAAAATGGAGAAAATAAAAGAAGGACCGTAATGCAAAAAAATTTTACATTATCAGTCCTAAATATTATACAACCTTTATATATAAGAATTTATTTTTTATTGAAAATGATCTAGATAAATTTACCTAAAAATAACAAAAAAGTTCTATACCAATACGTCGGTATAAAACTTTTTTTATTGATATTAGTAAGTTTCGCTATCTAAATGATGATTATAATACTCAACCTTAATATCATCTTTTGAAACAATTAATTTAGT
>JBATBW010000048.1:0-2756 GCA_049662565.1 Erysipelotrichaceae bacterium | reverse complement strand
CAAACAAAGTCCCCAAGGATTCAAAGTTTTACTTATAACCCGATAGCGAAGAAAGAGGATTTAATTTAATGGCAAAAGTACATATTATTTTACAAGGCAAAGGAGGGGTTGGTAAGACATTCGTTGCGGCAACATTAGCGCAATACAATAGTCACAAGGAAAAAAAAACGCTTTGCATTGATACCGACCCAGTTAATGCTACGTTTGCGGGTTATAAAGCGCTTAAAGTAAAAGACATTAACATCATGGATGGTGATGAAATCAATTCTCGTCATTTTGATGGCTTAATTGAATTAATTGCCTCATCAGAAGACGATGTGATTATTGATAATGGAGCCAGTTCGTTTGTACCATTGTCTCATTATCTTATTAGTAATGATGTGCCGTCGTTATTAGCGGGCATGGGACATGAGCTTATCGTACATACGGTAATTACTGGAGGTCAGGCTCTTCTTGATACAGTTAATGGGTTTTCACAATTGATTAGCCAATTTCAAAGCAATGCCTTATTTATCGTTTGGTTAAATCCTTATTGGGGAGTTGTTGAAGACGGCGGTAAGACCTTTGAGCAAATGAAAGCTTATCTTGATAATAAAAATCGAGTATCTGCGATGGTTCACATTCCACGACTCAAAGAAGAAACCTATGGGCGTGATATGACGGATATGTTACAAGAGCGACTGACGTTTAATGAGGCAATCGCCCTACCTTCTCGCACGATAATGACGCGGCAACGTTTAAAAATTGTTCGTGACCAACTATTTAGTCAACTGGATAACGCGGTGGTGATATGACGGTTAAGCAAGATGCTCTGATTGAAGAAATTGCTCGTCAACACGAGGTGATTATCGGTCGCAACGACCCTATTTTAATTTTACAAACGCTTAATGCTAAATTAATGGAAGAAACGATTAGCGCCCAACAGCAGATGCTGAATGAGTTTAAACAAGAGATGGAAGCCATTAGTCATCGTTTTGAACACGACACGAAAGACACCTGTGAGCGCGCGTTAAGTGCGTCGCTTACCGCGAGTAAAAAAGTAATGGACAGTCTACTGCAAGACAGTGCCAATAGAACCAATCTGACTATTCAGCACAACGTGGAAAACTTATTAGCTCGTGCTCAAGCAAAAGCAAATCATAGCAAACAAATAGCCATCTTAAATATAGTGGCATCAGGATTAACGTTGATAGCTGCTAGCATAGTTTTTTTAAGCTTTTTTAAACGGTCATAAATAATTTTTTCCAATATATTTGTAAAAAAAATTACTCTAAAAAATCCTCATTGATGGAGGATTTCTGCTGGAATTAAATATGAAAAATTATTTTTGCATAAAAATTATTAATTTATACTAGAACCATGTTATTTTAAACGAAATATTGCATACGATTTTGAGACAATATGAAAAAAGGATTAGGGCTAGGCTTTTTAACAATAATAAACTGCTCGATACTATATCTCATCTATTGGTACATATATGTTGTTTGCTCGACTAAAGTAGATAATTTTTTTCATATTCCCTATGAACCCTCGGGTATGCAGCTATATTATTTTTTTTTATCATTTCCTCTATTTCTTCTCTTGGCTTTATTAAGCACACTGCATAGCTCTTACTTCAACATCAAAAAATCATTGTCGTTAGGCATTATTATCATTTGGTTTTGTTACCTAGTTTTAATTCTTTACGTGGATTTAATTGTTCACTATTCCACAGCAGGAAGTAATCTTTTATATTATGGGAGCTTATCTATTTCATTCGCGGCTATATGCTACATTATTTACTCAACTTACTGTCAAATTACGCAATTAATAACCTATTGGAACGGTGATTAGAAAGGCAAAATTAATTGTATAATTTTGCGTCTTGACACACTATAAAGCTTTCTATAATCTTCCGAAAAATAATCATGGAAAATTTGATTATTGTCCAAAATTAGTTATGGAAAATAAAGATGTTCGAAAAAAATGCTACTAATTTACAAACCATTTGTATCCTGTATACCTCACATACTTATTTACCTATCGGTAAAGCAATAGAACTAGTCAATTCAAAATATCAATTAATCAATCGGCATTTAAAAACGGTCAAACACACCTTAACCGGTTGTTTTGGACTTAAGAGCAATTCATTTATGTAACACAACTGCAACACATAAATAAGTGGATTTATGTTGTAATAAAAGGAAATAAGTATGAAAAAAAATGTATTCTATGTATTAAGCTCAATAGTAATAGCGTGCCCTGTCTATTCAAATATTCCCTCATTTGTCGGTGATTTAGTCGCTCGTGATTTAGTAGGAGCTGGTTTCATGGGACATGTTGGGATTGCAAGTGCGCCTGATTATAGAATGAGACCGACAGTTGTTCTTGAAGCGTTGGATTCTGTTCCGCATATTCAACAGAATACAATCGATGATTTCAAATCACGATCAAAATTTTGGGGAAGCAAAGGAGGCTTGGTATCACCTAAATCGAATGAATCATTTACTGTAGCGAATAGGATTGTTAGACA
The DNA here is from genome assembly GCA_049662565.1 of Erysipelotrichaceae bacterium. Lineage (GTDB taxonomy): Bacteria > Bacillota_I > Bacilli_A > Erysipelotrichales > Erysipelotrichaceae > JBATBW01. The sequence continues at coordinate 244 of JBATBW010000048.1, read as the reverse complement.
ATATTATGCTTGTCCCGAGTACACCATAACATGGAGGTGGAAAGAAGGTAAAATTAATAGCAAGAGTAAACCAATATCGTGTGGTCAATTTCGATGCGATACTTTAGTAAATTATGCTTATGCTTTTAGTAAAAGTTATAGCTTGCCTACGTATGACACAACCTGGACAACTCCATTGGCTATTTATAATTATTTTCCCGTTGATTCTGATTTACTAATACCTGAGCATAGAATAAATCAACCG
>JBATBW010000047.1:0-1926 GCA_049662565.1 Erysipelotrichaceae bacterium | reverse complement strand
ATTATATTCCGTATTTTTTACTATATATTTGGTTGGCTGTTCATATTTGAAAATTTCCCCTAACTTACGCTGTTCCCAAGAATAAGCAAAAGAGCGAGAAATTCCTTTTCTCACTCTTTTGTTTCGTTATTTTAATATTTCCAAAAATTTACTAAGTTCTTTTTTTGATTCTTCTGTTGTCCCCTCTAAACTACCCAATAAATTGAATAATTCTTTAGTAGTAATATCAATTTCTTTTTGTACTTCTTCTAATTCTTTAGCTACTTCTGATAGTGGAACAACGATTTCTTCTTCAAAAACATCAACATAACGCGGAATGTTTAGGTTATAATCATTCTCTTTAATCTCTTCTAGGGATGCTACGTGAGCATATTTATCAATATCTTTTCTATCTTGATATGTTTTTATTATTTTATCTATATTATCTTTTTTAAGTTTGTTTTGGTTTTTAACCTTTTCAAACTCATTAGATGCATCAATAAATAAGACATCTTTATTGTTTCCTCGAGCTTCACGTCCTTTAAACACAAGTACGCATGTCGGAATGCCTGTCCCATAGAATAAGTTAGCTGGTAATCCAATTACAGCATCTAACAAATTTTCTTTTATTATTTTCTCACGTATTTTCCCTTCTGAAGCTCCACGGAAAAGTACTCCGTGTGGTAAAACGATTGCCATAGACCCTGATTTATCCAAATGATATAATCCATGAAGAACAAATGCATAGTCTGCTTTCGAAGCCGGTGCAACACCGAATCCTTTAAATCGCGTGTCTTTTTCGCGATCAATGTCTTTAATATCCCAATTCTGAGAATATGGGGGATTAGCTACAACCGCATCAAATTTTAATGGTGTTTGAATACCATCTTTTTCTGCAAACGGCCAATCAGCACTAAGTGTATCCCCTCTTTTCAACTCCATGTTTCTATAATTTACTCCATGCATCATCAAATTCATGCGAGCCAAATTATATGTTGTTGTATTCAACTCTTGCCCATAAAAACAAACACTGCCTGTTTTAGAACCGTTAGGCAATTCTTTTTGAACTGTTAATAAAAGCGATCCTGAGCCCATAGTTGGGTCATATACGCGGAATTGATCATTCATTTGTTTTGTATTTAATGTTACTATTTTAGCTAAAATTTGACTCACTTCATGCGGTGTATAAAATTCTCCACCTTTTTTCCCGGCATTTGCTGCAAATTGCCCGATTAAATATTCATAAACATCCCCCAAAATATCACGTCCAGAATCATCTTTAAAGGTAAATTCATTAATCATTAATACAATATCATTTAAAGCTTTCGCACGTTCATTAGTACTAGCACCTAAACGTGTGTCGCCAAGATTAACATCTGAGAACACATTTGCAAAATCTTCCTTAGACACTTGATTTCTTGCCACATTCCTATTAAAAATGTCAAACATGTCTTGAAATTCACTCGCCTTAATCTTTTGGTTCTCAATTTTTGACACTAAATTTTCCCAATTATATTCTGGTGCAATTGCATAACCAATACCTCTACTGATTTCTTCATAATATTCATCACGCTCATCTTTTTCAGTTACTGAATAGAACTCTTCTAAGTGGTTATCCTTTAAATACTCATCCTGATTCTTTGATAAATAACGATAAAACATAAATGGTAAAATGTAATTCTTGTACTCACTTGCATCCATAGTACCACGTAATTTATTGGCCATAGCCCATAATTTTGTTGTAATTTCTGTTGTATTACTCATCTTTAATTTCCTCCTTTTAATTTTTTATACAAACATCACTTTAAGTAGCGATTTTTTCATTATTTTCATCTGATCAATGTTACGCTGTTGAAGGGTGATAAGGTTGTCTAGTTGTCTCAAATATTCACCTACTTTTTTTTGTTCTTCTTCACCAGGAAACAAAACATGCATATTTGAAAAAAT
>JBATBW010000046.1:0-3184 GCA_049662565.1 Erysipelotrichaceae bacterium | reverse complement strand
ATGTAGGGTATTATTTAATTAATAATGAAAGCTGGTGTGGGATGAACAATTAGTAATCTAAATAAAAGACAATTAACTAAATAACCTTTATAGGTTGGTTTTTTGTCGGAAATGGGTTACTTAGTTACATCTTTTCTTTTGTTTTTTATATGTGACAATATGATATCCATTTCTGATGAAGAAGTGGATTTTTTATTGGAGGGAATATGATAAAAATAGAGAATGTCAACATAAATCTAATTGTTGATGATAGATTATTAATAAAAGATTTTAATTTTGTTTTAAATGATAATGATAAAGTTGCCGTAATAGGCGAAGAAGGAAATGGCAAAAGTACTTTACTTAAATATCTTTATGATCCGATGTTAATCGATAAATTTTGTGAGTATCAAGGTAAGGTTAGTAAAGATAAAATTATCGGTTATTTACCACAATTTATGGAAGAAAGTGAATTGCAATGTACTATTAAAGAATATTTTAAAGGAGTTAATGTTAAGGATTATAGTTTATTATTAGAATCATTAAATATTGGAAGTGATTTAATTAATGAAAACCCAACTATTGGTCGGCTGTCTGGAGGAGAAAAGATTAAAATACAACTTGCGAAAATAATTTCTCAAAAGCCAGATTTATTACTTTTAGATGAACCCACAAATGATTTAGATATTAAAACTTTAATTTGGTTAGAAAACTTTATAAAAAAGACGAGGATGCCAATAATGTATGTTTCTCATGATGAAACATTAATTGAAAATACTGCCAATATTATTGTGCATTTGGAACAATTAAAAAAGAAAAATGAACCAAAAATAACTATAACTTATGAAGGTTATAGAGAATATATTAGTAAAAGAAGTTTATTATTTGCTAGACAATTAATGATTGCGAATAAGCAAAGAGCCGATTACCAAAGACAAAATGAGAAACTTCAAAAAATATATAATAAGGTGGAATATGCTCAAAATACTATTTCTCGGGGTAATCCTAGTGGTGCAGCGGCATTAAAAAGAAAAATTAAAAATATTAAAGTCCAAAAAAATAAAATGGATAAAGAAAAAGAAGAATTTGTAAGAATCCCGGAAAGGGAAATGGCAATAATAACACAATTTGATCAAGGAATTACAATACCTAATGGTAAAGTAATCATTGAGTGGAATATACCTGAATTATGTAGTCCCTACAAAGTATTATCTACCGACATTAAATTGGTAGTAAAGGGTAAAAAACATATTGGTATTATTGGGGATAATGGTAATGGTAAATCGACATTGTTGAGATTAATTTGGTCGACTGTCCAAGATAGAAATGATATTAACCCTTATTATATGCCACAAAATTATGAAGAAGTTTTAGACTATGAAATATCTCCGGTTGAGTTTTTGATTAAAGAAAATTGTAAGGAAGAGATAACTAAAGTTTCAACATACATGGGTAATATGAAATTTACCCATAAGGAAATGACTAACAAAATTAAGAATTTAAGTGGAGGACAAAAAGCAAAGATTCTCTTTTTAGATATGGTTCTTAAACGATGTGATGTTTTATTATTAGATGAACCGACAAGAAATTTTAGTCCTTTATCATCGCCAGTGATCAGAGATACATTATCATTATTTGAAGGGACGATCATTAGTGTATCTCATGATCGTAAATATTTAAATGAAGTATGTGATGAAGTATATGAATTGAGTATCAATGGTTTAACTAAGGTTAACTATTTTGTGTGATATAATATGTAAAATGAAAAGAGGTAAATATATGAGAGCATATGAAAGATTAATTAAATATACGGCATATCCAAGTGCTTCTAATGAACATTCTAATACTTGTCCTTCGACTAAAGAGCAAATTGTTTTTGGGCAAGATTTAGTCAAAGAAATGATCGAAATTGGTATTAGTGATGCTTGTATAGATGATAATGGTTATGTTTATGGAACGATACCTAGTAATATTGATAGAGAAGATGCGCCGATCATTGGCTTTATTGCTCATATGGATGTGGTAGATGTTGTTCCGTATTCAAATATTAAAACTAATATTATTAAAAATTATGATGGGAAAGATATTGTTTTAAATAAAGAATTAGATATTGTAATGAAAGTTAAAGATTATGAGTCTTTAACGGATTATGTTGGTAAAGACCTACTAGTAACTGATGGAACAACGTTACTAGGTGCTGATGATAAAGCTGGTATTGCGGAAATTTTGACCTTTGCCCAAATTCTAATTAATGATGATTCGATTAAACATGGAACTATTAAAATTGGTTTTACTCCTGATGAAGAAATTGGCAGTGGTGCGGACTTATTTGATATAGAAAAGTTTGGTGCGGATTTTGCCTATACTTGTGATGGAGGAGCTTTTGGTGAAGTAGAGTACGAAACCTTTAATGCGGCTTCTCTTAACGTGACAATTCAGGGATTAAATATTCATCCTGGGAGCGCTAAAGATAAAATGATTAATTCACTGATGGTGGGACATGAATTTATTGAAATGTTACCTAAATTAGAGTGCCCAGAAAAAACATCGGGATATGAAGGTTTCTATCATATTGATTATATTAATGGAAATGTCGAAAAAACGGAAATATCGGGTATTATTAGAGATCACGATATAAATTTATTAAATAATAAAAAGGAATATGTTCATAAAATTGCAGATGAGTTAAATAATAAATATGGTAAAAATACGGTTGTTGTGGAAACAAAAGATAGTTACTATAATATGAAAGATAAAATATTACCGAATTATCATTTAATAGAAGTGGCACAAGAAGTTATTAAAGAATGTGGAAGGCAACCAATAACTTTACCAGTAAGAGGTGGTACCGATGGATGTCGTCTATCATATATGGGATTACCTTGTCCAAACCTAGGGACTGGTTCCCATAATTGTCATGGTAAATTTGAATATACATGTATCGATGATATGGATTTAGCGGTTACCCAATTAATTAAGATCGTAGAAAAATATGCGACTATTGTTATTAAGTAAAAGTATATTGAATGAATTATTGAGATTATTATTATATAATGTGAATGGTGATAAATATGGAAATTTTTAATGGATTAATGATTCCTCTTATAGGGACAACTTTAGGAGCTGCTTGTGTTTTCTTTATGAAAGAAAAAATGAGTGTGCTTGTACAAAGAATATTAACCGGATTTGCAGCGGGAGTAATGGT
>JBATBW010000045.1:0-8395 GCA_049662565.1 Erysipelotrichaceae bacterium | reverse complement strand
AACTAAGTTAATATGGATCGATCCCGAAAACAAAAATGTATACATGACAAAAAAATTTGGTGGGACTTTTATTAATTGGGGGGTCCCTGGAAATCAAATTAATATATTTGATTTAAAACCTATTTCTAGTGATGATGAAAACATCAAATTATATGATACTGAAACGGCTATCTATAATGCTATAGATGATATTAAAATGATTTTAAAACTTTATCATTACAACATTAAAGAAAGTCTTCATGAAGCTTTAAATGAAATAGATCCAATTGTCGTAGAAACCTACAAAAGAAAAGGAATTACTTTTGATTTGTCCTTTAAAGGGTTGCCTTTGTCCAGTTATCCGACTTTTTCTGATTTAAATTGTGTTTTGTTAGAAGAAATGGAAAAGAGCGACAATAAAACTCAAAAAGATTTACTGTATAAATTACTATCAGCAATTAAACCATTAATCAACTCGCATAAAAATTATTTTGATGGAGTTACAACTATTAATGAGAATAACAAGAATGATATTTTATCATTTGGAACAAAATCACTCAAAGAAAAAGATCAAGGTTTAAAAGATAGTTTGAATTATATTATGTTTAGATATGCTTGGAGTAAGTGTTTGAATTTAAATGAAGATACTGCCTTTGTTTTGGATGAGGCGCATGAAATGATTTTAGAAGGCGTGACCGCCAAAGAGTTAGCTAGCATTTATAGGCGATCAAGAAAATATAACAATTGTGCTGTAATTGGAACACAAGAACCGCGCGATTTAAGTAGTGATGTTTTAATTGATGGTGTAGTAATGAATGTCCATGGCAAATCAATACTTAACAACTCCACATATAAAATCATCATGATGTTAGAAAAAGCACCAGTTGAATCGTTGGGGGAAATGATAGCATTAAACACAAACGAAATGTATTCGATTCTTGATTATGTAAGAGGGGAAGCATTGTTTATTTGTGGTAATAAGAAATATGAAATTGAAGTATTGGCGAGTGAAAAAGAATTAAAAGAAATGGATCCGACACGAAATTAAACGCAATGTGTTTGAAAGGCAAAACAAGGGCGTATAAACGGTTTTGCCTTTTTAATATTATTTACCATTCGCGTTGGAAATCGGTCTATAGTCGGCTCAAAATCACTCTAAATTGATTTTGAATGTTGATATAAAAAGGATAGTGATAAAATGGCAAGAATATCAATAAGTAATGAAACGTTATCTTTTGAAGAAGAAGACATATATCTTACTAAAACTAAATCTATAAAATCATATAATGAAGAAGTTGAAGTATTCTATACTAATAACGATGAAAAATTAACTTTACTTGATTTTTTTACAAATCAAGATAAAGAACTGACTAGAAAAGATTTATATAAAGAATACGTTGAAATGTTTCCTAAAATAATTATGAACAGTAGTGATGCTGAAAAACTTTTTTATTTTCAAACACTTAGTAGTAATGCTAATTGTAAAATAACAATCGATTTAAATAAAGTAATCAAGCTTTATAAAATAATATTAAATGAATATTATCTATTAATAAAAGACAATAAGCTGATTAAATATGATAGAATTTTTGATTATGTGTATATTAATTCTGGTATTAATTATGAAAAATATTAGAATAAATCAACTGATGGAATTAAAGGATAATCAATTATTAAAACTATTTAATAATGAAAATGTTAATAAGTTCTTTGAATTTTGTGCATATAATTTTTCAATGAACTTTGATAACAAACTAGTAGCATTTAATCAAAACAATGATGCGCAATATTTGTTGTCGTTTAAAGAATGGAATTATCATTATACTTTTTTAAAAATGGGAAGTAATGCTGTTGATGTTTTAAATGCCGACAAAACAAAAATAATTAATTTATATGATTCTTGTGATGTCACAAATGTTACTAATTACACCAGTAATCAATTATATTTGAATGATGAAGAACTGAAGCTCTTGGAAGAATTATTATTGACTTTTTATAATCATAAAAAATATTCATCACAAATTATTGAGACGATTAATTATATTAGTGTGTTGCATTTTTCAAAAAATAAAAAAGATATAAAAAAGCCAAATTTTAAATACATTTTTGATGATCAACTTATGTGCTATAAATTTTTTAAATTAGTTACAAACTCCGCTGGCAATTTCATCTATTCAATTGAAAGTAGAATAATTAAAAATATGTTATCCAAAAAAAGCAAATCAACTTTGAATATTTTAAATGTTCTAAAAAAAGAATTGGAGGAGCAAATTGAAAAAGTTAAATAACGAAATGGTTCAGTTTTTGCTTTATAGAAATTTTCAAATTGAAAAATTTCAAACACAATTATGGATAACTGAAAGTGAACCATTTAAACAAATTATTAATAAATTGATAGTTATGGAATGTTATCCAACTGATTTAGATAAATGGGCAAATATGAAATTAACTATTATGAAAGAACTTCATATTAAAGAATTATATGAACTTAGATCACAATTGAAGTTGTATAGATTTTTGATTGATTATCAAAAAAAGGTTAATAGTTTTCAAAATGAGTTGTATCATTCAATAATGGAAAAGATAATTATAAATAATTGTCAATGCAAAGAATTAATCCAACAACAAGTTAAAATAGAAATAGAGAAAAAGATAATAGAGGCAATTAATAATGATAATATTTGATTGAACAATTCATAAAAAAAGTGTTCATTAATTTATCGAAAAAGAATAAACTATTCAAAAAAATTATGTTGATCAAGTTTGCGAGTTAAAAGATTAAACACAAATTTACCATTGTTGACTTTATCAACAAAGATAAATTTATTAATAAAAGTTATGATTTTTGTTTTTTTGCGATAAATCAAAAAACATAACATTGTTAAAGATTGTATTAAAAATGTTGCAACGTTGCAACAAATGTTTATAATTAAAAAGCAGGAGGAGAAGATGAAAAAAAAGAAGAATAGCATTTACAAAAAAGGTGACATAATTATTTTAAGAGATTTATTAGGACATCCAAATATGCCATATGGTTTAACTGGAGTTGTTAAGTATGTTGACGAATATGGTTTTATTCATATGAAATGGGATAATGGCGAAACTTATTCATTAAACGAAGGATGGGATAACTTCATGTTAATTAGCAAAGAAGAGGAATTAAATCTTTGATTTCTCTTTTTTTTCTTATTTTTTTCTTTAAAAACCTTAAAAAATTTGACGAGCATAAAGGATTTGTATGTCTTTTGCTGACATACAATCCTCTTGAACAAGTGGTCAACGACCACTTTTTCTTCTTGTTTTTAGTGTTTTTCTTCTTGTTTTTGTCGTATGTCTGGGATACTGATTTTTGTACATATGACTGTCGCCAATGTGACATACACTGTATGTCTAGGTGACATATCTTATTTTTATCTTAGAAAGGAGGTTAAAAATGGATAATAATTTAAAAATTAGAAAGTGTTACCGAGTCAAAAATGACACGGACAAAAAAATAAAAGAACTAGTCGGAATTGAAAATAATAAAAGAGAATTATTGGGGATGACATATAAAACAAATGAAACTGAAATCATCGAAATGGCATTGTCTAACTATTACAACAAAGTGATTTCAAATAAGATCTCTGATCATACTGTAGAAACGATGGAAATGATTGTTGATAATACGATGAGCCAATTTCAAAAAGAATTGCAAGATAACATGATTGTCATGTATAACAGTTTGAAAAAAGATTTGAATGTTATTACTTATTTCACCGGCATGGATTTATTGATGAAAAAAGGGTTCACAGAACTTGATGAAAAACAGTATTCTTTAATGATGAAAGATGTTGAATTAGCAATTAATAGAATTGTGTTAAAATATATTGAAGAAAGGGAAATGACAAATGAATAATAAGTATTTCGTAATAATGGTAAATATTGGTGGGAATAAGCATTATCAAGTTTGTAGTAAAATAGATGCAGAAAAAGATTATGGTGAAAGAAATCTAGATCTTATGCCAAAAAAATATGATGAAAAAAGCAATGCAAAAATTGTGGCCAATATATTAAATGGCCAAAAATATGATGTAGGAGAGTTGAGTCAAGAAGTGCTTGAAACAGAAGAAATATCAGCATTATTGGATTTAGATAATTTAGATGAAGAATTAGAAATATAATGGGCAATCAAAAAGGTTGTCTTTTTTTTGGAGAGGATATTCAAACATGAAATTAATTATAACTTTGATTATAGTAATGGTATTAATTTTGTTTTTGTGCATGCAGTTGTTTTATGTGTTTGTTAATGGTGATATAACGGATGGGCAGTCAATAATTGAAGCGATTAAGTTGCTTCCTAACTTTGATCCAAAAATTTTGTTAGCTAATAAGCAAACTATTATTTTAACTAGCTCGGCAATTTTGGTTTCGTTTTTAATTGCGATTACAAGATTTTTTGACCAGAAGGACAAAAACAAAAACAAATTATCAAAATACGAAAAAATGTCTTACAACAAATTAATGAACCGCTGGCAAAGGAAAAGGGGAACATTAAGAGTCCAATACAATAGTAAAGGTGAGATAACAAGAAAAACGTTGGAATGTTTTTTTGATAAATGTTTCAATTGGATTAAAGTGCTGCAAAATAAATATGTGGCGTATAGGATGCTTCCGGAAACAAAAAAATGGAATACTATTAAAACTTTCAATTATAAAGATGAGGTTCAATACCATTGTGGGGGAGTTCCAATAATTGCAGTAAGAATGTTTTATTTTTTTGGGAAGTTTAATAAAGTTTATTATTTGACGGGGAATCATCATTCAATGTTCATTGGGATGACTGGACGCGGAAAATCAATGACTTTTGTTTTGACAATGCTAAACAGTTATATCGATAGCGGTGAAACAATTGTTGTACATGATCCTAAAAAGGAACAATACGCATTTTTAAAAACAAAATTAGAACGAGAAGGATATAATGTGATTTTATTAAATTTTGATGAACCTACAAAAGGCGATGGTTGGAATCCGTTAGATTACCCATATTCAAAATGGAAAGAAGAATCTAAAAAAGGCATTTATGCAAACTATAGTTTACCGACTGAATTAATATTAGATATTTCATATATTCTTGCTTTTGAAGAAGATGCAAAGCAACCTTACTTTTGGCAAGGAGCTGGTTCTATGATTGCCGGAGCTGTTTTGTTGTTGATGGAAGAGGGCATTGATAAATATGTTAATTTTAAATCGGTAAGATTTATATATCAAAGAGGCGATGATAATAAAAGTGGTAAAGAAACGACTATCGCAAAGTACTTAGAAAAAACTAGAAGTTTAGATTCTTTAAGTGCTGGTAAGATGTCAACTTATTTAGATGCTGAAAGTACGACTAAAGCAAGTTTAAAGTCAGTGTTCCACAATAAGATGGATTTGGTAAATGCAAACGAAAACATTCAAAAGTTTTTATCGCATTCTACATTTGATATTGAATAAGTTTTCAAAAAGAAAACAGCAATCTTTTTATTAACACAAGATGAAAAAACAACCTATTATCCACTAGTAACAATGTTTTTGAAACAATTATATGAAGTAGCAATACGAACAACTAAAGAAGTAGGGAATGATGGAAAACTTAAAATACCGATGAATTGGGTAATTGATGAATTTGCTATCTTGCCAGAAATCATGGACATTGATGCTATTTATTCCGCTGCACGTTCTCGTGGGATAAGAATAAATACATTTATGCAATCGACTTCTCAATTGCGGAAAAAATATGGTGATGACAGAAGTAAGTCGATTATGGATAATAATACAAATATCATATATTTGGGTTCGGGTACAGATGAAGTTAAAGACTTATTTAGCAAACGTGCCGGAGATGAAATTGTATATAATAAAGCAAAAAAAGATTACGTTGAAAGAGAAATATTAACCAAAGAAAGGTTAAATGCTTTGAATAAAGGTAGATCCCTTTTTACTTCAATTGAGTGGAATCCGTATATATCTAAATTGCCAATGTATACGCAATACACTTTTGCCAATAAACCGGATTATAATATTGAAGAAAGACAAGTAGGAAAAGTTCCGATGTTTGATATTAAGCAAGCTTTAGAATTGCAAAAGGAATATTTACTAAGTGCTGACGAATTAGAAGAAGCTCTTGACAAAGTGTGGAATGAAAAAGAACAAATAAAAATAAATAGTATAAATAACAAAACTAAAAGTTCATCGTCTAGTGGTGGTAGAGTTCTTGATTTGAAAAGATATAAAAAATATCATGATGAAAGAACTAACTCCGACTGGATTATTGAAGTGAATGATAAAGGCGATTTATTAAGACCGGTGCATATGATATCTTGGTTGTTTATTGCTAAGCAATCAAACTATAAAATGTCTGATATTGAAAAAATAGAAATGATATCTGACGATTTATTTTTTGATAAATTCAAAAATGATTATAAAGAAATTCTAGAAGAAAACAATGTTGATATTCATTTTGATTTATTTAAAGATTTAGTGAATAAAAATTTTGTTGAGTCGATTGAGAATGGTATTGAGTGGGGAACCAATTATTCTAAAATCACTAAAGTGCTAAATGATGATGAAATAATCTTTGATCATTATGCGGATGTATCAAATGGTGAATATGATGATATTGACGATTTTGAAGGAAAAGAAAAATAGATCTTATGAGAAGGTTAAACAATCTTCTCTTTTTTAAAGGAGATAAATGATTATGAAAATGAAGATTAAAATTATTGCAGGGATAGCTAGTGCTTTTTTAGGATTGTTTTTATTATTGGCGCCAGTTATTATTGCGGCTAATGTGATTAATGCTACAGTGGCTTTTATAGCTGATTTATTTGCTAGTTCAAAAGATGATGTTGAATTAAATGATAGTGATCAATTAATTAAAGCTATAGATAATTATTCGTCTAGTATAGATGGAATTGATAATCTGTTAAATAATTATCAACCAATATTATCGGAAAATAAACTTGGTGATAAAACTAATGTTTTTTTTATTTTAGATATCATTGCTAGTGTTGAGGATTTTGATAAAGAATTGTTAGAGAATAATATAAAAATCTATCTAGAAGTTGATAAGGATGATTATCAATTTATTTCTAGAATCAAAGAAACAGAACCTTACAAAACGGTATTTACTGGAGTTAGTAATCAAAAAATATTAAAGTACATTACATATTATAAAACTAAAAACTATGGCGATTTACCTAAAGTATTTTTAGCGCAATTTAAAGAAGATGAATTAATTTATCCTTTGATCAAGTTAGCTACAATATCAACTGGATATGGATGGGATATCTTACATGGTGAAAGCAGATGGCATCCAGCGATTGATTTGGCAATAAAATGTGGAACACCAGTATACAGCAGTAGCGACGGAGTTGTTGCAGATACACAAGGTCTTAATACACATAAAGTTTTGGGGAATTATGTAATTGTTAAAAACAAAACGGATGAATTCAAATATCTACATTTAGAAAATCCAGTTCCATATGCAATTAATAAAAAAGTAAATAAAGGCGATTTTTTAGGGTTTGTTGGAAACACAGGTCAATCTACTGGATGTCACTTACATTTCGCAATGCGAAAAGATAATCATGATTATGATTTCCAAGAACTAATTGATTTTAAAAATCCGATAACTTATGACGGATGGAAAAAAGAATAAAGTTGGTACTTAGTGCCAACTTTTAGAAAGGATAAAAATGGATAATAAAATATCAATAGAAAAAATCAAAGAAAGTGTTTCAATAATTGATTATGCGCAATCATTAGGTATGTCAATAACTAAAAAAGGTGGATATCTGTTTTTGAAAGAACATGACAGTTGCTGTATATATCCTAACAATACTTTCACACGTTATTCGGCAATTAATGAAAACAATAAATACGTAGGCGGTAGTGTTCTTGATTTTATAATGCACTTTGAAAATTGCAATTTTAAAGAAGCATTAATAAAAGCTAATAAATACTACACTGATAACAACTGTCAAATAATAACGACGTTGTATGAAACTGGAAAACAAGAGTATTACGGAAACAATGATAACAGTATAAATAAAAGCCTAGTATTACCAAAAAAGATTATAACAACAACCGTATTTATTTTTATTTAAACAAAGAAAGAAAAATCAATACCGAAATAATAGATTATTATTTAAAGAATGACTATTTATATCAAGATATAAAAAACAATTGCATATTTGTTGGTAAAGGAAACAATGGTAAAAAATTATTTGCATGCAAAAGAGGGACAATGGGTAATTATCGAGGTGATGTCGAAGGGTCAACTAAAGAAGTGGGAATACTTATCAAAAAACAAAATAGTAAGAATTTAATCATCACTGAAAGCGTTATTGACCAGATGTCTTTTATGTCTTTATATGATAATGACATTGATAATATG
>JBATBW010000044.1:0-2561 GCA_049662565.1 Erysipelotrichaceae bacterium | reverse complement strand
AGTGAAAACACTTTAGAAATCAATAACAGTGTTTTTAGCGATGCAATAACAGTAGGAACCACTAATTTATTGTTTCCGCCAGATGTATTAAATGGTGAACAGCCCAAAGCTGTAATTGATATGTGTGATAGTAATGTAAAAATAGTAAACACTACTGTGGGGAACGGGTGGTTATTTTTGGGCAATGTTTTCGATAAATCTTTAGAAAACAAGAATTTTAATGACGATTATAATATAAATTTAGTTGCAGATAATTTAAAAGTAAGCAGTATAAGTAGTGGAATGTATAATAACTATAAAGGTAATTCAAATATATATATTAAAGGCAATTCAAATTTTGAAAACATTGCATTAGGATCATGGTATTTAGATGGACATACATTAGCTGCCGATAAACAGTCTAAAATAACATTTGAGGATAATCAAAAAATGGTTATGATGGTTGGCGTAAAAGATTTATCAATTAGAAAACCAATTATGGTTGATGATTTAGATCCGGTTTTAGAGAATATGAAAATTGAAATTACAAATATTGAACAGTGGAATGAAGGTGATTTAGTATTAGGTGTAAACATTCCTTATGAAGGTATAACCAAATTAGCATACCTTAAACCGAGTGCTTTCACATCAGCAAAGCCCAATAATTATGAGTTTGAATATCGAGAAAACAAAGACATGGTTGGATGGTATTTAGTAAAGAAAGAAGTAGTTGTCCAAACAAACGATTTAACGATAAAGAACACAGTAAGTGGAACTGGTGCAAATATTAATGATGAGTTTTCTTTTAAAATTGAAATGAGTGTAGATGGCACATATGAGTATTCTGGTGATAAGCAAGGAATAGTTAAAAATGGCGATATAATAAAACTTAGTCAAGGACAAACTGTCACAATTAATAAATTACCAATAGATACTTTATACAAAATAACACAAATTGAAGCTAGTCAAAAAGGATATACGACGACAATTATAGGGGCAACAGGTACAATCGTAAAAGACAATATCTCACTGGTGGAATTTAAAAATCATCGTGATAAAGATAGAGCTGTAATATTGGACAGAAATCCGGCTACAGGTGATAATTATGATTATTTGATTTTAATCGCTATCGCTTCTCTTAGTGGTATTTTGGGATTAATAATTATATTAATAAAGAGTAATACTGATTAAATCAGTATTATATAGATGAATGTTTGATGGATTCTCCTCCTAAAAAACATATTTGCGAATATAGATAAAGAGCGCCTTGTGTTGAAGGCGCTTTTTATCTATAAATTACTTAAATTGTATTTTGATATAAATTATGTTAGACTGCATTAAATAATGCATAGGATAATCTTTAGTTTTATTTAACTTAAACCATTAAAGGAGCATATTATGATAAATAATTATATTAAATATAAATCTGGTCTACTTGATAAAATGTATGGATCATCAGATCGAACACGTTACTTGCTTTTGTTAGCTACAGGAATGGTACATGTGGTATTTTCTTTTACGATGTTTATGTTGTTAGAAAAATATATCCTTATATTAATAAGTTTAGCAGGGGCAGTTCTTTTTTATTTTTTGTATAAACTGTTTGATATTAAAAATTATGTAAAGGTGTTTTACATAATTTTAGTATATGCCTTTACTATTGAACTGACTTCATCATTTTATTTAGAATGGGATATCGGTTTTCAAAACTTTTTGTTTGCTTTAATACCTTTAAGTTTTGCCTTTTTATATTTAAATGATAATTATGAAAAGATAATACCTATAGGAATTAAATGTTCGGTTATAGTTCTTTTTTGTTACTTATCATGTATTATAATTGATTTTATTGTTAATCCGGTTAGTGGTGCTACTAATCTACAAATATATATATTTAATACTGTCATCTCAATAATTATATTTATGATGATGTTTATTTATATGTTAACTTTTGTTATTGAGTTATATTCTACATATCGTGTAGTTGATAAACAAACAAGAAATAAAATAGATGATATGAACACAACTATGATGTTAAGCCAGATAAAACCCCATTTCATCTATAATACACTTGGTGCGATAGCAGATATGATTGAGACAAATCCCCAACAAGCAATCAAAGAAATGAATAACTTTTCACGATACTTAAGAAGAAATATTGATATCTTATCATCATCAGATTTAGTAACATTTGAACAAGAAAGGTCTCATATCGACACTTTTTTAAAAATACAAAACATGAGATTTGAAAACACAATAACTATAACCTATAATATTGGTCCAAAAGACTTTCTTTTACCACCAATAACAATTCAACCACTAGTAGAAAATTCGATACGTCATGGAATTCAACCTAAGGGGATATCAGGCGAAATAATTATTACTACTGAAGAAAATGATGATAATTATTTAGTAACAGTAATAGATAATGGCAAAGGATTTACTAAGCATAACAATTTAAATAATGAAGAGTCAATAGGATTATCTAATATAGAATATCGCTTAAAAACACTTTGTAATGGAACAATGTCAATCGATAGCAAAATAAATATTGGGACAACTGTTACACTAACAATTCCTAAAGG
>JBATBW010000043.1:0-3360 GCA_049662565.1 Erysipelotrichaceae bacterium | reverse complement strand
GAAATTATTAATTAATTCATTTTGCTCTTTTTCATCGCACGGAAAATCAATACTGTTGTTTGATAATTCATGATTTAATGTTAATACTGGTAAACCGATTGTTAAAATATCGGAATTTACATCTATTTTTTGACCATCAATTACATTATTTGGTCCACCACATATAATAATACCTTTGACATTACTCATTGCCTTAATTTGATCAACAGTGATATCATGGGCGTGAATTTCACTATATACTCCCAATTCACGAGTTTTACGAGCTACTTTTGTAAGGTTGACTGCACCTAAATCTAATACTAAAATCATGTCTTGTTTCATTTTCATCTCCTTAAAACTCTTATTTATTTTTATAATTTGGTGCTTCTTTAATATTTTCTACATCATGAGGATGTGATTCTTGTAAACCATTATTAGTGATTTTGACAAATTGAGCTCTTTCTTTTAAATGTTTAACATTCTTACAGCCAGTATAACCCATACCTGAACGTAAACCACCCATCATTTGGTAAATAACTTCATTAATGCTTCCTTTAAATGGAACCATTGCTTCAATTCCTTCTGGCACTAATTTTTTAAGATCTTTAGTTCCACCTTGGAAATAACGATCGCTTGATCCTTTTTTCATCGCTGTCAATGAACCCATACCCATATATGATTTCATCAACTTGCCGTTGCTTTCAATCACTTCACCTGGTGTTTCTTTTGTTCCTGCAAGTAATCCACCTAACATAACACAGTCACCACCAGCTGCTAGAGCTTTAACAATATCACCACTTAATTTAATACCACCGTCCGCAATAACACCAATACCATAAACACGAGCAACTTGATATACATCATTAATTGCGGTTAATTGAGGAACTCCAACTCCCGATACTACACGTGTTGTGCAAATAGAACCAGGACCAACTCCAACTTTAATACAGTTTGCTCCACTATAGATTAAATCAATTGCAGCTTGAGCAGTAACAACATTACCACCAACAATATCTAAATCCGGATAAATCTTACGAATATTTTTGATGCTTTCTAATACACCAACAGAATGTCCGTGAGCGCTATCCACTACAATAACATCAACACCGGCTTTAACTAGTGCTTCGACACGGATTAAAGTTTCACTGCCAACAGATACTGCAGCTCCTACTCTTAATTTTCTTGAATCATCAACACAAGCATTTGGATTTTCGTTGAAATCAACATTATACTCTTTAATCATTTTAATTTGATTTGCTTGTTCTTCAATACTCATATTTTTATGAATGAATCCAATACCGCCTAATAAAGCTAAAGATTTAGCCATTTCAAACTCAGTCACTGTATCCATAGCCGCTGAGCAAATCGGTATATTTAACTTAATTTTAGCTGTTAGATTTGTTTCTAACGACACTTGAGCAGGCACCACTTTTGAATAAGCTGGCACTAGTAATAAATCATCAAATGTATAACCTTCTTTAATTATTTTTCCATTCATCATCTATATTTCCTCTTTCTTTTGTCTATTATTTTTACACATTTTGTGAAAAAAGTAAAGTTATTTTCTTACTAATAATGTTACTGACTCTACTAATGCTGTCTGCGAGAACATATCATAAGGGATTATTGTTTTCACATTATAATAGTCAGTAAGAATTGATAAATCTTTGCCTAATGTTGAACTATTACAAGAAACATATACTATTTCCTTAATTTTACTCCTAATAATAGTTTCTATCATTTCATCATTTAATCCGCTTCTAGGTGGATCTACAACTAAGGCATCTACTTTCTCTTTTTTCGATATTTTAGTTAAACCTTGTGCTGAATCATCTTTGATATATTCAATGTTATTAATATTGTTGATTTTCGCATTTTCTTTCGCGCTTTTCACGGCCGATGCATTATCTTCAATACCAATGATTCTTTGGGTTTTATCTTTCAAATACATACTAATTAATCCAACACCACAATAAGCTTCGACTATCAGTTGATGATCATCACTTATTAGTTGGGCTACTTGTTGATAAATATTATCAGCTTGTTTCATATTTAATTGAAAGAATGCTTTAGGCAATAAATAAATTTGAAAATTATTTAATTTAAATTTAATCTTTTTATTACCCGCTAAATGAACAACTTCTTTTCCAAATAATTCGACATTAAACTTACTAGTATTGACACTTTGATAAATGGAAGTAACCTTATCGATTTGTAACATTTGATTAATTAATTCTTCCGGAAGATTATTATTACCAGTAATTAAGGTAACTTGATAATTATCTTCAAACCCTCTCACTACCAAATATCTAAAACCTTTTCTAATTTGTTCATTATATAGATGACATTTGAATTTATTTAATAAATCTAGAATTTCAATTCTAATACGCTCTAAATCTCTACTATGGATTAAGCATTTATCCATTGAAATAACCCGATTACTACTAACTTTATACATACCTAAAGCCAATTTACCATCTTCTAAAGTAAATGGCAATTTAAACTGATTACGATAATGGAAAATCTCTGGATTGGGAACAATCGGTTTAATTAGTCTTTTATTAATTTTTCCATACTTATATAAAGACTGTTCAAATACATTTTGTTTCTCTTTTAATTGTTGCAAATACTTTAAATTTAAAAGTGGGCAACCACCACAAAGACGGTCTATATTGCATTGTTTACGACTGATCCGATTTTCACTTTTAACAACAATTTTCTTTACAACGCCCGTATAATATGTTTTATTAAAAACGATATCATCTACTAGTACTTCTTCATCTACAAAAGCATAAGGGATGAAAATAGGTTTATCTTTATAATAACCGATTCCTTCACCATTTATACCCATTTTTACTATTTTTATGTTTTCCATATTTCTCCTAATAAAAAAGCTATGAAATAGCTTTTTATAAACTAACTACTAATGATTCTGCATTTGGTAATTCTTTAAACTCCACATTAACACCTTTATTTTTAAGAATTTGATAGCTCTTAATATCTTCATCATCAATACATAATTGATTAGAAATTTTTTGGCAAGATTTCTTCGCTTCTAAGCGACTCACCACGATATGATCAATTTTGATGCCACCATCAATTAATTTAACATAATCTGTCAAATTTTCACAAACAACTAATATTTTTTGATCATCTGTAGCTGTATCAATAACATCAATCATTTTTTTTACACTAAAATAGCGGCAATCAACAAAATTTGGTGCTGCCATATTCATTAATCCTTGTTTAATCGCATCTTTTGCAAGATCATCATTAACCGCGATTATTAAATTTGCTTTCGCATACTTTGACCATGTCAAACTTGTTTGTCCATGAATCAATCGACTATCTACCATAGCTAGAACTATATTTGCCATATAT
>JBATBW010000042.1:0-6625 GCA_049662565.1 Erysipelotrichaceae bacterium | reverse complement strand
CATTAGGATCTTCTATCTTTTTTACATTAGGATTATTCCATACTGTTGTCCCTAATTGAGTTTTTAAATCCCATGGATTATCTATCAACTTACTTTCTTTCCAGCTAGTATTAGATATTTTCTTTTGCTTGTAGGCTTCTAATGTTCCTTTAGGTTTCATTAATAACGGACAGCCTTGTCTATTAAATTTTTCTTCATATCTTAAAAAACTCTTTTCAACAATATTCGGTAAATAAAATATCTCTTCGCCATCTTGATTAACATTAACTTTCCATTCTCCTCTTTCGACTTCTCTGTTTTCAGCTCTATTTATAGTAGTATATTTCTTGTTAGTGATATCTACCACTTCAGCTATTAATTGATCGCTTTTCCAATGATTATATTCTTCATCCGCAAAACTACTAGAATATGCCATCCCAGTACTAAAATCATAAGTTAATTGACCTACATACCCACGAGTAAATACCGCTTGATCTAAGTCATCTAATTTCCAAGCTGTACCATTTTTTAAATATGGTTTTGCGTCATCTTCCCTTTGTGTTTCACTATAAAAGATGGAATATGGATGTCTTTGTGAATCATCCCAAAACTCTGGTTGTTCCATTTCATACATAATATAGTCATAACAGCTCATATTAGGTTCTGGTGGTCGTACAACAATTAAGTCATTGTTTTTACTTGTTTCCTCATTGTTTTTTGAATTATTTATAGTTGTGTTATTTTGTTTTTGGTTGACTACATAATAACCGATTAATATTGCCAGTACTAATATTATTATGGTGAAAACTATCCCTAATTTTTTGTTTATTTTCATGTTTGTTTTTCCCCTTTAAATTCCGTAAATTTTTATTTATTGTTCTTAATTTCTATTTATATTATATCATTTTTATGCTTAATTGTACATGTTTTTTATGATTATTCTCTTTCGACAACAAGTGTATTACATATATAATCTACAAGTGCAACATCATCTATCATGGCATAGTAATCATAACCTTTTACTTTAACCATTATAACTTGAGGTTCAGTATTAACTAGTGCAAATTGCAACTTAATCTCATTAAATGGAAGATTAATACTATTGATCCAATTAGCCAACCAATTTTCTAATATTTTTGCTTGGTCTATTTTTTCATATTGATTAATCTGTTCCATTTCTTCAATTAAAGCGTTTTGACTAGCCTTTCTATTATTTTCAAAGATATCTGTATTCATATATTCATTAATGTAAATATCTAAGCCAAACATTGCCACAATCATTGTAATCATACAAAGCAATAACACTTTAATTATTTGACTCATACTTAATACCTACAGCTATCTTTACTATTATCTAAGAATTTGTCTAATTCAAAATCCTTAGTAGTAAAAATATGTTTGAATTTTCTCAAAATATCGCATGTACCTAATTTTTGATATCCACCATTATTCAAATAATCTTGAATATCGTTAATATCTTGTTTAGATAAAGTAACTTCTATTTGCGGATTATCAAAGTTAGCGTTTTTAATTTCTTTAATTAATTCATCTTGAGCTTGCCAGTTTTTAGGTAATGTATTGTAATTAAAAAACGGATCTTTCTTATCAAAGTAAATAACATCTACTTTTCTTTCAAAAGGTTTATAAATTGGATTTAAAGCACTATCCCATATATCTTCATAACCAGTAGCTATAATTTCATTATTTACTATATTATCTTTATATCTAGTCATATCCCATCCAACATCGTCAGCTCGCCAATGATCATTAATATAAATCCATGGAATATAAACTTTAAGTTTTTTAAAATCACTAATCGCCGTATTCCATAATTTGTCAAATCTATACCTATCCTCTGTTGTAACATTATAAACTGAATCATAATCATTGTTACCATTTCCGCTTTTTTGATACCTAATTGCACTTAAACCTAATTCATTCGCATAACTATCAATTTGTGATTGTGTTACTTGAGGCAGTCTTTCGTATGGTTTAGTTAAAGGCTTAGCTAGATATTTAGTAATAATTTCTGTCTTTGTTTTTTCTCTACCACTTGAATAATCTTCCTTATCAGATTTGCTCCAACCATATGTTCCATATCTTGTTTTTGTCATCGGTGAAGATTTTTTCTCTTGATAGCGACATTCATATGTTACTTGTCCGCCCTCACTTGATCCACACATACTTTCAGTAGGATTACTACTATAACCACTCCAATTACTCCAACTTTCTGGTCGGTAATATTGTCTTGTACACGCATAACCTAACGGATAACTTATGCTTCTGCTTCGATACAACCATCTTTCTTCACAACCACTTCCACTACAACCATCACTGCCCCAATCACTCCAATAATAATTTTTAGTGGCTGTTCTAGTTGCATATCTTCCAGCCCACTGCCACACATAATATTCATCAACGCTAGTACAAGAATTGCCAGCTGATAAGCCACTATCCTTATAATCCCAATCGTTTCTTCTATTACAATAAGGAAATGGTTTACTTGCGGAATATCCACATACCTTTCCACCACTGCATTCCCAACATACAATTTTTCTATAACACTTTGCTTTAGCATTCCAACTACATTGTGTTGTTTCGTTTTCTGAACAACTCCAGTAATCATAACCACTCCAACTTCCCCAACTTAATGTATATCTTCTCATACGGTATTCAATTTTAAAATCGCAATCTCTACCCTCGTTTTTTACACAACTGCTTGTAGTCCAACCACTCCAACTTCCATATTGTGGTCTGCTATGATCATTATAAGTACTACAACTATAATAATGACTACTAGTGTTTGACGGACGATAAGTCAAATATTGTGTACCATATCCATTATCAATTAACCATGCTGGCGATATATATTGTCTTGTTCGGTATTGTTGATTGATAGGCGTAATAGCCCAACCACTTCCAGTACTAAACTGACCATATCCATTTTTCCAATCACTTATTACATCATATGTCCCAGCACTAATAGTATGTTTTGCTTGATCAGTGTTATACCAAAGCCCAAGACCAGTGCTAAGCTCTGGCGAACTCCAATTACTCCAACTTGCAACATACTGATATAGTTTATATTCAACTATTTTATCTGTTTCTATTTTTTCTATCGTTTTCCATCTGTAGTCATTTACCGACTCACTATCACCAAAAACTGAATAATACTTTGGTGAATTTTGTCTTACTGATTCGCACTTATAATCTTCGTATTTACATACTACTTGCACATCTACTTTATGGCTAGTATCGTATGATCCATCTGGTAGTCTATCCCAAAATCGGATTGTTCTTCTTAAAGGAACATTTTTTGTTAAGTCTGGGTATTTAGTGGCTCTTAATGTTATTGATTCTTGCGACACTAAATTTTCTATTTTTCCATCGCTTAAAAAACTAGGACTTGTTGCTTCTAGATATGTACCAAAAGCCCCATACTTTTCACCTTTTGCTAAATAGTCTATATTTAATGGATGTGCATTTACATGATATTCCATATAAACTATTATATGTTCAGTGCTTTCTCTTACTAATCCTTTATTAACTCCATTTACAATTAATTCTTTACTTTTTTTGTTAAGTCTAATATTAAATTCTTTTATAGTATCTTTTATTTTATCATCTTCATTTGCATAAGCAATATTAAAAGTATCAAAGTAAATATAATCACTATCCTCACTACTATTAACTTTTATATAATCGTTTCTATTCGCTTGATTTTTATAAGCTAGTAAATAGTATTTATCTTTATTATTATCGTTTCTAATTTCAAATAATGTTTGATAAGTTAATAAAGCATTATCGTGATAAGTAATATTTACATTTCTTTTAGCAATATCAAATTTTAATATAAATTCTCTAATTCCGTTAATATACTTTGCATTAAACTCATTATCCGACTCAACCGACATTAATTTGTTATTTATATATAATTCATTGCCTTTGTCTGTTAATTTAATATGAATCTCACTTAATTCATCTCTAACAACAGAATCTTCAAACAAAGAAGTATCTACCGCATAACCATACACTTGACCATCTAAACTCATAGTATGTTTACATATATCACAAACATTATCTAAGTTAGAATCAGTATGTTTAGTTACATCTAAATGTTCTTTACATACATCACAAGTATGCCAGTGATTATTTACATCTGCTTGAAAAAACTTATTAGGTGAATGTTCAATTTTAGGTATTTCTTGAGTTTTCGTTTGACCGCAAACATTACAAGTATATCTTATAATTCCAGCTCGATTACAACTAGCTGATAATATAATACTACCTAAATCATATTTGTGTTCTATCATATCTATAAATAACTTATCTTTAGTTATCTCATTATTACCTACATCAAAATATTTACCACAAGCACTACACTGACTATATTCAATATAACCTTTGCTAGTACAAGTAGCTTCTACTTTATCATGGTGTACTAATTGATGAGGCAACTTTTCAATAATCGTTTGTTCTTTAGTTATTTCATTTAATCCATCTTTATCACTAAAATACTTAATATATTTTTCGCTATAATAATGTTCAATGTTTCCCTCTTTCACACAACTACTTTCAACACGACTGACAAGCTTTAAATCCTCAGATGAGAACCAATTAGCAACATAATCTTTGTTCCCTACACTGCCCTTATTTATCGTTATATTTAATTGTGGTATAGATCCATTAGAACCAGTCCACCCCATAAATTTGCTATTAGCTTTAGTAGGGTTATTTAAAGTGAAAGTTTCCGATTCTATAGTATAACTAGTACGATTACCACTAGCACTGCCACCATCTAAATCATATGATATTGAATAATTAATAGGTGCGGTATTAATCGAAAACCATAAGTTGCCATTTTTTGTGTGTTTAAAGGTGAAACTATCCCCAGTTGCTTTCATATCAATAGCATAATCTTCCGCTTGTTCAACACTATCTTTATCTGAAATTTTATATCCAGCATAACCATAACCAGTCTTATATACAACATTGGTAAAATAATAAGTGCTATCATAAACTGCATTAGTTACACAATAATCATCAATTCCTTTTTTTTCAAAAAAAGTCAAACCATCTGGCTTAATAACTTTTAAATCAAAACTTAAAATTCTCATGTTACTTCCAGTAATATATCCGTATTTATTAAAGTCTGGATTATAATCAAAAACCAAATTATTTACTGACCAACTAGCAAAATAAGTTTTATTACCAACACTCCCTTTATTAATTGTTACATTTAGTTGTGGAGTAGATCCATTCGAACCAGTCCATCCAACAAAAGTATATCCAGTTCTAGTTGGATTATTTAATGTGAAAGTTTCCGAATCCTTAGTATAACTAGTAGGATTGCCACTAGCACTACCGCCATTTAAATTGTATTCAATAGCATATGTATTAGCTTTCCAAACAGCATATAATTTATAATTAGCATTATTGCCACTTAACCATTCTTGACCAGCACTATAACTAGGTGCAATTGCCTTTTCATCTAACGCCCAACCTAAAAAAGTATATCCATCTCGTATTGGAATTTGTGAACTTAAATTTATATTTTTTCCATTATGAATATAAGTCTGATTAGATGGTGCATTAGTGCCACCATTTGCATTATATTCAATTGATAACATCGCACCAGTAATTATTTTAATATTTCTAGGCTTAGTCGTATTCCACACTACATTCTTATCATACCATTTTACACCATTATTCAAATCTAAATAGTAAGCAAAATGAGAACCATCATTAGTACCCCATGGATTAATAACAAATTGAGAACCAGTCCTCATTATAATTTGCCAGTTTGTACCACCACTATTAATCCAAGCCCCAACTTGATTAGAATATTCAGTTAAACCAAAATTATACATACCTCCATCACCAGTAATTCTCACTGATGTCCCACTAGGTCCACTAGTGACAACTCTTAATGTTCTACTTTTATAGGAGTTCCAAGTATCATCGTTATACATTGAATAATATCTACTTCCAGTCAGTTCATCAACATAATATTGAAATGTATAACCTGGTCTTAACGAAATAAAAGCACTATAATCAGACCCTTGAATAATATCGTATGTTCTATCAAAATCATCACTAGAATTAAGATTATCTCGCCAACTAGTATATTTGTTTCCCGGTGTATCTGGGCGATATGTACCTGGGTTAGCCCCAGCAACACCCTCATCCCCAACGATTCTAACACTTGTTGTAGAAGCAAACACTTGCATTTTAGGAAAATAAGTAATAATACAAGCAAACACTAAAAGTGTTTTAACTATGCGATTCCATTTCATTTTCATTATTTTCATCATCTCCTTTCTCTTGTTTGTTATTTAAAAATATAACCGTAAATATAAAACCTATAATTAAAAGAATAATAGCTTTAATTATTGTTAGTGTTTTATAGCCTACATAATAGTCGATAAATTGGAAAATAACTAATAAGTAAGTAATTGCCAATACCAAACAAAAGAAAGCTAAAACATTAACTAAATTCAACCTTTTCATACTAGTTATTTCCTTTCTATCTTAAAAAGGCAACTAGGAGGCGGTTGCCTTAAAAACAATTGTTGCAACAATGCAACAACACATTATCTATTTCAAAACTACATATCATCAAACCAATCATCTTCTAATTCTTCAT
>JBATBW010000041.1:0-11382 GCA_049662565.1 Erysipelotrichaceae bacterium | reverse complement strand
AAAATAGTCGCAACTGGTCCTCTACCTTTATCTAATTTAGCTTCAATAACGGTACCAAAAGCCGCTTTATTTGGATTAGCTTTTAATTCTAATACTTCAGAAACGACCAAAATAGTTTCCAACAATTCTTTAACACCTTCACCAGTTTTTGCACTTACTTTACAGAATATAGTGTTTCCACCCCATTCTTCTGGCATTAATTCTAATTCACTCATTTCACTATACACACGATCAATATTAATATCTGGTTTATCAATTTTGTTAATCGCAACAATAATTGGAACTCCAGCCGCTTTGGCATGGTCGACAGCTTCTTTAGTTTGAGGCATTACCCCATCATCAGCTGCGACAACAATAATACAAATATCGGTCACACTAGCTCCACGTGCTCTCATCGCTGTGAAAGCCTCATGTCCTGGTGTATCTAAGAAAGTTACTGCTTTATCATTGACATCAATTTGGTAAGCTCCAATATGTTGAGTAATTCCACCAAATTCACCATCTACTACTTTAGTTGCTCTTATTGTATCTAATAGCGTTGTTTTACCATGGTCAACATGTCCCATGATAGTTACAATTGGACAACGTTCTTTTAAATCCTCAGGATTATCTTTTTCGTCATCAATATTGTTTTCATCAAAAATTTCTTCTTTTGTTGCACTTACTCCATATTCCATACAAATTAATTGGATTGCTTCATCATCTAAATTACTATTGATAGTAACCATTTGACCCAACATAAACAATAATTTAATAATATCACTAGAATTACGATGTAATTTTTGTGCTAATTCCATAACGGTAATCGCATCAGTATAAGTAATTTCATTTACCACAACATTATTAGTAGAATTGTTGTTATTGTAACCTCTTTTATTATTGTTGTTTCGATTATTTTTCTTATTACTGTTTCGATTATTTTTTGTTACTTTAGCCATACACTCACCTCTTTCTATATACTCTTAATTTTATCTGCCAATCCTTTATTAGTAATACCAATAAATTTCCGATTGTTTAAAGATAATTCCTTTACTACTTCATCAAAATTATCAACGATCAAATAATCGATTTGATAAAAAGCGCATTTATCAAGTAATTTCTTTCGATTATTTGGCCCCACATTATCAGCAATTAAAATCAAATATATTTTTTTACTTTTAAAACTCTTAAACAAAACTTCCCCACTAATAACACATTTAGAAATGATACAAAGTGATATTAGCGACGTCAGTTTACTCATTAATTAATTCCTCTAGTTGTTGATAAATAGTTTCATCAACATCACACTCAAATGCCCGATTCAAACACTTACGATTTTTAAGCAGTTTAATATTTTCTAAACTCAACTTAATATAAGCTCCTCGCCCATTTAACTTACCCGTTTTATCGATAACTACTTGATTATCGACAGTACGAACAATTCTTAATAATTCGTTTTTTGGATATTGTAAGTTAGTTGCAAGACACTTACGCATCACAACTTTTTTAGCTTTCATTAATACTAATCCTCATCATAGAAAGAATCATCATCATACTCTTCATCATAGACACTATCTTCCCATTTATTGTTTTCTTCATCTTGGTTAAAGGCATCAAGTTCTTCTTGCGTATAAGTTGGTTTGAAAACATATTCCTTATTAGTGTCAAGTTCACTAGCACGTAATTTACGTTCTTCATCTTCCTTTTTATATTTCTTTTTAAAGTCTTTTTTGTCTTCTTCTTTTTTAACAGGACTAGCTGCAGTAGCATCAGCTAACACTTCCAACTTAGAAACATAATTAACTTTTTCTCTTTTCTTCTTCTTCACAATGACAACTTCTTCTACTGGTACATAAGGAGCAACTTCTTCTACTTCCTTAACTTCTTCAATAACTTCGACAATTTCTTCAACAATTGGTGTATCAATGATTTGTTGTTCTTCTTGTACCATTGCTGATCTTAATTCGGCATCAACTTTCGCTTTATAAGCTAAAGACATCATCTTCCAATCAGGATACTTTTCATCAATCATCGTTTCCGGTTTAATATCTAAATGGTTATTACATAACTTCGCAGCTAATTTCGCATTAACTCCACTTTTACCAATCGCTAATGATATTTGATGATCAGGAACAACAACAATTAAATTAGTTTTCTTAACTTCTTTTCCTTCTTCATTAATATATTCTCTACTTGGTATTTCAAATACTCCTAAAATATTCGCAGGAGAGAAAGCATTCTTAATCAAGTCATATGTATTCTTTGACCATTCAAAAATATCAATTTTTTCATTACCTAATTCATTAAGAACAACTTGGATACGACTACCACGAGGTCCAATACAAGCACCAATTGGATCAACATTTTCCTTTTTAGAGAAAACTGAAACTTTGCATCTTTCTCCAGGTGTTCGACTTACATCTTTAATTTCTACAGTACCTTCACAAATTTCGGGAATTTCTTTTTCAAATAAACGACGAATAAAAGTCTTATCGCTACGAGAAACAGTAACTTGGGCCCCTTTAGTATCTAATTCTACTTTCGTAATTAATACTCGGATTTTTTGATTTTCTACATAAACTTCATTAGGAATTTGAGCAGTTTTAGGCATAATCGCAATTGTTTTACCTAAATTAACTAAACAAAATTTTTCTTTTACTGATTCAACAATACCATCAACAAGTTCATACATCTTAGCTTTATATTCATTATAAACAAGTTCTTTAGAAGCTTCACGAATTTTTTGTTTCATAACGTTTTTCGCAATACTAGCTGCGGCTCTTCCTAATTCTTCAATATCTTGTTCTTCTTCAAACATATCTCCTACTTGATAATTGGCATTGAATTTATGTGCTTCTTCTAATTCCATTTCTAAAGCATCATCTTCAACATCTTCAACAATCTTTTTTTGATAGAAAACTTTAATAGTTCCATTATCTTCATTAATATCTACTCTAATTAAAGCGTCATCTTGACCTAAACTTTTACGACAAGCTTTTTCTAATGCTTCTTTAATCGCTTCTACTAATATTTTTTTTGAAACATTACTTTTTTCTTCTAGTTCATTCATTGAACTAATAATCTTTTTAAAATCCATCATTTCCTCCAATTAAATTTTCACGCTTAAGCGTATGAATTTTATATCACAATCATTAAATTGAAGCTTTCTTTTAGCTCCTTTAATGTTAGCATCTAAGATATAGTGATCATCTTCAAGTAATAAATAGCCTTTTGCACTATCAACATTTTTAATAAGTTTATTAAATTCTACATAAACAAATTCGTTAACATTAGCCATAATTTCTTCTTTAGAAGTTAACTCATATTCACAACCCCTTGAACATACTTCTAAAAAATAATTATCTTCATTAATATCTATTGATTCTAATTTATTAGATACTAATTCACTAACCTTACTACATAAATCTAAATCGATATCATGAGTTGCATTATCAATAATCACTTGTAAAATATGCGGTTTAGTCGTTGAATAAGTAATATCCAATACTTGTAAATCTAAATCTTTTAGATCATCTTCAATTAATGTAAAAACCTTTTTTGTATCAATCATATATCTCCTTTACAACAATAAAGAGTGGTTTCCCACTCTCTTTTTGATTACTTATATATAATACTATATTTTTTTCTCATTTGCAACCTAAAATAAGCTTAATTGATTTTCTTGTGGCATCCCATCAAGAACATGCATTTTTTCCAAATTACTAATATTAGTCTTTGAAATTGAAGTCCGATTTTTAAAATCCTCAACGGAAATAAATTCCCCATTTTGTCGAGCTTCCACAATCTTAATTGCTACACTCTCCCCTAAACCATCTAAACTAGTAAAAGGCGGAATCAATTCTAATGGATTATTAGGATTCATCTTAAAATGCGTCGCATCCGATAAATATAGATCAATCTTCCCAAACTTAAATCCACGAAGATACATCTCTTTCGCAACTTCAAAAATAGCGACCAATTTCTTTTCCTTTTCACTAACATCTTTCATTAATTCGCGATCATTTAAACGATTATTAATATCATTCAATTTATAATTAATCGCATCCAAACCTTCTATCATCGTCATAATATCATAAACATCACAACGCAAACTGAAATATGAAGCATAATAATGAATTGGTTGATAAACCTTAAACCATCCTACTCTTAAACACATAATAACGTATGCTACCGCATGGGCTTTAGGAAATAAATACTTAATCTTCTTACAAGAATTAATATACCAACTAGGCACCTCATTCTTTTCCATTTCGATGATCCAATCATCTTTAAGACCCTTACCTTTACGCACCGCTTCCATTATGTCAAAACTCGTCTTAGGCGGTAAATTCTTCCCAATCAAATAAGACATAATATCATCACGACAACCAATAACTTCACTCAAAGTACAAATATTATCTCTAATTAATTCCTGAGCATTACCTGTCCAAACATCAGTGCCATGGGATAAACCCGAAATAATAATTAACTCACTAAATTTAGTCGGCTTAGTTTCGTCTAAAATTCTTCGAACAAAGCTTGTGCCAAATTCCGGTAACCCTGCTACTCCGTTAGATTCGCTATACTTAGTGGGGTCAATCTTTAAAGCATCAAAACTGCTAAACAAACTAATAACCGCACTATCATTTAAAGGTAATGTCGTAGGATCGATGCCCGTTACATTATGCAAAAAGTGCATCGCCATTGGATCAACATGTGCTAAAATATCAAATTTTAAAACATTCTCTTCAATCGAATGATAATCAAAATGGGTTGTTAACCAATTGGCATTGGGATTATTCGCCGGATATTGATAAGGCGTAAAATCACAAACCGTATTACCCTTGGCAATTGCCACAATTCCTCCTGGATGTTGACCACTAGTCCGCTTAACCCCCATGCAATTATATGCATATCGACGAGCATTCGCAAAATCTAAATTATAAGGTAAATTCTTTTCTTCGAAATAACCCTTAATATAACCAAAGGCAGTTTTAAAAGCTACTGTTCCAACCGTACCTGCCCGATA
Source organism: Erysipelotrichaceae bacterium (assembly GCA_049662565.1). Lineage (GTDB taxonomy): Bacteria > Bacillota_I > Bacilli_A > Erysipelotrichales > Erysipelotrichaceae > JBATBW01. The sequence goes on along the minus strand of JBATBW010000041.1, from coordinate 6,374 downwards.
GACATATTTATCACCTAGAGTTTCTCTTAAATATTCATGAGCTTGCGATTGATAATCCGAAGCGAAGTTCAAATCGATATCAGGAGTCTTATCACAATTAAAACCTAAAAAAGTCTCAAACGGAATATTTTGACCATCTTGATACAATTGTTCGCCACATTTAGGACATACTTTATGTGGCATATCTAAACCACTCGCAATACTACTATCATCAATGAACTCACTATATAAACACTTACCACAATAATAATGAGGCATCAAAGGATTAACTTCCGTAATATTACTCATCGTCGCTACAAAACTACTACCAACACTACCCCTACTACCTACTAAATAGCCATCATCATTACTCTTTTTACATAATAAATGGGAAATATAATAAATAACCCCGTAACCACCCTTAAAAATGGCACTTAACTCTTTATCCAAACGCGCACTAACAATTTCTGGTAATGGATCACCATATTGCTTTCTCGCATTAGAATAACAAATGTTACTAAAAATTTCATCACAATTATCTAAAGATGGAGCATATAACTCATCCTTAATAACTTTTACTTCTTCAATACTTCCCACAATCTTTAAAGGATTATTTACCACAATATCATCGACAAGTTTTTCATCATTTAAAAAATTAAAATGTTTCTTCATTTCATCCGTATATTGTATATGTTGATTTGGACTAACAAAATTACTGCGATCAATCGCATTATATGAATATAAAGGATGACGTTTGCCACCAATCCCTTGCGAGAAAATATAAACATCACGATATTGTTTTTGTTTTAAACTAGCATAATGAACATCACCACTAACCACAACCAATTTACCCGCAACATTTGCTGCTTTAATAATCTTTTCAATAATCAATTGTAATCTTTCATTATCCGGAATGACATGACGAGTAATCAAATGACGGTAATGGTCTAAAGGCTGAATCTCAATATAATCATAAAAAGCCATAGACTCAACTAATTCATCAAACCCTCTATTACAAGCTAATTCAAAAATCTCATTATTTAAACAACTAGAACCAATCAATAGATTATCACGATCATTAACTAATTCATCAAGAGGAATCTTCGGCTCTGCCTTAATTTCATCGCCTTCTTTTTTTCCATTAACCTTACCTAATAAAGATAAATAAGTTGTATGTGATAAAGAAATTAATTCAAACAATCGTTTTAAACCCGCATTATTTTTCGCAATAATAGTCACATGATTCTTATTAGCCTGTCCAAAATAATTTTGATAACCAAATTTACTCAAATCATTTAAATTAGTAATCGAAATATCACCTAAATCTTTTAATAAACGAACAAAGACATTTCCTAAAATATCCGCATCATAATCCGCTCTATGCGCTACTTCATCATCATAAGTAATAGATAAGCTACGGGCAATTGCCCCTAAAGAATACTTCGTTCTTTCTTTATATAAACTACGACAAACCGCCAATGTATCGATATAAGGATTAGTTAACTTTGGTTGACCAATCCGCTTTAAACTCTCATTAATAAAACCAATATCAAAAGTCGCATTATGCGCAACTAAAATGCTATCACCAAAGAAATCTAAAATATCTTGGTAACACTCTTCAAATATCGGAGCATTTTTCACATCCATATCAGTGATATTAGTCTTACCGCTAATAAAAGATGATATCTTTCTTTGCGGATTAATAAAGAATTGTTTCGATTCAATGACATTACCATCTTGTAATTTCACCGCCCCAAACTCAATAATTTTGTCATAATCACTTGATAAACCCGTTGTTTCCAAGTCAAAAATGACATAAGATGCATCGGATAAATTAATATCCTTACTTTGATAAACATTGATTAAAGGACGTGCAACATCACCTTCTACTCCAAAAGTAACCTTAAAATTCGTATCCGGATTTCCTTTCTTTATCGCTTTATAGGCATTATATGCTGATGGAAATCCTTGAACAACATTATGATCACAAATAGTAATTCCACTTAAACCCATCGCAAATGCTTGATTCACAATATCACTAGGTTCGCATACGCCATCCATCTCACTCATATTAGTATGTGAATGTAATTCATAACGTGGTATCGACGCACTATCTTTTTCTACTTTCAAAGGACTTGTAAACTCTAATTCTTCAATATTAAAAATATGATCCTTTAAAAATTTATCATCATATAAATAAGTCCCGTAAATAGTAATATAATGTTTTCCTCTACCAGTTTTATTCACAAATAATTCTAATGCCTCATAATCCCAGTTCTTACTATAATCTTTAGGAAAAAAAGTACTACTTAAACGCGTACAACGAATCGCATTATCATCATCCATTAAAATAAATGATTGGCTCATCGTTTTTTTGCTTTTGTTGTCACGATTTTCAACTTCATAAACAAAACCACTAACCGCTATCTTATTTCTTGAAGGTTGAATATCTTTTAAAAGAACATTTTGATAATTGTTAATATTAACCCGATACTTCTTACTTTGGGCTACTTCAACAGTTCTTTGTTCAAATTTAATTTCATTTAATTTAACACTAAATTTAACATTAATACCATAGTTATGCAAACAACTAATGATATTAGGTAACGCTAATTCTATTTTATCTTTTTGTAAATCATTAGTAACTAACAACGCAAAAGAATTAGTTTTCTCATCAATAGAAACTAATATTTGTTCATCGATATGTAAATCATTATATAAAACTTCATCTAAATATTTCTGTAAATTAGAAATAGTAATATCAACTAAGTCACAAGCAACATTTAACTTAACATTAACTTGCAACTTTTTGGCATATTTATTGGTGATCAATTGATACAAACTAAAGTTTAAAGGTTTTTTACTATGTAAAAACAAAATTAAACTTTGTTCATTTTTATTATAAAGCGGTGGTCTTTCCAAACTAATTTGAAAAATTTCGGGATAAGTTGAATCACTTATCCCTAGATTTTTTATCTGTTTTTGAAATAATTCTTGCATTATTTAGCTAAAAGCTTTTCCGCAATGGAATTACCAGCTTTTTTACCTGCTCCCATCGCTAGAATAACAGTTGCTGCACCACTTACAATATCACCACCAGCATAAACATTATCCACTGTTGTCATTTGATCTTCATCGACAATAATTAAACCATAATCATTTGTCCCAATATCACTTGTTTGACCAATAATCGGATTGGCAACTGTACCAATCGACATAATCATACAATCACAATCAATCACATGTAAACTATCACTAATTGGTTTAACACTAGCACGTCCACTATCGCTTTGTACTAATTGCATTTTTTCACATTCTAAGCCTTTAATAGCGCCATCTTCGTTAATGATAACTTTCGTCGGATTAGTTAATTCCACTAAATGAATACCTTCCTCTAAAGCATGTTCAACTTCATCTAAACGCGCCGGCATTTCTTTTTGACTACGACGATAAACAATCGATACATCAGCACCTAAACGTTTCGCACAACGCGCAGCATCCATCGCCACATTACCGCCACCAACAACGCAAACTTTTTCGTATTTCTTAATTGGTGTTGCATATTCATCATCATAAGCATGCATTAAATTAACACGAGTTAAATATTCATTGGCACTAAATACACCAACCGCATTTTCATTTTCAATACCCATAAAACGCGGCAATCCCGCACCACTACCAACAAAGATAGCCTTAAAACCTTGTTCTTGTAACTGTGAAATTGTCAAAGTACGACCAATGACAACATCCGTAACCATATGAACACCTTTTTCAATTAAGGCATTAATTTCTCGATTAACCACTGCTTTTGGCAAACGAAATTCTGGAATACCATATTGTAAAACTCCACCTAAAACATGTAGAGCTTCATAAATAGTTACATCAAATCCGCGGGCGTTTAATTCATTAGCGCAAGCTAAAGAAGCTGGACCACTACCAACACAAGCTACTTTAATACCATTTGATTCCACTTTAGTAATTTTAGTATTCGTATGATTATCACCAACAAATCTTTCTAAACGACCAATTGCGACGCTTTCACCCTTGATACCTTTTATACAATATTTTTCACATTGATTTTCTTGAGGACAAACACGACCACAAATACTTAAGAATCCATGGTTATTACTAACAATATCAAATGCACCATTGATATCATTTTCTTTAACTTTTTGAATAAAATCCGGAATATTAACACTTACTGGACAACCTTGAATACAACGAGCATTCTTACAATTCAAACATCTACTAGCTTCATCTTTCGCAATATCTAAAGTATAACCTAAAGCAACCTCACTAAAATTTTTATTACGTACATCCGCATCTTGGACAGGCATTTCGTTTCTATTTACTGTACTCATTACTTTTCACCTCTAATTCTACAAACATGATCTTGTTCTTCACACCGATAAGTCTTATTACGGGTATTTAAATCATCAAAATCGATTAAAGTCGCATCAAAGTCCGGCCCATCAACACAAGCAAACTTAGTTTGTCCACCAACTCGCACACGACAACCACCACACATACCAGTTCCATCAATCATAATTGGATTTAAACTCGCTAGACATTTAATATTATGTTCTGCACATGTTTTACCAATCGCTTTCATCATCAAAATTGGCCCAATAACAATGACTAAGTCATATGTAGTTTCTTTTAATCTTTCCATCAATAATTGATTAGTATTCCCATTAAACCCATAAGAACCATCATCAGTCGCAATATATACTTTATCAGTTAAAGCCTTAAATTGATCTTCTAAAATAATCGCTTCTTTATTTCTAAAACCAACTAATATTTCAGTATCAAAATTATTTGAAGTCGCATAAATAGCTTGCGGAAAAGCAATCGCATTGCCAACACCACCACCAATTATACATACTTTTCTCGCACTTTCAGGATAATCAGTTGGATGACCTAAAGGGCCAACAACATCCTTGATAAAATCACCAATATTCAATTGCGACAACAACATCGTGCTTGCCCCAATTGCTTGGTAAATAATACTAATTGAGCCTTTTTCTTTATTACAACGCGCAATAGTAAGCGGAAAACGTTCCCCTTTATCATCAATACGAATGATAACAAATTGACCAATTTTGTAATTGATAGTGATCAATGGCGCATCAATTTCCATTTCAAAAATGTTAGAACTTAATTGTTTCTTATCAATAATTTTAAACATATTTACCTCCTTATTTAACCAATATGTTTAAGGCGTTTTTCGCTGCCTCTTGTTCAGCTTTCTTCTTTGTTTTACCAATACCCTTACCTAAGACAATATCATCCAATAAAACTTCAATTTCAAAGGTCGGATCATTAGAAGGACCACTAGTTTTAATCAAATGATAATATAAAGGTTTTCGAATATCCGCCTGAACGTATTCTTGTAAACTAGTTTTATAATCAATAGTTTTTAAGTCTTCCTGATTATAAAAATATTTTAAAATAGTTTGATCTAAAAATTTATTTGCACATTCAAATCCATATGACAAATAAAGCGATCCTAAAAATGCTTCAAATAAATCACCAAGGATTGAGTCTCTTTGACGTCCACCGGTCTTTTCCTCGCCCGCCCCTAATAATAACAACTTATCAAGACCAATTTCTTTACTATAAATTGCCAACGTTCGCTCACATACTAATAACGACCTTAATTTCGTCATTTCCCCTTCATCTATTTGGTAGATATTATATAGTTTATCAGCACTATATAACTGTAATACCGCATCTCCCACAAACTCTAAACGTTCATTTGATTGTTTTTTGTGATGCTCATGAATGTAAGAAGAATGATAGAAAGCGCGTTTGACAAGATTAGTAACTTCTTGATTTATTTGATACTTATCAAATAACTTTTCGATTTCCATACACACCTAATCAACTTTCTCTATATTTTGTAATACTAACACTTTCATTTTATCACTTATTAAATTTTTATCAAATAGTTTTTTAACGATTTGATAGATATTAGTTATTAAATTTTCATCAGTAATAAAATCACAATATTTAAAATTAAACTGGCCGCTTTGTTTAGCCCCTAATAACTCTCCAAAACCTCGATACTTCAAATCATACAAAGAAATCTTATACCCATCTTTTTGACTCGCAAGAAAAGATAAACGATCAACAACTCTTTCATCATCACTATCACTAAGCATATAAAAATAACCAGCACAATCCCCTCGTCCTACGCGACCTCTTAATTGATGTAATTGACTTAAACCAAACCTTTGCGCATCATAAACAATCATTCCATTAGCTTTTTTCACATCAATACCAACTTCAATAATTGTAGTAGTCACCAATATTTGGTATTTACCATCTTTAAACTTTTCCATTACAACTTGCTTTTCAATATTTGATAACGCACCATGTAAACATCCTACATC